>JAFUNS010000034.1 GCA_017472925.1 Bacteroides sp. | reverse complement strand
TTCTTCCGTCCGAACGACACCACCACACGGCATCCTTCCCTGACGCTATCCTCCAAATCGGCAGGAAGCGAATAGGTGTATTGCGAGGCAATGGGCAGGGGCACTATGACATCCACGTATTTCTTCATGGGAACAAAGATACAAAAAAGAAGTGGGTGTGTCGAAATACGCATCCACTTATTTTTTAGGCACGGATTACACGGATTGCACGGATAAAATTAATGCATACAAAACATACACCAAAGACCGTGTTAATCCGTGTAATCCGTACCTAAATATATAGTATACCCTCTATTTTTAAATTATTCTTTTTTAGAAAATATAAGCGGCAGAAACTTGCCAAGTCTTGGTTTTTGTTCCGTTTGCAACTTTGGCAACAGCATCTTTCCATTCAAAACTATCACCCATCGGAATTTGATAAGTAATACCTACTTGAAGTTTCTTTAATAATTTTACACCAGCCCCTAAGTTTATTGCTACTTGACTTTTCTTTGCTTTAAAAGCCGTAGCATCAATATCCTTAAAATTATAGAAAAAGTCAGGACCAGCAGCTAAATAAACGCCCAATAAACTTCCTAATCCAAAAGAATATTTCAAATTGATTGGAATTTCTATACCTTGTTCTTTTAAGTCAACAGAACTCACATCATTTCCTGCATATTCATAAGATAAATTTGTTTTTTGAGAATACATCAATGCACCGTCAATTCCCAAACCAATTATAGGAAGTGTAATTTCTGCCATCGGTCCAATAAAGAAACCTGTTGAGTTTTCTTTACCCCAATCAATCTTAGACATATTCAAACCACCCTTCACACCAAACTTAATCAATTGAGCTTGAGCGGGAGCCGCCATCATCAATGCTACGGCCACCATCAATACACTAAAAATCTTTTTCATATTTACATTCTTTAATGTTTAACGCTACAAAGATAAACAAATATTTAACGTATATGTTCAATTTCTCCTAAAAAATAGGATTCGCCCTCTATTTAAGAGTAAATTTATTATTAGGTTGTATTTTGTGACTTATGACAACCAATGCAGTAACACAACACCCTTATATGTAACTGACAAGCTATAGGAATCAGAATAAAAATAGGTGGCAACCATTTGGCTTGCCACCTTATTTAACCCCAATTATTTACCGAAATAAGACAAACGTCTAATACTCTTCTTCATCAAAGAAAAAGTCTTCCTTGCTTGGATAATCCGGCCAAATATCTTCGATGCTTTCGTAGATTTCACCTTCATCTTCCATTTCCTGCAAGTTTTCAATCACTTCCAAAGGAGAGCCCGAACGGATAGCGTAGTCAACCAATTCATCCTTGGTTGCTGGCCATGGAGCGTCTTCCAATTTTGATGCTAATTCCAATGTCCAATACATATCTTTACTTTTAATTTATAAACAATTTTGATATTACTCTTTATTCAGCCGCAAAAGTATAACAAAATATTTCATTTGCAATCTTTATCCCAATAAATTTCATCGGTTTGGGCCAATAAGTTCAATTTTCTGGATAAAACAAACAAATAATCGGATAATCGATTGATAAATGCCGTTACATAATCATCCACCGTACACTCTTCGGCCAATGCAAGGATACGTCTTTCCGCCCGACGGCACACCGTTCTACAAACCTGACAAACAGCCGATTCGCGTGCTCCCCCAGGAATCACAAATGCTCTTAGTGGAGGGAGTGTCTGATCTATTTTATCAATGGCTTCCTCCAATCGAGAAATATCCAGCTCGTGTATCTGACTTTCAATACGCAATGTGGTACTCGATTGGTCGGTAGCCAAATAAGAACCGATGGTAAACATTTTATGTTGTACCCATAATACCAATTCCTTATCTTCCTGTTCTGTCAGATAAGTCAATAAAAGTCCCAAATGAGTATCCAATTCATCAATCGTTCCATAAGCCTCCAAACGGATATGTGTCTTCGGAACTCGAGTTCCTCCTACTAATGAAGTGGTTCCTTTATCGCCTGTACGAGTATATATTACACTCTTTTTCATGAGTTTCTATAAAAAGTTAACAATATAGTTTTGCTTGATTCTTTTCTTATCAAAGAATACCAGCCCTATGTCATATAAATCGAAAGTCAGCCTTACCCGCTCATCTTCTTTCAATTGTTTCCACCATTCTTTTTTTTCTTCCGATTGATAGATGTTACCGACTATGATGCACGAGCGTTCACTTACTGACAGAAGTGCCTTTTCAAAAACCTCTTTATAATAAGGGGTATGGCCGATATGCAACATATCAATTCCTCCCAATGATTGGATATCTTCTTCCAACTTCATCAGCGTCTTGTCCAAATCCTTCCCTTTGATGGTACATGATTTCATCGCACTTCGGGCTGCCCGCATATAGCTCATGGAAGCTCCGTTACCCACACCCACCTCTATCAACGATTGGGGATGCAGATAGTTCACCAAACGAAACAAGAGACGGTTTATTTTCTTACGGTAATGAGGCAAGAAGTTAGAGAAATGTTTCTTTTCAAGCGTATGGTAAGCATAATAAGGCAATTGTTCATAGATAACAGAGGTTATCAAAAAGAAATCGGACGGAGAATGTACTCCGTAGCCACAACGGTGCCGAAATCGTCTGCACCAATTCCAATATCTACGTACAAATGCCATAAACAAAAACACTTAGTTATACAAAGATAGAAAAGTTTATCGGATAAATACAAATAAAACCTTATATTTGTAGGCAAATAACTTATTCACACCTTATGCATATTGTCGACCTTATTGTTTTTCTCCTCTTTACCGGGGGGATTGTTCTTTTTGGTTGTTCTTTCTTCAACAAAAAGGCCTCATCCGAAGAATTCACTTCAGCTGGCCGTAGCCTACCCGGTTGGGTGGTAGGTATGTCCATCTTTGCCACATACGTTAGTAGTATCAGTTATTTGGGTTATCCGGGGAAAGCCTTTGCCGGCGATTGGAATGCATTTGTGTTTAGTTTGTCCATTCCCATTGCCTCCTATTTTGCAGCTAAATATTTCGTACCCTTTTATCGTAGCCAAGGGAGTGTATCGGCATATAGTTTTTTGGAAGAACGCTTTGGTGCATGGGCCAGACTTTACGCTTCGGCCTGCTATCTGCTCACACAAATAGCCCGCATGGGGTCTATCCTATTCTTATTGGCACTTCCCATGAATATTTTGATGGGGTGGGATTTACAGACAGTTATCATCATCACCAGCATTGCCATCATAATCTATTCCATGATGGGAGGGGTAAAAGGAGTGATTTGGACAGAAGCTATCCAAGGATTCATCTTGATTGGAGGAGCTTTGATATGTCTGTTCATACTACTTTTCAGCATGCCCAAAGGGCCTATACAAACTTTCGAAATAGCTATGGCCGACCATAAATTCTCGTTAGGTTCTTTCGATTGGGGAATAAGCAGCTCTACTTTTTGGGTATGTTTGATTTATGGTATATTTACCAACCTCCAGAACTATGGGATAGACCAGAATTATGTACAACGATACCATACGGCCAAGAATGAGAAAGAGGCCAAATTCTCGGCTTTATTTGGTGGCTACTTATTCATTCCGGTATCAGCTGTATTCTTCTTGATAGGCACTGCACTTTATGCTTATTATCAAGTATACCCCGAATTATTGCCCGCCGAAGGCATCAAGGCCGATTACGTATTCCCACTTTTCATTGTCAACCAACTACCTGTAGGATTAACCGGTTTGCTCATCGCATCCATTTTTGCAGCAGGTATGAGCACAGTAGCTACCAGTGTTACCAGTTCCTCTACCATCATTCTGACCGACTACTACAAACGTATCCGTAAGAATTGTACCGACCGTGAACAACTATACGTACTGAAAGCTGCTAGTCTTATTGTCGGAGTTTTAGGTATAATTATAGCCTTGGCACTTGTGAATGTAGACAGTATTCTTGATGCGTGGTGGAAACTCTCTTCCATTTTCAGTGGAGGTATGCTCGGGTTGTTCCTGTTAGGATATTTGGCACACAAGGCACGTAACATCCATGCAGCTATCGGAGTAATTTGTGGAGTTATCCTTATCGGTTGGATTTCTGCAGCCGAATGGTTAGGTTTGCCAAGTTCCGGCATCCATGAATACATGGCCATCGTATTGGGAACGGCAGTTATCTTTTTAGTGGGTTTTGTATTGGCTCACGTTTTATGTAAAAAACAAGATTAGAAGGATTTATGAAAATACTTTGGATTGATCTGAACAGTTCATACGCACACTCTTCATTGGCTTTACCAGCTCTCCATGCACAACTCATGGAAAACGACACATACGAATGGGATATCGTATCAGCCACTATCAATGATAATGTCGGCACAATTGCGTCCAATATCTGTGTAAAAGGACCCGACATCATAGCAGGTAGTTTATGGTTGTTCAACCACGAAAGTATGATGCACATCACATCTCGTGTCAAAGCGGTACTCCCTCATGTAAAGCTCATATTAGGCGGTCCTGAGTTCTTAGGCGATAATGAATCCTTTTTGAGAAAAAATCCTTTTGTTGATTGCGTGTTCCGTGGAGAAGGAGAAGAACAATTCCCACTCTGGATACATCATTGGAATCAACCGGAACATTGGAAAGACATCATAGGTCTTTGTTACTTGGATGCCAACAACCAGTATCAAGATAACGGATTGGCCAGAGTACAACATTTTGACCAACAGGTAGCTCCAGAAGAGAGCCCTTTCTTCAATTGGACAAAACCTTTCGTTCAGTTGGAAACCACTCGTGGATGTTTTAACACCTGTGCCTTCTGCGTAAGTGGAGGCGAAAAACCTGTACGTACGCTACCCTTAGATACTATCCGTAAACGTCTACAAATGATACATAGCCATGGTATCCAGAATGTCCGTGTGCTCGACCGTACCTTCAATTACAATACTCGCCGCGCCAATGAATTGCTCGACTTGTTTTTAGAGTTTTATCCTCATATCCGTTTCCATCTGGAAATACATCCGGCCCTATTATCTGCCGAACTAAAAGAGAAATTGAAACAACTTCCCACCGGTTTGCTTCATTTGGAAGCTGGAATCCAAAGTCTACGAGAATCCGTCTTGGAGAAATGCCAGCGAAAGGGGAAACTATCGGACGCTTTGGAGGGTTTGCAATTCTTATGCTCGCTCAACAACATGGAGACCCATGCCGATTTGATTGCAGGTCTTCCTCTTTATCACCTGAATGAAATTTATGAAGACATCGAGACGTTGGCTTCCTATCGGGCTGGAGAAATCCAATTAGAATCCTTGAAGCTATTGCCGGGAACCGAAATGCGCCGACGAGCTGAAGAATTAGGGATTCGCTATTCACCACTTCCACCTTACGAAGTCCTTCAAACCAACGAAATGGGCACAGTGGAGTTACAGATAACCCGAGCACTTTCCCGCTTGCTCGATGCCTATTACAACACGCAAGCATGGAGAGAGGTGACACGCTACCTCATTCTACACTGCAAAGGTTTCTTGAAATCTCTTCTCACCTTTTATCTATCAGGAAGCCTGATTGACCAACCTTTAAGTTTGGAAAAGAGAGGATTGATATTATACGAATTCTGTAAAAGGGAATGTCCGGAATATTTGCTTCTTGTCAGCACTGCATGGATAGAAGCCGGCATGTCACTCAAGAAACTTCCGGCAGAAAGAGTCAGGACCAAGCATCAAACTCCTCCCCCACATTGGGAAGTAATGTATGGCACTTACAAAGAAAGCCTCCGCCTCTGTTTCTTACCCACAGACGACGAAGGCTTGCATGGTTATTGGTTTGGCTTCGAAACCGAGATTCAAAAGATTGAGCCGGTATTCAAAGCTAAGAGCTGACAACTACTTGTTACCAATATATTTGTTCAATTCATTCAATTGGTCATTCTCAACATGGTCAAAAGTAACATTTTCGATTACAACGTTCTCGGCATAAACAACCTTGTTTATGCTGTCTGATACACTGGTTACGTGTACATCCTTCATGCTTACGTTCTGGATGGGAAGGCGTTCATCTCCCTTCAGTTCGTAAATCATTTTGGCCGATTCACATTGTACATTAGTCATATAAATACCGTCAATCTTAGTGATACGTTCTTCGTAAGTAGGAACAATATTACGCCATTGATAAAGCACATCGGTATCAATTTCAAGTACACGAAGCGTGCTGCCCGTCTTTACATTCTCCATGTGGATGTTTTCAATGAAACCTCCCCGACGATGATTGGCTTTAAGGAACATCAAACGGTGAACAGAATTCGGTGCTACACAATCGTGCATATATACATTACGAACACCACCTGCCATTTCACTACCGATACCCAACAATACATGTCCGGCCAAGATTGTACAATTACGTACAACGATGTTTTCACTTGGAGTATTCAATCGCCATGCATCCTGATTACGGCCCGACTTGACAACCACCGCATCATCCCCTTGATCAAAGGTACAGTCCTCCACCAGAAAATTACGGGTCATTTCCAAATCAATGCCATCGTTGTTATGTCCGTGAGCCTTTACATGAAGGTTACGGGCTACTCCTCCATCACACATATACATGTGAATAGTCCAGAACGGGCTTCCTTCTATCTGAATACCATCAAGCAACACATTCTTGCAACGGTTCCAATGAATAAGATGTGGACGGAAATTATTTTCGCCAACAGCCACCTGACGTTCTTCTACCGAAACGCCATTTGACATTTGATGATACAATCCTGCTAAAGCATCCATGTGAGCCTTAGGACGGGCAAACCAAACCTTCCATGTATCCATCTTAGGCTGTAGTTTCCCTTTGCCTGTCAATGCTATGTTTTCACATTCAAAAGCATACAATAATGGGGAGTAATTGTAGCACTCCATACCTTCCCACGAAGTCATCACCGCCGGTAAATAATCTTGTGGATTGTCCGTAAAGCTAAGTACGGCTCCTTCTTCCAAATGAAGATTGACATTACTCTTATAATGAATAGGGCCGGTTACCCATGTTCCGGCAGGTACCACTACTCTACCACCACCCGCTTCGTTACAAGCAGCTATGGTTTTGGCTATCGCTGCTGTATTATCTTGTCCTTCTTCTGCTACTGCACCATATTCTGTAATCACAAAATCCTGATCAGGGAAGATGCACACTTTGATTGGCTCCATAGGAAAAGGAGCATTCACTTCAACAGTTTCATAACCAATGGTTGGCTTACAAGCCACCATTAAAATACTTACAAGAAGTACACTTACTAATCTTACCATATTATACTATCATTATAGTTATTACTTATTCATGATTTTCAACTGGTCAATCACTACACCTTCATCCAAAGCAGTAATGGTAAGTTTCAATGAATTACTGCTACTTACTTTATGCTGCGTGGTTCGAAGCGCCTGATTGGTCAATACATTTATTTTCCATTCCTCACTACGGCCTTCGGTATGATAATCCACCACTTGTGGTTCTTCACCATTCACCGATATAGCATATCGAAGCTGTTTGCCTTCAACCGGATGATTGGGAGCCAAAGCTACTGTAATACCAACAGAATCGGGCAAAGTGGTATTCACTTCATAAGTAACCGATGTACCCTTTTCTAAATGAACGGCTCCACGCTGGTATCCCATACCATAACAAACTGGTTGAATGCCTTGATAGGAAATATAATCCTTACCATTCAACAAACATAGCGGAACTTTCTTTTCCACCAAGGGTTCCTCCACTTGAGTTCGGGGGACTTGATGGAAGACAGCCAAATTACGAGGTTGATAATCCATCATCTTGTTCCATTTACCATGATTCATGGTATTATACTTTTCAGTCATAGCTACAATGGTCTGGAAGGCCTCATCGCTCTGTTCCCATTTGGCCAATCCATGACGAGCCAACTGCGCATAGAGATGTTTCTTATTCATTTCTGCCGCACCGCGCAAAGGATATTCCACCAATTGGTACCATACCAGTTGTTTTTCAGCCGGTACATCTTTTGACAAAAGAATGACTCTTTCGGCTAAAGCTGTATATTCCTTCAAACGAGTATCTATTTCTTCCTTACTCCAAGGCAAATCTTTCACCACTTTAAATGCCGGGTCTTTTTCCTCGGTACGAGTATTCCCCATGAATTCCGGCTTACGGATATAAGCCAAACGATAATATTCGTTCAACAAAGGAATCAATTCCTTTGCCATCGATGTACCAAACTCACGTTCCAACCAATCAAACAAATGCTTTTCCAAACCACGTTCATTGTTTTCAATGGCATTTATATCCCACCCCATATCCATGAACAATTCAATCTGATATTCAGCCGGTTTAATATCACCCACATTCAGTATCCACATGTCACGAGCTCCTTTATTGTAAGCCATCTTCATTTGGGTATACAACAATCCCGGATGACAAGTGGAAATCCAAAGATAATCATGCGGACGACCCCAATAAGATACATGATAATAGACTCCATTGCCTCCCTTGCGTGCAGCCTCTTCTTTTGTGGGGAAATGACGGATATAGCCATAGTTATCGTCACACCACATCAACGATACATCTTCAGGAACTTCCAGTCCCGCATTATATACATCAAGTACTTCTTTATAAGGAATGAATACTTGTGAAACCTGTTCCACATCTGGATTTACCAGTTCGGCTATCATTTTTCGTTGGTCTTTCAACACATTGGCAATGGCAGTTTTCTGTTCTTCTACCGTATTGGCTCCCAACATCTTGCTGTCATGCTCTCCACGGATACCCAAGGTATAAATATTATCAGAACCCGCCAATTCTGTCACCCGTTCACGCCAGAACTTCAAAACGCTATCGCGGTTATGTACATAATCATACGGTCCACGTTCATTACGTTTCCATTCTCCGTTGGTATTACGTACCATCGGTTCACAATGGGAGGTTCCTACATAAATGCCATATTTATCTGCCATTTCTTTATTACCTTCCACCAAATAGAATGGTACCGAGCATCCATGCATAGCCGGCCAGAATGTATTGGCACGCAAACGAAGCAAAAGCTCGAAAATACGGGCATGAGTTTTTGGACCAATATTCCCTGGTCTATCCGAAGGTTCATAAGTTTTTCCGCTCCAAGGCATCAAGCCCCAATCTTCGTCATTAATAAAAATACCTCTATGCTTGACTGAAGGGTATTCCAACATCGAGAATCCTTCTTTTAGCGTAAAAGTTTCTTTCTGCTTTACCGGAGAATCTGCCCACCACTCCCAAGGTGACACTCCAATCAAGCGAGAGAGTTCCAAAATACCATAAGCAGTACCCCGCTTGTCACTGCCCACGATATAAATCTTACCCTCTTTTACTTGCAAAGCAAATGCTTTACGATGAGATTTCAACTCATTCAAAGTTTGACTGGACAGTTTCTTTTCTGCTTCACTACCCAGCCCAATCGTACCAATAATAACGTGCGCTTTTTTAGCTTCCACTACTTCTGCACCAAACACTCTTTGAAAGTCCTTCTTGAAGATATCAAAAGCTGTATGAACCACTTCTGCTTCTTCTACAGGCAAATTTACTTTTACTTTTTTCCCTGAAGTAAAAGATACATCAGCCCAAACCATACAAGGGAAAAGAATCCCCAACACGAAAAACAAAGCTTTATTCATATTTCCATTTATTATATTTTCATTACAATAATCCCTGACGAAGAGCTTCCATAACATTGGCCGGTGCCCGTTGGGCCAGAAGTTCTTTTTTCATATACTCCATAAATGGAGCTACATGCTCAAAGAAACGATAATATCCTTTACATAAATAATTTTGCTTATATGGTTCATTATCAAGCTTCACAAACCGATTCTTCGGGCATTCACCGTTACAGGCAAACAAGTATTTACATTCATTACAACGGGACGTCAATTTCCTCCATTTATTTTCGCCAAAGGCCATCTGCTCCTTTCCATACAACATTCCGGCCAATGAATGACTACGAATATTACCTAATTTGTACTCCGAAAATACATAATGGTCACAAGCATATAAGTCACCATTAAATTCCATCGCCAAAGCTTTTCCACAACTTCTTGCCATGGAACAAATTCCCGGTTCCTCTCCTACCCAATTGGCCAAGGTAGCATCAAACAATTGAATGAAATAACGACCTACATCGGTACGTATCCATTCATCAAACAACACACACAGAAAATTCCCCCATTGCTCCGGATTTACAGACAAATCGGTTAAAGGACAATCCTCCTCTTCCGCATGAGCCAACATCCTACCATCTTCACTATGCTTAATCCGTTCTACCACTGGAGTAAACTGAATATAACGGCAACCTATACTTTTAAAGAAACGATAGAATTCAAGTGGATATTCCACATTATAGCCATTGACTACCGCCATGGCATTCCATTCAACACCATGCTTATTCAACAATTCTATTCCACGCATAACCTTGTCAAAAGAAGGTTGCCCCTGCTTATTCTTTCGGAAAGCATCATGGAACCGTTGCGGCCCATCAATGGATACACCTACCAACCAATTATTTTCTTTAAAGAAACGGCACCATTCATCGGTCAGTAACGTACCATTCGTTTGAATACAATTATCTATTATCCTACCACCTGCATACTTCCTTTGAAATTCCAATGCTTTCCGATAGAAATCCAGAGGACGTAATAAGGTCTCTCCACCGTGCCACGTAAACAAGACCTGAGGCATCGTTTGAGACTGAATATATTCTTTGGTAAACGTTTCTAATAATTCTTCCGACATCAGCTGACCGGAACCATCATGCACCAATTTCGCCTTTTCCAAGTAATAACAATAGGCGCATGCCAGATTACATTGAGCACCTACCGGCTTCAACATAACATAAACTGGCTTTGCAAAAGGAAAGGCTGTGGACATACTAAAGACTTATTTTTGCTCTTCGGGTAAAGGCCAGTTGGGTGAAGGAATGCGCATACCATTCATTTCGTCCTCCAGTTCCTTTACTATTTCGGGATATTTATCAGCTAAATTAACGGATTCGGTCATGTCTTCTTTGATATTATAAAGTTCCAAAGGAGCATCCTTCTTAACCGTTACTGCTTTCCAATCACCCTTCCGGGCTGCTCTCTGCTTACCGGGGAATTCCCAATAAAGCATCCGATTATCTGTTTCCAACGATTCGCCTTGCAACAATGGCAACAAATTGATTCCATTTCTGCGAGTCGGTAATTTATCCGTAGCTTGCGCTATGGCGGCCAATGTAGGCATAACATCCGGGAAATAAACAATATTATCCAGTTTTTGTACAGCAACTTTTCCCGGTTGGTTCACAATGAATGGTACCCGGATACCGCCTTCATAAAGCGTACCTTTCATCCCTTTCAACGTACCTTTGCATCCCAATACATCTAACGGAGCTTGTTTGGCTGCTCCATTATCCGAGGCGAAAATAATCACTGTATTCTCACGTAATCCCAATCGGTCAAGTTCGGCAACCAAACGTCCTATCGCTTGGTCCATATGAGTGACCAATGAAGCATAACGTTTGGTATTCATATCCCATTCTTCCTCATCATACCAAGCTGTTTCCTCCATATTATAGGGTTCGTGCGGAGCATCGTAGGCTAAGTACAAAAAGAAGGGATTCTCCTTATTCCGTTGAATGAACTTAATGGCATCATCCGTAGAAATGTCTGTATTATGCTTAATCCGTTTGTCGCCTTCATTTTCCTTGATGTTTTCCAACTTGTCGTTATTAAAACGCCAATAGGGATAATAATAAGGATCGTTCGAGTGAGCCGTGCTGATTAACCATCCATAGAATTCATGGAAACCCCGATTCAAAGGGGTAGCTTCCGGATTGAACCCATCCAGATGCCACTTATTTACCAAACAAGTACGATATCCGGCTGCACTCAGAACGGTAGCAAGTGTTGTATCATTCGGTAACAAATGCATGCGTCTAATCTTATTCTTTCCTTTAAAGCCCTCTATACCTCCCTCTACACAAAAATTATCACGAATGGTAGTATTGCCCGAATTACGACCGGTCATCAGCGAACAACGAGAAGGCGAACTGATTCCCGACCCTGCATATGCTTGCGTAAAGCTTGTACCTGTTGCGGCCAATTGGTCAATGTTTGGAGTTTGGATGTATTGATTACCATAACAAGCCAAATCACAATAGCCCAAATCATCTGCCAAGATAAAAATGATATTCGGTCGGTTGTCTTGAGTATCCTTCGGGCTGCAGGATTGAAGGAATGGAATACTTAAGCATCCCATCGTATAAATTCCACTCCAAAAAAAGGTACGTTTCTTCATAGACAGATTGATTAACTAAAGGATTATATACCAGATCACACAAAATGTCTTCCGATATATAATCCCTTTTATTCCTTATTGAATTTGCAACTTAGTCTTAACGGTCTTGAAACCTTCTCCTTCGGTTATCAGTGTCACTTCACCCGGAGTCTGACCAGCACGAAGGATTACCAATGCTGAACCATGGAACAACTTACGTTCATTCACAGCATGAAGTTCGTGAGATACAATGTTACCATTATCTACCCCCACGATGCGGGCATCTCCTTCTACCTTGAATTTCAACTGAGTATCAACAGAATGTACACGGCGGCCTTTAGCATCAACTGCATAAATACGCAGATGCTGCAAATCCTGACCATCGGCTTTCCAATTTGCATTGTCCGCTTCTACAACCAGTTTCTTGACCTTACCGGCTGTTTCAATCCGATGACGGGCCACAACCTTACCATTCTTATAGGCTCTCGCTTCCAAATAACCGGGAGCATATTTCACTTCATTCCAGCGAATACGGTTACGATCCTTACCTTCTACATTTTTCTTCTTTCCAAGGCTCTTGCCATTCAATACCAATTCCACTTCATCACCATTGGTATAGGTTATGATTGAAAGAGATTCATCAGTTTTGTGGTTCCAATGGTCGTTCATACGGGCCACACCAGTTTGTACACCATTCCACATACGGTCTTCTTCACTTTCTACAATACCGATATGTACGATAGGTTCATCACTGAACATACTCTTCAAGAAATAAGCAATCGGCTTAGGTTGGAGCGAAATATCAAATGCACCTTGCGCCCATCCTTTGGCCGGCCAACCACCACTTTCACCCAAATAATCGATTTGTCCCCAATAGGCCAAACCTAACACCTTATCAAGATCCATTTCAAACCAGTTAGGTCCCATATTGCTGGTATTGGCTTCACTCTGATAGAACATCATGTGTGGAAAGCGTTTGGAGTCACCAGGGAAATACATGTAGCGATAGTTGTATGCTGCAATGTCTGTTTCGTGTACCAACGGAGCCGGCAAAGAATCGGTTTCCAAACTACGTCCACGCGGATGCATGGCAACTGTTATCAAACGAGTCTTGTCATAGCGTTTCAACAATTCGCGTTGCATACGATACGGAGTTACACCCCAGTCGGCATGAGGAATATGCCAATAGGTCTGCAATTCATTACCCAAACTCCAGAAGATAACCGATGGATGATTACGGTCACGCTTGATCCATTCCGGTATATCCTTCTGCCACAACAAAGCCCATGGTGCACGACCGCCACAATATTGGTCGAGCCACTTGTCATACAATTCATCTACCACCAAGATACCATATTCATCACAAAGATCCATAAACTCTTCGCTATAAGGATTATGAGAAGTACGAATGTGATTGACCCCAAACTCCTTCAACATTTGAATACGTTTTTCAATAGCACGTGGATAGGCAGCAGAACCCAAAGCTCCCAAAGAATGGTGATTGGCAATACCCTTCAACAGAATTTTCTTGCCATTGAGTTTCATACCGAATTTAGGAGAAAATTCGAGTGAACGTACACCAAAACGTTCAGTCACACAATCGGCCACTTCCCCATTTTCATGGTAAATGGTTACCTTAGCCGTATACAAATGAGGATGTTCGCAATCCCACAATTTAGGATTGGTCAATTTCACTTCCTTCAACGGATATTCACAAGTACGCATCTTGCGATTAAATACCAAATCTTCTGTTTGACGAGCCACCTCATTACCGGCTGCATCGGTAATGACCAATTCGGTCTTCAAAGTCTTCTGATTGGTATAGCAAGCCATTTCCACCTGTACATTGACCGTTGCTTCCGACTCAGACACTTGCGGAGTAGTGATATAGAGCGGATGACGCATCAAATAGAAATTCGGATCGGTTACCACTACCGTTACATCACGATAAAGTCCGCCACCGGTATACCAACGGGAATTGTTCGGCTCACGAGTATCCGCCTTAACGGCCAATACATTAGGTGCGTCGTATTTCAACAATTTGGTAATGTCAATTTCGAAACCCACATAACCGTAATCGGTTCCTCCAATCAACTGACCGTTCAAATAAACATCACCCACATACATGATACCTTCAAAGTCAATAATCACTCGTTTGTTTTTCCATGAAGCATCGGGGGTGAAAGTCTTGCGATACCAACCGATTCCCATTTCCTTAAAGCCACGGCTACTCAAACGACTGCGGATGTTTGCACCCGGGTCACTGTTGTCTGCCCGTTCGCTGGCATCAGGGGCCACCCAAGGTTGTTCAATTTGGAAGTCATGCGGTACATCTACCACCCGCCAACCGCTATCATCAAATTGCGGTTGCTCGGCACCTTTCACATCCTGAAGGATAAACTTCCATCCAAAATTAAAATTCTCCACTTTTCTTCCTTCCGAAGAAGCATTCACAGCAAAAGCACAAAACAATGCCACCAAAAACAGATTAATTCTTTTCATATATTTATCGTATTATTTCCACAAATTTTCCTTGAATTCTACTTCTACAATACGAAGTTCATGCTTCACCTTATCGCCATCTTTAGCTTTATAAAGGTCAAGTTCTCCTGCAGCAGGAGCTGCCACTTCTACGATTTGTCCAAAAGCATCGGATTCCTGAGCAGCACCTTTCAAACGAATGGTTATTTCATCGGTCATCACCGGTTTCACATCCAGATGTATATATCCCAAGCTCTTGGATGTTTCTCCACTCCATATCAGTTCCTTACCGGCATAAATCTCGATAGGATAACTACGCATACGCCAACCGGTCAATTTCATGCAAACTTCATCAATGCTTGCACGACGAGCCAATTTGTAAGTGATCCAACCGGTACTTAACCGACCGTCATTCAGCCACTCACTCAATTCATTGTCATCAAAACTATTAGCAGCTCTTTCCTGATTGACACCGGCCGTAGCCGATACGATTTCCACATCCACCTTACTGTCTACGTAAGAAGGTGTTTGAGGAGTTTCGCCACGTATCAGCCAACCTTCGAGTTCATTGGCAGGAATATAATTGCTCAAACCGTTCTTGTTTTCAAACGGAAGGGTATTCAACGTTACTTCGGCCGGTTTCAAACCTTCTGCCTTTGCAATAACACGTACCGTACCTGCTTCGGTAAGAGAACGAATCAACGCACGGTTCACACCACATTCTACAGGAAGGTCCTTCGACAAGATATAGTTGTCAACACCTTGGGCAATGCCACCACGCCATTCGGCCGGTCCTTCCACTTCGAAATGAATCAGGTCGTTGGCCAACGGGTGACGGCGACCTTCCTTATCGGTTACTTCTACCTGAAGCAATATCATATCGGCACCATCTGCTTTCCAGCCCTTCGGACTTTGAATGACACTCAACTTAATCTGTTCGGGTTTGCCTGTAGTTTGCAAAGCTGTACGACAAGTTTCCTTTCCGTTTTCATCATAACCTACTGCTTCCAGCTTACCTGGCTTGAAGGCTACCTTATCGAAAGTATAAAGGAAGTTATATTCACGCAGGCCATATCCCAATGATTCACCATTGAGGAACAATTCCACCTTTTCGGTATTGGCAACCACATAGACCGGTTTCACCACCGTATCGTTGTAATTCCAATGACCTACAATATGGATGCGAGGGGTTTCAATATCCACCCAACCGTCCCACATCACCTGATGTGCAAAGAACGGATCCTTAGGGATACGCATCGGATCGGTCACCCCACTACGACGATAGTTTTCCACTCCGCGGAAGTGTGTATTGGTATCGGAGAAGATAATCTTTACACCACCCGAGCTGACACGTTCACCTGTACCCGGACGTTCACGCCAGTAATCATACCAACGGGCTACATTTTCTTTGGTAAACGAATCCTGATTATGATTATAAGCCCTGGCATCCTTACGCTTGGCCACCTGATTAGTCATGGCCGAACGATATTCGTCATTACCGGCACCATTCTTATGATACGGATAAGAATAGTCGTCCCAATACTTGCGCAAGCCTTCGTCGCGGCAATATTCCATCGCCCACATGGGATGATGCCTGCTCTTGTTGATGTAGAGCATTTCACCTCCGTATTCCGCTTCGCGGATGTCGAGCATTTCACGGGAACCGATGGCACGTCCGCCATGAGGGTCGTACTTATCACGAATGGCTTTCATTTCCAGCATGTGCTCCTTGCTGATGGATTCATTGCCACATTCATAGAAAATGATACTCGGATTGTTACGGTTATAGATGATGGCATCGCGCATCAGTTCGGTACGTTGTTCCCATTGGCGTCCCTGGCGGTCCTTTTCCGCATCACCGGCAGGCATGGCTTGAATCAAGCCTACACGGTCGCACGATTCGATGTCCTGTTTCCATGGACAGATGTGCATCCAACGAACCAGATTGGCATTGCCTTCCACCATCATACCGTTACTATAGTCGCTCAACCAGGCAGGTATACTCATGCCCACTCCCGGCCATTCGTTGCTGGTGCGTTGGGCAAACCCCTTCATCTGGAGCACGCGGTCGTTCAACCAGATTTTACCTTCCGCAAAACGAGTTTTGCGGAAACCGGTACGGGTAGCCACTTCGTCCACCTTCTTGCCATCCACCCACAAACTGGTCTTCACGGTATACAAATAGCCATAGCCCCAGCTCCAGAAATGAAGGCCTTCCACTTCTGCTTCAGCTTTCAATGTAGTGGTTTCACCGGCTTTCAGAATGGTTTCTTCGCCCTTGAATTCCTTGACCAAAGAACCGTCGCGGTCAATCAGCTGTACCTGATACGATATCTTTTTGTCTTTCTTGTACTCATTCCTGATTTCCGATTCGGCATGAATGATGGCCTTGCGGCTCTTTACCCGAATATCATCGGCATAGATATAGACACCGGTTGTCTGCAAATTGCTATAAAGAGGCAATGTCTGATATAGCTTGTCGGTTACATGCAACCAGACATTCTTGGGAATACCTCCGTAATTGGCATTGAAGTTACGGTCGCTCCATTGGTACTTGGTGTCGGTAGCCCGTTCTTTGTAAAACCAGTTATTGTCTACCCGAACGGCCATCACATTTTCCCCACCGTACTTGATGTAGGGAGTCAAGTCGAAACCTACGGCCATGGCACCGTTTTCATGCAAACCCAGGTATTGGCCGTTGATGTAGAAATCGGCCCCTTGGCGTACACCTTCGAATTCCACAAACACTTTCTTGCCTTTGGCCTCTGCCGGCAAGCGGAAGTGCTTGCGATACCACATGATGGTATCCGTCAAATTGTGGATATCCAATTTGAATGCTTCGTCTTCATTGAAAGGACGGGGAAGTGTCACTTTTTTCCAATCAGTATCTGCATATTTCGCTTCTTTAGCCTCGGCCACATCGCCTACATAAAGCAACCAATCCGAATTGAAATTATATTTGTCGCGGACATCAGCCTTCACCCATTGGCATATCCCAATAAAGGCCAATAATAACAGGCACACTTTGTTTTTCATGGTAATTTAATGCATAGTAAATTAATAATGGGCAAATGTAATATAAAATGACAGTTATACCCATAGAATATTATCCTTTTACATGTACTTTCATACACATTCATGTACAAACGTACATCATTCCATCACTTTCAATAGGAATTCTTCGCCAACGGGGAAATATAAGTCATGCCCTTCATTATTCAGATGCGCAGTATCTTTTAACCCTTGGAAATACGCTTTACGGAATTCCTCATCGCGCACCTTGATCAAAGCATTCTTCTTATAATTGTTCAATACCGGGACATCATGTTTACGGCATACTTTCCGGATAATCCGGACGGTTTCTTTAAAACCACTTCTGTCTACATACCACGGAGTAACGTAAGCTATTTTTGCCTTGGGGCAATGCTGTTTTATTTGAGTCAACAACAAATCGAGGCTATCGGCTACCATTTTCAAGGAGTCCTTATTCTCCTTTGCAAAACCGGCATCGTTATGACCTGCAATAATAACTACCAAATCGGCTTCTCGATCCATATCTTTATAACGGACCATCAACGAAGGTCCGAATCCTTCGCGAGTTCGGTCGAATGCTATACATCCTCCATTGCGTCCGTAGTTATTGTACTTCATCCCATGCTTTTCGGCAAACTTGTAATGCCATGCCTCGGCTTTAGGGCGACGATGATTGGCCACATAACTATCTCCTAGCACATTCATGATTTTCCCCTGCAACGGATTGTTTGCCATTCCGCAAAGAGCAAAAACGGCTAAAACGCTAAATACAACGATACGTTTCATCATAATATATTCATTAACAAAAGAGTGATAGGCAAAGATATACATTATCCTTAAGAAAGCCAACGAAATGAAAAGAATAAATCGACTAGTAGTGATGAAGAAAACGGTGTTTCATACATCGTAAAACAATGAGTTTTTTAAAAAAAACATCAGCAACAAACACACATACTCTCATAAGGCGATGAGAGTAGCCTCGACGACCAACGAAACACCTTTCATACCACCATCGAGACTATATCCAAAGAAGCACGCTTATACTCTCATCATTCTATGAGAGTACAAGCGCCAAACTCTCCTAAGTACCATTCAAGCAAAAACAAAAAAAAGAGAAATTCTCTCGAACTTCTCTTTCAGTACCCAGACCCGGGGTCGAACCGGGATGGAAGTGAATCCACTGGTGTTTGAGACCAGCGCGTCTACCGATTCCGCCATCTGGGCATCGTAATTCAATAACCCTCAAAAACGTTCATAACTCTTTGTTCCTTGTACCCAGACCCGGGGTCGAACCGGGATGGAAGTGAATCCACTGGTGTTTGAGACCAGCGCGTCTACCGATTCCGCCATCTGGGCAATTTGAAACAAGTCGTTATCTCGTTTGCGGATGCAAAGGTACGACTTTTTTATTACCTACCAAATTTTTTGGCATATTTTCTTCTAAAAAAGTTTTTATATCATGAATTATTCCAAAAGGAACAACGGAAATATAAAAAATAACTCTATATTAGCAGAAACTTTAATTGCTATCAGAAACTATGATGAATCCAGATAATTATTGCGTCATTATGGGCGGTGGAATAGGAAGCCGTTTTTGGCCATATAGTCGCAAAAACATGCCTAAACAATTCCTTGACTTCTTCGGAACCGGACAATCGCTCATCCAACAAACATACGAGCGGTATTGCAAAGTGGTTCCTCAAGAAAATATTTTTATCATCACCAATATACAGTACAAAGAGCTGATAATGCAGCATTTGCCAGAATTGAAGGAAGACCGTATCCTTTTGGAACCCACCCGCCGGAATACTGCTCCCTGCATTGCCTGGGCATCCATGCACATACAGCAGCTGAATCCGAAAGCCAATGTCATTGTGGCACCGGCCGACCATCTGATTCTGAAAGAAGACGAATTTGTACAGGCACTCACCAAAGGATTGGAATTTGTAACCACCTCTCCCTATCTGCTGACTTTAGGCATCAAGCCCAACCGTCCAGAAACAGGATACGGATACATTCAGATTGATGAAGAAAAAGAAGGTGAATTCCATAAAGTGAAGAGTTTCATCGAAAAACCCGAGCTGGAGTTTGCCAAGGTTTTCATTGAAAGCGGTGAATTCTATTGGAATTCGGGTATTTTCCTTTGGAATGTACAAACCATCTTGGATGCATTCAACAAAATCATGCCCGAAATCCCCAATCGAGTATCGCAAGGGGAAGAAGGGTTCGCTTCATGTCCCAACATTTCCATTGATTATGGCATCATGGAAAAGGCCGATAATGTATGCGTACAGCTCTGTAATTTTGGATGGGCCGATTTAGGTACTTGGGAGTCCCTTCACGAAGCTTCGCCCAAGGATATGAACCAAAACGTAACCATCAATGGTCATACCCTTTTATACGATTGCAAGGACAACATGATAGCGGTTCCCAAAAACAAGCTGGTGGTGCTTCATGACCTGGAAGGCTATTTAGTGGCCGACACCGAGAATGTACTGCTTATCTGCAAGAAGAACGACGAGAATGCCATCCGAAAATACGTAAACGATGTACAAGTAAAATTAGGAGACGAATTCATATAATGAAATGAGAGTGTGTCATAAATGTATTTTAGGCACGGATTACACGGATTAACACGTTTTTTTTGAAGTTTACCTCAACTTTATCCGTGCAATCCGTGTAATCCGTGCCTAAAAAATATATATTTAAGGAAGAAGATTACTTTTTGTTGTCGTTCCAAGCCTCAGCAATGGCATTGGCGATAGCCACAAACTCTTCGGACGACAATTGCAACTTAGGATTGGAGAAAAGCATATCTGATTCTTTCTGAATAGGAATCAGATGAATATGGGCATGAGGCACTTCAAGTCCGATAACCGCTTCGCCCACCTTCTTACATGGGAACGCTTTCTGAATAGCCAATGCTACCCCTTTGGCAAAGACGTGCATCGCTGCTATTTCTTCATCTTCCAAATCAAAGATATAGTCCACCTCACGTTTAGGAACCACCAACGTATGTCCTTTTACCAAAGGATTGATATCCAAAAACGCATAAAACTGATTATTCTCGGCCACCTTGTAGCTGGGAATTTCACCTGCAATGATTCTACTAAAAATTGTTGCCATATTAATATGAATAAAAGAAGGCAGTCCCGCGTAATGCGGACCTGCCTTACCATTAAAACGAAATGTTCAAAATTTCCAAACTGATTTTACCTTGTGGAATAGTAATCTCGGCTACATCGCCTACCTTCTTGCCCAACAAACCTTGTGCAATCGGGGTATTTACCGAAATCTTACCTTCTTTCAGATTAGCTTCACTTTCTGCTACCAGTGTATAAGCCATCTTCATACCGGTCTTTACATTCTTCAATTCCACCTTAGTCAAAATCTGTACCACATCGGCCTTTAACTTGGAAGTATCGATAATCTTTGCATCACCGATAGTAGCCTTCAACTGACTGATTTTCATTTCCAACAGACCTTGTGCTTCTTTAGCGGCATCGTATTCCGCATTTTCCGACAAGTCGCCCTTATCACGAGCTTCGGCAATCGCTGCCACCACTTTCGGACGTTCAACGGCTTCCAAGTACTTTAGTTCTTCAACCAATTTCTTGTAACCTTCTTCTGACATATAAGCCATAATTTTCCTCCTTTATTTAGATGATTAAATTTCATATATAAACAAAAAGAATTCCGACACTGAATGTCGGAACCCTCTCTGTGTATCTGTTCGGCAAAGATAGAACTTTATTTGTTACCTTCCAAATCCTAATGGATGTTGCGTAACATATTTAAACACATTCCGCTCTTAATTAGCGTTTTACAACAAACTCTTAATCTTTGCGTCCAATTCCTTGATATCTTCTACACGAGAATTCAACACATTATCGCGACCTACCAAATACGCCGAAGGCAAATCGGTAACATTATAAAGCGATACATATTGAGAATAAGCACCATTGGCATCACGCACACACACCCAAGGCAAATTATCGGCAGAAGTCTTCCAGAAATGTTCATCGGCATCCAACGAAATCTGATAGATTTCCAATCCTTGGGAATGATACTTGTTATACAACTCACGCAAAGCCAGGTTATGGGCAGCAGACAACGTATGGTTGTAAACGGTAAAGTCTATCAATATCACTTTGCCTTTCAATTCGGTCAGCGTACGTACATTTCCCTTCAAGTCCTTCAACTGAATATCAATAATATCGGCTTCCTTAACAATGTTCGGATCAATTTCCACAGTTTCCTGACGAGGAGCACGTGTATTCTTCATCCCCTTAATCACCATGTTATAAAGATTACGGGAACGATCGGCATGAGGATAGGTATTGTTCATACTGGTAGCTACAGCGGCAAAACATTTTACATCTTCCTTGCTGGCCAACGGATCGAATATCATATAACCATTCATGGTTTGGAACAAGGCAAAATAAGCATAAGTGGTATTGGGAGCTGCAAAAATATATTCGCGCTTCACTTTATTCTTATAATTGTCCACCAAAGACATCAGTCTTTCTTGAGCAATACCGGCTGGGATAGCACGATTCTGTGCCAACTGATTCACTTCTTTCTGCAAATCGGCCTGCAACAGTACCAGTTCCTTTATCTTCAAGTTGTTTTCCGAGCCTTCAATGGTATAATCGGTATCGAACTTATCGGCATGGGTACGAATAGTGATTGTTTCTGTAGAATCTACGGCAAAATTCACCACCTTTCCCTCCATACGCAGACGATAGAATTCAGGAGATTCCGGACGGTTTACAGAAAAGCTGAAACTTCCATCCTTTCCCAACTCTACAGAATCGAGCACGCTTACACCCGTTACACCCGACAAATCCAGATACAGCATTTTGTCTTGGGCACCGTTCACTTCACCCTGCACTTTAAACTTGGGAGTATTGTCGCAAGCAACCAATCCTACCATCAAAAGTGCAAGCAGAAAATAAATATTCTTTTTCATTGCTAATTTTTAATAAGTGCGTTTTCAAATAAATTCAGCTGCAAAGATACGTCTTTTCATCGTTTCACAAAGCATTTATTCACGTTCTTCAACGTAAAAATGAAAAAAAACGGTAAATCCCTTAACTTTTTATCTCATTTACACCTTATTAGAAGAATTATTACCTATCTTTGCACGAATTTTAGACAATATTTTTATAACAGATACATTTTATGATTAATCCAATTGTTAAGACGATCGAGCTCCCTGATGGAAGAACCATCACGCTCGAAACGGGAAAGCTGGCAAAACAGGCAGACGGTTCTGTGATGCTTCGCATGGGTAACACCATGTTGCTTGCGACTGTTTGTGCAGCAAAAGATGCAGTTCCCGGTACAGATTTCATGCCGCTTCAGGTAGAGTACAAAGAAAAATATTCAGCATTCGGACGTTTTCCGGGTGGCTTTACCAAAAGAGAAGGCAAAGCTTCGGATTACGAAATCCTGACTTGCCGTTTGGTAGACCGTGCTTTGCGTCCGTTATTCCCAGATAACTTCCACGCAGAAGTTTATGTTAACATTATCCTTTTCTCAGCCGACGGCATAGATATGCCGGATGCATTGGCTGGTTTGGCTGCCTCGGCTGCTCTCGCAGTTTCTGACATTCCGTTCAACGGCCCTATCTCGGAAGTACGTGTAGCACGCATCGATGGAGAATTTGTCATCAACCCAACTTTCGCCCAACTTGAAAAGGCTGATATGGACTTGATGGTAGCTGCCACTTACGAAAACATCATGATGGTAGAAGGCGAAATGAACGAAGTGAGCGAACAGGATTTGCTCGAAGCGTTGAAGACTGCTCACGAAGCTATCAAGGTACATTGCAAGGCTCAAATGGAATTGATGGAAGAAGTGGGTTCTACCGTAAAACGTGAATACTGCCACGAAGAAAACGACGAAGAACTCCGCAAGGCTGTTCACGATGCTTGCTACGAAAAGGCATACGCCATCGCAGCATCGGGCAACCGCAACAAGCACGAACGCGGTGAAGCATTCGAAGCGGTTCGTGAAGAATTCAAGGCCCAGTTCACAGAAGAAGAATTGGAAGAAAAAGAAGCACTCATCAACAAATACTACCACGATGTAGAAAAAGAAGCTATGCGTCGTTGCATCTTGGACGAAGGCAAGCGTCTTGACGGTCGTCAGACTACAGAAATCCGTCCTATCTGGTGTGAAGTAGATCCATTGCCAGGTCCTCACGGTTCTTCTATCTTTACTCGTGGTGAAACTCAGTCTTTGAGTACAGTTACATTGGGTACCAAATTGGATGAAAAATTGGTAGACGATGTACTTGACCGTCACAACGAACGTTTCTTGCTGCACTACAACTTCCCTCCATTCTCAACAGGTGAGGCAAAGGCTCAACGTGGTGTAGGCCGTCGTGAAATTGGTCACGGTCACTTGGCATGGCGTGCATTGAAGGGCATGATTCCTGCTGACTACCCTTATACCATCCGTGTAATGTCGGATATCCTCGAATCAAACGGTTCTTCTTCTATGGCTACTGTTTGTGCCGGTACCTTGGCATTGATGGACGCAGGTGTTCCGATGAAGAAGCCGGTATCAGGTATCGCTATGGGTCTTATCAAGAACGCAGGCGAAGAAAAGTATGCTGTATTGTCGGATATCCTCGGTGACGAAGACCACTTGGGTGATATGGACTTCAAGGTAACAGGTACTGTAGACGGTATCACTGCTACTCAGATGGACATCAAGGTAGACGGTTTGTCATACGAAATTCTCGAAAAGGCATTGCTTCAGGCAAAGGCCGGTCGCGAACACATCTTGGGCAAGCTCACAGAATGTATCGCTGAACCACGTGCTGATTTGAAACCTCATGCTCCACGCATCGAAATGATGACTATTCCGAAGGAATTCATCGGTGCAGTAATCGGCCCGGGCGGTAAGATTATCCAAGGTATGCAGGAAGAAACCGGTGCAACCATCACTATAGAAGAAGTGGATAATGTAGGTCGCATTGAAATCTCTGGTACTTGCAAGCAAAGCATTGACGATGCCATCCGTATGATTAAGGCTATCGTAGCTGTTCCTGAAGTAGGCGAAGTATACAAGGGTAAGGTACGTTCGGTAATGCCTTACGGTGTATTCGTTGAATTCTTGCCTGGCAAGGATGGTTTGCTCCACATCTCTGAAATTGATTGGAAGCGTCTCGAAACCATTGAAGAAGCCGGTTTGAAGGAAGGCGACGAAATCGAAGTGAAGTTGCTCGACATCGATCCTAAGACTGGTAAGTTCAAACTTTCACGCAAGGTATTGCTCCCTCGTCCGGAAAAGACTGAAAAGCCGGAACGTGGAGAACGTCAGGAAAGAAGAGAAAGACCAGAGAGAAAAGAAAAGAAGCAAGACTAATCTTCTTTACTTTATTATAAAAAGGTGGATGTGTCGAAATGCACATCCACTATTTTTTTAGGCACGGATTACACGGATTTCACGGATAAAGTTGATGTAAACATACACTACAGACCGTGTTAATCCGTGTAATCCGTGCCTAATTTAAATGAAGATACATCCTCATTTAATTTTGTCACAAGAATTATCGTTGAATGGTAACACCCATCAATCCTATTACCACTTCGTTGGAAACCGCTTCTACCGTCAAGTGAGAAAGTTCCTTGTTTGAATCAACAGGAAGTTCCAACAAGACACCGGCACCACCGTCTAATTCACGGGTCACACCGGGGAATCCGATTTTCTCAGCCAAACAGTTACTTACTTCACCCGTCTTCAAACGAAGGCGGTACAAAGGCTGCGCACCGTAATCCAACGGCAACGGAGTACTACCCGGTACATAGCGGTCGCGGTTAAAGGCTCCGCCATCCTCGAAGAACAATTGCTCTATAGGTGCCCAGTTATAAGGATTCACCAACGGCAGTTCACTATAGGTACCATCGGTGTAATAGGCGCGTACATAACCGTTATCGATATGGCACTGCATGTGGTTGGTACTACCCACCATCAATAGATAGAGTGTAGTGGCCTTACCACTCAAAGAGACCTTGACTTGATTTGGATAATTGTCCCACAACGATACATAGGCAATGTTCTGTCCTTCAGCCGGAGTACGGAAAGGAATGCCCAACTCGGTCTTCAAGACATCTGTGTCTTTCACTTTCGCACGGAGCCCCGCATCGTCAACCGTAGCCGTCTTCAACGGATGGCACCACTCACCAATGCCTTGCTTAGGCAACTGCAAAGTAGTATACGGTGAACGTGGAGACAAATATTCATTCTGGAAAATATCCGTTACATTCGCATTGAAAGTGCGGTTCATATCCACAGTTTCACATTTCGAAGCTTCGATACGTGCAAAAGGTTTGGGCAGATTCTTCGGTTGTACATCTGCAAGAAGAGGTTCCTCCGATGCGCATTCTATTGGAGTACCGTTCCACTTGATATCGATATCCAAACCTTCATCAGACATAGCGGAAACCTTGACCGCAATTAACTTGCGCCCCATGGTGGCCGGTACATACGTCCAATCTATCTTTTTACCATTCACTTTCAACGAAGCGACTTTGGTATATACAGCCGGAAGATGCAATTCCACTTCCTTCACAGCCGGCAACTGATGCTTCAGTGCATAGTGGGTATGTTTCCCATCATGCTTGAAGTCGAAATCAATGTCGGGAGTATGCAAAGAAGCATGATTCCAAGCATTCGGGAATCCCGGACGAACCAAAAGACGATTATTCAATGCATCAGGCAAAATACCATAAAGTCCCTGGATAAACAATCGGGAAGCTACACCGATAGGGTCTCCAAAATCACGGTAACATTCTCCACGGGCTGCATCATAGAAACTGACTTGCCCAAAGTTACCCGGGCTCTCGCCCAAGTACATACCATCGAGCACCGAACTCTTCAACAGTTTGAAACCCTCTTCCGGTCGGTTGGCCTGGAAATAAGCCAAAGCCGTATGCATCACCTCGGCAAAAGCCACATTGTTGATACTCCAGGAATAGGGCAACCAATTGGTAGTGGCTACTGTTGCATAACCTCCCTTATTTATCTCATCCGCATAAGGTGTTCCTTCGGCTACTCTAACCGGGATATGCGGCAAATGGTTATCAACATATTGGGTAGCTCGGAAAGCCTGTTCCGGAGTAGCAATATCACTGTCTATGGCATGATAAATGGTCCAGGCACCGGCACTTTGATGCAAACGCTTATGTCCCATAAAATCTTGGAATTCCGCCCAATGACCGGCTTCCGGCATCCACAAGCGTTTGTTGATAGCTGCCAGAATCTTTTCGGCTTCCTGTTGATAGGGAGTAGCATCCTCACCTATTTTAGAGGCTATCAAAGCAGCCAATTTATTAGCCCGGTAATTATAGGCCGAGCTATGTGTTACCGCACCACTATTATAATAGAGTGCATCACTGGCCCAAATACAAGCATAAGCGTCATACAAGTTGTCTCCATCAGGATCAAAATTACGCTTTTCCCAAGCCAAATGCAATTGGATAACCGGCCACATCTTACGGGCATATTCCAAATCGCCCGTCCATTGCAGGTGCCACAACAGTTCATCCATGTAACACAGATTCATATCGTAATGATGCATCTGGTCATTGCGTTGCGGATTACGACAAATATAGCCATTGCTATAATGAGGAGTGCCCCATTCCTTGACACTACGAGCCAAAGCCAACGTAGAATCCTGCGCCGGATGCGAGCGAGTACAAGGCACCTCTGTCACCTGACTGGCTGCATAATTGTCGAAATGCTTACGGGCACGGTCATGCCATCCCAAAGCATCGCCTATATATCCGGCCCGCCAACCACTAAGAGGCATTCGCCAACCTACAGCTCCGTGCAACCAAACTTCTTCGGTTCCCCAAACGCCATCGGCCGCAACAGCCAATGCTCCACCTATATTATTAAGGAAAGAATCGGGAGTAGAGAAGGTGATACGTCCGGCCAAAGCCTGACGGTCGGCCTCCCAAGCTAAAAATTCCTGTTTGCTACCCGATTCTTCCAAACGATTCACCTTTATCTTAATATAAGCCGACTCCTTAGCAGGAAGCTTCACTTCCAATTTCTGTTCAAACTCTCCAGTCTCTATCGGATCGAAACTACGGGGAGCATCGGCTCCCATATCACCATTACGAGACAGTTTAGAATTTCGAATGTGCGATACAAAAGCTTCTATCACAGCCCCCTCAGGTAAATTACCAGAGAATTTCCACAAAGCACTCTCTTCCTTCATGCTTGGGAGTACAATGACCCGCAACTCCGCACTTTCACCCCACGACGCATCCTTCAACCAGTACGAACGGCGTCCGGGAGTATAGCGGGCTTCACAAAATGAGGTCTCTTCCAACGGAGTAACCTTCCCATCCGGGAAACGGACCTGAAAACGAATGTTCCGACAGTCACGCTTCACATACGTAGCAAAGATGGGGCGGTCACTGGTTTCCAAACGCCATGCGGTCGGACTGCCATACAAAGCACGGGTATATCGGTTCTCACCGTTTACACAGACAAAATCCTCCCCTTCCGGAAGATATTGTAAACGACGTGCCGCTCCCCTCTTATGGTCATTGAAAGAAGTCGATTCAATCAAATCGCCGGCTCCTTTCACCTTCTGGGTTGCGTATTGCGACCATGCAGACACTGCTCCCGTTACCAGGAGCAGTGTAATTATCATTCTTTTCATAAGCTTACGGCATTGGTTTCAAACCTTCCCAACGAACGTTCCAAGTACCGTCTTTCGGGAATCCCGGATTTTCCACTTCACAACCGTCCCAACCGGCACACATCAAGGCTACTGCAGTCAGCAAGCCACCATTGCCCGGCAAATAGATGCGTAAGCGTCCGTCCTGATAGTTATGTCCATTCAGCAAATAAGTATTGGTTCGCTTGTCCATCAACAATGCGCCTACTGCTTTTTCGGGTTCACCCAAACGAGTAGCGTTCATCGCTGTCATCGGATAATCCCATCCCCAGGTCTTTCCCCAGTTCCAGTTATCCCATACCCAGTTCAAAGTATTCTTCATATAGTCTTCGCGAATCAACTTGTTCATCGGCAGAATACCTACAGAGCCAAGGACCGCCATGTGGTCGCTGGTGAAGCGAATATCCTTGTAAGTATCAACAGCATCTTCCGAAGCCAAATAAAGTTTATCATCATTGTATGCCAACGGAGAAAGCTTGTCAATCAGTTCATCCCATTCCAAGTTACGGCCTTCACCCATGCGTTCACGCCATTCTTGAGCCACCTGCATCGCAAAGTGCCAGTACGACAATTCAAACGGCGAATTGATGGTAGTGGCTGCCTTCAAGGTTTCTTGCGCCGGAATAGCTCCCTTCAAGATGAAACGTCCACCCAATTCATCATAAACGGCAAACGAGTACATGAACTTGGCTGTTTCCTGTACCAAACGATAGTATTCCTTCAACACTTCTTCGGTAGGATTGGCGCGATAAATCAATTCAGCCATATAGATATAATGAGGCTGTTGCCAAATGAGGAAGCTACCCACATTCGAAGGAGCTTCGGCTGCACTCGGATCAGTCATCTTCATCCAACGGATACCGTCAAAGCCTGAACGCTTGGCTATTTCACGAGCCATCGGTTCGGCCTTTTCATACCATTTCATGGTGCGGGCCAACAAATCACCATGTCCCCACAACGGTTGCCATGCCTGATGCCACCAAATCATTTCCAAATGGAATTTACCAAACCATGAATTATAAGTCAATCCGGTTTCTTGTGGAGGAGTACTTCCTGCACTTTGGATAGCCAACAAATACTGCGACAATACTACACGACGTTCCAATTCCTTGGCACGCGGATCGGTACATTGCGAGAAGTCAACAATACCGCCGGTAGACCAGAAATTAGTCCAATAGGCTGCACTTGCATCCATGGTTGCTCCGAAAGCCGGCAATGTTTCTTCGGTTGGTTCCTCTCCAATAAAACGACAAGTAAAGTTCAACTGATCGTCAGCGGGCACAAGTACCCAATAATTACGTGCCTTTTCCGAAAGTGTAGCCTTACCTTCCCAACGTACATCTACATAGTAAGTGGTAGCATCCAAAGTACGCTTCAGCAAGGCAGACTGTGCATTCTGACGCACCACCACCGTCTGATGCTTGTCATCAGCTCCCCACAAACAAGCGTCATCCGCATGCACCCCAGTCGGATAAGGAAAACGCAGACAGATACCTTGGTATTTGCCATCAGCTGTAGGTGCAGTTGTTTCCACAGAAGCAGCAATCATATCGAGTGTAGGGTGACAGGTAGTCTGTACCTTTACAGCCTGACCATCTAACATATATTTGCTGTGAATCTGGCCTTTCCACAAATCAAGCGTCTGCTGGATATCTGTAAAATCGGCAGGCACTGTACCTTCCTTCAATTCCAATCCCACAATACCCAAATGCAAGCGGTGTGGGTTCACGCGCAAGTAGTTACAAGCATTCTGCTGACGTCCAGGTTCTCTGAACTGACAAGAATATACTTCCTTATGTCCACGTCCGAAATCAAATTCCTTCAGCACTTCGGCCGGTTGGTAATTGTCCACATTCGGGAAACTATGCCATCCCCATTGGCTTTGAGTACCCAAGGGAACACCTTTCTTATAGTTATCCGGGAAAGTCTGCAAACCGGTAGCATCTACCGTAAAGGCAAATTCACCATTACCCACTGAGAGCGAAGCCAACGAGTCGAATTTAGTCACTTGAGGATTGTTGCGCTGCAAAAGCGCCTCACGGTCAATAGGCCCTCGCTGAGTAGAGCCACAAGCTGCCAGCAGTACAACCAACAAAAGATAAACAACGTTTTTTTTCATATAGTAATAATTGATTTGTTTCGATATACAAAGAAACAAAGAATTATTGAAAATAAAAAAATAAAACGTTTAAATACGTATCTACATTCATAATATTCCGAGAATGGAGTACATCTTAAGTTCAACGACATTTCAAAAACGATATTCTACACCTATAAGAATATTTCTTGGTTGTAATGCATAAATTATATGAGTAGAAGAAATTTCATTAAAAATGTCTTTCGAATATTCTTTTATATTTGTCAGATTATTGCCACGTATAAATATGGTACAGACATTAGGTTCAATATTATATGAAATTTCACTATCTAAAAAGAAATAATGGGAAAATTGATGTTGGGTATTGTTTTTTAAATAAAACGATGAACCATTCAGTTCCATTTTGAATCTTTTTAAGCTGAGGAATAAATTTCCAAATGTATGTATTTTTTCATATCTAAAATGAGTCATTTTATTACATGTGGAATGATAGGCGCTTCCCAAATCGAAATTAAATATTCCTTGAAATACAGATTTGAGAGACACTCCTATTCGGCGACTACTGTAACGATAAGGGAACAGCCCTAAATTTTTAATCCGATATTTGGAGAAAACCCTCTCTATACTTCCTGTAAGTTTGATATTGGTGGAAATGGGACTAATGTAATAGTCAACATTTCCAGAAATAGAATACATTTCTCGCCCTTTTAAAGGGATGTATTGAGTTTCAACATAATCGGAATTTAATTTCTGTTCCACGCCATAAAACAAGTAATCTTTTATATATGAAAACTTCAAATTCGCAAGAAATATGTCCTCCCAATTACCGTATTGATATTCTACAGACCCAACCATATTAGATAATAAATCAATTTGTCCAGAACCAATTTGTTTGCTGTCTATTGAGGTTCGGATGGAATAGGGAAAACATTCAGTCCATTCTGGTATTTTTCTTGCAAGAGTCCAAATCGTTTTTACCGCATGTTTAGAATTTATCTTCCAATCCAAACTAATAAACGGAATAGGATAGATGTAGGATTTTATCAAATTTCCCATTTTAACATTTTGGTATTCTATATCACCCCCTCCTCTCAGTTCCAAGTTTTTAGACCGGAAAGTATAAATCAGAGAAAGGCCATAAACATGATTTGAAAACGGTATATAGCTCTGTTCTTTCATTAACAACTTAGTCTTAAATTGGCTACTTTGACATAGCAAATTAGTTGACAAATGGATTTTACTTAACTTGCTCAGATTGCTGACAAATCCAACAGATACTTCAAAGTTATTTTGCACAGTTTGAGTCTTTTGGTAAAGATTCTCTGTAGCTACTCCTCCATCCTTAACGAAATACGCTTGAGGCAGATTTTGATATCTATATATAGCGTTTATCGCTAATAGATTATTAGCAGCCAACCGATTGGTATAATTAATACTTTGCAAAACCAAAGTTTGCTTATTGTTTAAATCCTCACAAAAATTTTGTTCATCAAAGGTTGAGTTACCGACTAATTTATTCTTTTTCAACAACAAATGGGTAGCTGTTGTAATCATGGAACTTTCGTATAAGCAAATATTAGTTTTTATACCACCAGCATATTCCATAATATTAGAATCTACGGTTTTGTTCAAATGATGAGTGAATGAATGTGTATCTACATTAAAAGTTTGAGATTTGCCACATATACGGTTGCGAGAATCTACACTAAAACTGTTGTTCATTTCAACTTTCACTTTATCTGTTGGATGCCAAATACTGCTTCCACTAATCACCTTTTCATTATTAAAATTATATCGTTCCAAATTTATATCAGGCGCATCGTCTTCTATACCGACTAATAATCCAACTTGACTTCCTTGATTTAAAGTCCATGATAAATCATCAATGATTCGGTTCCCGATATTATTCAAATGACCTATTATGTAGTGTTTGTTCGCCTTAGCAACTTTAAGTAGGTTTAGATGTCCATCGTATTTATTTTTAACACCTACAGCTGCATTTACCATTCCAATCCATTGATATTTAGACGATTCATCTAATTTCAAATTCAGTGCCACCTTATCACTGTTAATTATATCTTTAGTTAGACAATTCTCGGAATATTTGTTTATCACTTCTATTTGATTTACGGCCATAACATTCAACCCTTTTGTTAGCAACATATATCCCTTGCCCAACAAATCATCACCTTCCAACAGCACCTTTTCTATTTCTTTTCCTTGAACAGAAATTATTCCATTATCACTCACTCCTATACCTGGAAGGTTTTTGATAACATCTTCTACTACCCTTTCATTTCCACGTAAAAAAGACGAAACATTGAATGCTATGGTGTCATTCTTTATTTGAATAGGTAATTGAGGAATTATCTCCACTTCATCAAGCAAAAAACTTGAAGCAAGCATTACCACATCTCTGCATACAATTTCCTGTTCTCCAATAGTAATAGTAAAGTTAGTTTTCTCATATGAAAGCAATGAAAATTCTACACACCATGTTCCTATACCTACATCTATTACATATTCTCCTTTATAGTCTGTCTGTACAAAAGACACTATGGTATTGTCAGTCGCCAACCTTACTATCACATTGGCATACGCCAACGGTTGCGATTGCTCGTCTGTTACCTTCCCCATAATAGATTGTCCCCATATATGGATATGTAAAAAGAAAAAGAAAAAGAAAATTAAGAACTTATTCATCTTCCAATTCTATGCTTCTAATTTTGACTTTCGACACTTGAATCTGCAAACCTGGATTTGTTTTGGAAAGGCCACGTTTCAATTCTTCCTCAAACTTTCCCTCAAATCTATGAAGATATTCTTTTACGGTCATTTGTTTATATTGGTTTTTATCAGCTTTCGTTCGTTGTATCTTACAACGATGGATGCTTGTTGCATAAAATGATATCTCATTAGTATCATCATAAGCTTCCAATATGGCTCCTGGCAACCCATGCAATTTCCAAGGTCCCCAATTACATGGTATATCCAACGAAAACCAAGCTGTATATGTTCGTCCTCTGAACTTGCATTTGGCTTTATTACAACGAAACCCATCTATATCTCGCATATCGTCCTGAATCTCCCAATTTATGGCAGGAATGGAATCTATGATAAGAATGTCCCCCGCACTTGATAGTTCTATTATTTCATTCGTTGCTTTATCACACCAAACAGTCTGAGTTGCCGTGTCACATATAGCCACACTACGTTCATCATCTTCATATGCACCAGCAATGGATGTATAATTTTGGGAAGGCTTATATACATAACAAGATGTAGTATTTGAATAAAACAATTCCGCTTTATTTAATACTCTATGTCCAAAATTAATATACATATCATATGAAATGTTATATTGAAAATCATAGACTTCTTGAGCACATATAACATTCAAAACCATTAAAAAATTAATAATAATAAGCGTTTTCTTCATCAGATTACTATTTTAAGAATAATAAATTCATTCAATTATCTATCAAAATATCACTCTGGGAAAAGCTAAAGACATAATTCAGCCTTAACTTCACCCAGAATGATACACATACAATAACGCAAATAGCTCAACAATCAAACTAAATACAAAATATTAGAGAGCTTCCTGTAATGCTTTTTCTGCCTTCTTTATACATTGTGCTGTTATGCGCTCAACTTCTGCCTCTACTTCATCACATGGGCCTGATACAGTAACAGAAGCTTCACCAGAAACAACACCTGCAGAAATCTTCACTTTAACGGTAATAGAACATTGAATATCTTCCGTTGAATCCGAGGAAACATTAACCAAATTAAATGCTTCTTCTAAACGGGTACTTAAATTTTCATTCCAATTCCCATATTCAAGATCCAAAATAATAACAACTTGATTTGAAACATCTTCAGACATGTGTTTTTGAATAGTAGATGCATTTGTACCACATAGAAAGATATTCAATCCAACAAATAGCAATAATAATATTTTCTTCATAAATTAATAAAATTTGTTTTGCGCAAAGATACAGTTGTTTTTAGCTATTTACGCAAATTAATGTGTTACAAGATCAGCCAAAAAGCGTTACATTTGATATGTAACACATGTTACACAAAACAATCGTATAGGATTTACAGAATAAATATATCATTTAGGCTTGTATACAAGACTCAATTTTATTACTTTTGTGCTTCATTATAAAACATAAGAATGAAAAGCATAAATATAATATTTATATTAGCCAACATTTTATTGGGAACTTTTTTTTCGTGCTATAAACAGCCCTATTATCCCGATGAGTTGAATTGGGCGAACACTTTAATTAATATAGCCCCTGACAGCGCCTTGGCTATTCTAAAAAGTATCAACAATCCTTCTGTATTAAAAGGTAAAGCTAAAGCGGATTATGCCTTGTTGTTTTCGCAAGCTTGTGACAAAAATCAGATATTTCACACAAACGACTCTTTAATATGCATCGCGGTGGATTATTACAAGAACAAAAGAGTTTTGGATGCAGCAAAAAGTTATTTCTATTTAGGATGTATTTATAGAAATAACGAGCAAGATGTTAAAGCTATGGAAGCTTATTTGAAAGCATTAGAAGTTATGCCAAAAGGAAGTCTTGACAAATTATGGATGCAAATATATTTCAACCTTGGAGAGAGATATATTAAACAAGGATTATATGATAATGCCTTGGAATCTTACAGAAAATGTTTAGAAGCAACCTTACCCTTGAATGATTCATCAATGCTATTTTATCCGTACAATGAAATGGCTTATACATTTTTATTCCAAAATGAGAATGACAGCGCTTTAAAGTATTATTTAAAAGCTTTTGATTTAGCTCAAAGTAACGGGGATGACTATCAAAAAGCAACCACGCTTCATGGTGTCAGTTTAACCTATCTTTACAAAAAGGATACATTATCTGCCATGAACTATCTGCAAAAGGCCATTGAAAGACATCCTTCAGCTATTACTAAGTTTTGGAAAGCTAAATATTTTTATTTAACTCATCAATTAGATTCAGCCGAATTGTATTTAAAAAAAGGGATCCTTTCAAAAACGTTCAGTTCTAAAGCCAGTTGTTTTAATCTGTTATCCGAAATTGAGAAGAAAAGATTTAATCATACTCAAGCATATGCATACATTGATTCATTCAATGCTTATAGAGATTCCATCAATGATTTAAAACAACATGAAAATATACAGCAACTAAACGTAAGGCATGCACTAGAACTTAAAAAGAAAGAAAACGAACAAGAGGAAGAACGTTTATATTGGATTACAGGATTGGTTATTCTATGTATCATCGGGAGCTGTGTCACATTCTTCTTACACATAAAAAAGAAGCATAAAGAAGAGCTATTGAGACAAGAACGCCTACATTATAATGACCAAGCCCATAACATCCATAGCTATATAGAAGAGAAATTAGGCGAAGAAATCTCATTAGAAGAAACTGTTAATTCTTTTAAACGAGAGAAACTACAATCGGGAATTAACGCTTTTAATCAGACTATTTGGAAAGAGAAGCTGGAAGAAGCGGATAAAATCATAAAACCAGGTGATTATATTAAGCAAGGTCAGGAGGAACTTTACAGAGAATTAGAAGAATGTTATCATGAGTTTAAAGAAATATTTGTCAAAACTTATCCCAATTTAAGCAAAGATGATTTTTATTTCTGCACACTTTCTTCGCTAAATTTCAGGACACGCCTCATAACATATTGCATGAAAACATCGGGTGGTTCCCTCCGTATCCGCAAAAATCGTCTGAAAAAAAATATTACAGAAGATACTTTTCTCATGATATTTGGGAATTAAGATAAAATATTACATAAGATTACAATAAAATGTGATGAGGCTGTATCAAAATAAAAATTCCCTATCAATGTATCATCCAAAGTATTACTAAGAGTCTGATTACGTCCACTTTATGTAAACAGATTCTTCATTTCAGTCAGAATGACACGACATAATGGTAGCATGTTTTCATTTTGACACAGTCTCATTACACACGCTTCAGATTTAGGTCTCAACCTGTTTAGAATTAAGCTTCAAGCCAAACAAAAAATCAATTCGGCCAGTCAGTCCTCCTGTACCTCGAAATCCTCCTTACCTACTCCACACATCGGACAGATCCAGTTTTCAGGCAAATCTTCGAAAGCTGTTCCTGGAGCGATACCACCATCTTCATCACCTAACTCAGGGTCGTACACCCAACCGCAAATTGTACATACATACTTTTTCATATTCATTTGTTTTAATGGTCCTATATTTTAACAATGAATATGAATGATTGGTTCACTCAACAAGCAATCGTTTCAATTCCACCATCCCTTCCGAAGCTCCTTTCTGGATGACATGTACCGGGCGACCGGAAGCTATGGGAACCTGTTTAGGATCAATCAAATATACAGGAACATGAGCCGGCACATAATTAAGCAATCCGGCTGCCGGATATACATTCAGCGATGTACCGATAATCAAGAACACATCAGCCTGTTCGCAATAATCAATAGCTGTTTCTATCATTGGCACAGCTTCACCAAACCATACGATAAACGGACGCAACTGCGAGCCGTCGGCTGCCACATCCCCTATCTTCACCTCATATTCTTCCGGTTTCAACTCCTTTATATAATTAGGGTTATTGGGTTGCCAACTCGATGTAACCTTAGTCAGCTCTCCATGCAGATGAATAACCCGGGAACTACCCGCACGCTCATGCAAATTATCCACATTCTGTGTAATCACAGTCACATTGAAAAACTGTTCCATTTCGGCCAACAGTTCATGTCCTCGATTGGGTTTCACTGTCAGCAACTGTTTCCTTCTCTCATTATAGAAATCAGTCACCAACTGTGGATTGGCCGCATACCCTTCGGGAGTAGCCACCTGTTCTACCGGATATTTATCCCACAAGCCTCCGGCATCACGAAACGTACTGATTCCACTTTCGGCACTCATTCCTGCACCTGTCAACACGACTAATTTCTTCATATATACTCCTTTCTTTAACTAAACATGACAAAAATAACGATTTTTATAGACTTAGAAACAAATTCATTCAAAGAAAAGCCCTAACTTTGTGCGCTTTATAAATAAAATTGACGTTTTAAATACTAATTATGGATAAATTCAGTTATGCTATTGGTCTGGGTATCGGACAAAATTTATTGAGCATGGGTGCTCAAGGTATCAATGTTAATGACTTTGCACAAGCTATTTCGGATGTATTAAATCGCAAAGAAACAGCTATTTCGCACAACGAAGCACGCGAAATCGTAAACAAGTATTTCGAAGAACTCGAAGCCAAGATGAATGCCGAAAACATAGAAAAAGGTAAAGCTTTCTTAGCCGAAAACGCCAAGAAGGAAGGTATTGTCACCTTGCCCAGCGGTTTGCAGTACCAAGTATTACAGGAAGGCAACGGCAAGAAGCCAAGCGCAACCGACCGTGTAAAATGCCACTATGAAGGAACATTGATTGACGGAACATTATTTGACAGTTCCATCAAGCGCGGCCAACCGGCTGTATTTGGCGTAAACCAAGTAATCAAAGGTTGGGTAGAAGCCTTGCAATTGATGAGCGAAGGTTCCAAATGGAGACTCTTCATCCCGTCAGAATTGGGTTATGGTGCACAGCAGGCAGGCGAAATGATTCCTCCTCACAGCACCTTGATTTTCGAAGTGGAATTAATTGAAGTATTATAATAAATAAAAACAATCAAAATGAAAAAGATCAGTATCTTTGCTGCTATTGCAGTTGCAGCAGGCCTGGCTTCTTGTACAGCACAGGCTCCTAAGGCAAACTTGAAGAGCGAGCTCGACTCTTTGTCTTACATGAAGGGTGTTCAAATGTCTCAAGGTTTGGACCAATATGCTTTGAACCAGTTGAGAGTAGACAGTGCCTATTTGAACAATGAATTTGTAAAAGGTATTGCAGAAGGTATCAAATTGTCTGAAACAGAAAAAGGAGTAGCTTATATCCAAGGTTTGGCAGTTGGTCGTCAAATCAACGTTGACATGTTCAAGGGTATCAGCCAACAACTTTTCGGCAACGATTCTATCACTTTGGATAAGAACAATTTCTTGGCCGGTTTCTTTGCTGCTATCAAGGCTAATTATGACCAAGACATGTTGACTGAAGCTTCTGCTTACGCTACTATCCACGAAGAAGCTATCAAGGCTAAGGCTATGGAAGAAAAGTATGCCGACAACAAGGCTGCCGGTGAAAAGTTCTTGGAAGAAAACAAGACTAAGGAAGGTGTACAGACTACAGCCAGCGGTTTGCAGTACAAGGTTATCAAGGAAGGTAAGGGTGCTATTCCTACCGATTCTTCTACTGTAAAGGTTAACTATAAGGGTACTTTGATTGACGGTACTGAATTTGACAGCTCTTACAAGCGTAATGCTCCAGCTACTTTCCGTGCCAACCAAGTAATCAAGGGTTGGACAGAAGCTTTGACATTGATGCCTGTAGGTTCTAAGTGGGAACTTTATATTCCACAAGAATTGGCATACGGTGCTCGTAACGCCGGTCAAATCAAGCCTTTCTCTACTTTGATTTTCGAAGTTGAATTGGTAAGCATCGAAGACAAGAAATAATCTGAAAACTCAGATAAAAAAAATAAGTGGATGTATCGAAATATGCATCCACTTATTTTTTATGGAATAATATACTTGTGACACTCCATTATGTCATCTTGAGCGTAGTGAAGGATCTGTATGCATCTACAAGTGTGTATACAGATTTTTCGTCACTTCGTTCCTCAAAATGACACGTTGTGTTAATTGGTATATTGTTCACATTTTTATGGTAAAAGAAGGGTGATTAACCCTTCTTTTCTTTTACATTGGTACGTGCTTCCACTACATTCACTACATAGTCGGCCAACTTTTCACATTCGCCAATCAAGTCCATATAGTGAACACCCATCTGGTAATCGTATTCCTTGTTGTTTACGTCTACCACATTCTGGTTCTTCAATTGTGCACGATAGTTATTGATTTCATTCTCAAGGTTGAATGACTTGTTAACATCCACTACATGATTTTCATCCTCTACCAAAGCAATCATTTGTTCCAAAGCATTATCAGTAAGGTGCATCATTTGATGGATATGTTCGTATTGCTTTTCAGTAAAGTCCATTCCACCTTGGCGCTTACGATTAATGGTACGTGCCAAGTTATAGCAACTGTCACCAATACTTTCAATTTCAGTCACTTCGCGAAGCATACCCCGAATTTCAAGTTTACTTTCCGAACTCAAACGGCCTTCGGACACACTGTTCAGATAATTGGCTATTTCTATTTCCATGCTGTCGCTGATGTTTTCGTATTTTTCGATACGGCTGAACAGTTTGTTGAATTCGTTTTCGTTTGAAGTATGCAACAAATCGTTCACCATTCCAAACATACGATGGATGCGTTCGGCAAACAAATTGATTTCCTTGCGGGCCTGCATAATGGAAAGTTCGGAAGTAGAAAGCAAACCACCGGTAATGAAGCGCAAACGGTATTCTTCCTCCTGTTCCTTCTGTGGGATAATCTTGCACACAGTCTTCTCAATCAGTTTCACAAACCAAATCAAGAGAAGTACGTTGCAGATATTGAACGCCGTATGGAAAGCCGAGAGTTTGAACGACACCGCAACAGCAGGATCGGTAGACTGCATCACATCGGTAACAAACCACGAGATAGCCATGGTGAACGGTTTGAACAGACAGAGTACCCAAATTACACCGAACACATTAAATACCAAGTGCGCCAAAGCCGCCCGTTTGGCCGGGACATTACCTGTCAAGGCCGCTAAATTAGCCGTAATGGTAGTACCTATATTTTCACCCAACACCAAAGCAGCACCCAATTCGAAACTAATCCAACCATTGGCACACATAATGAGTGTAATGGCCATAGTAGCCGCCGAGGCCTGCACAATCATGGTCAGCACCGTACCAATGATAACGAACAGAATGACAGAAGCAAAGCCCATGTCGGTATAGTTCTGTACGAAAGAAAGCATTTCCGGATTCTGTCCCAAATCAGGAGCATTGGCCTTCAACATGGAAAGCCCCATGAACAAGAACGAGAAACCGAATATAAATTCACCGATATACTTGCGGTTACTCCTTCCCGAAAAAAGCAAAGGAACACCAATGGCCAACAAGGGGAGCGACATAGCCGCCATATCTACCTTAAAGCCGAGTGCCGAGATAATCCAAGCGGTTACAGTAGTACCGATATTGGCCCCCATAATAACCCCAATGGATTGGGACAGACTAAGCAAACCAGCGTTTACAAAGCTCACTACCATCACCGTAGTAGCCGAAGAAGATTGAATCAATGCGGTAATCAACACACCTGTAAGGACGCCGGTTACACGATTGGTGGTCATTGCCGTGAGGATACGACGCAAACGATCACCTGCAAACTTTTGCAAGCCCTCACTCATAATTTTCATCCCATACAGGAACAGCGCCAGAGAGCCCAGCAACTTTAAGAAATCATAAAAAGAATATTCCATCCTTTAATTCGTTTTGTATGAATTGGTAGTTCTCCATAAAATGAGTATCTTAACCGCCAAATTCATGCGTTAATTAATAAATGTTACGTTTATGTTACAAATATATTGCAAAAATATTAATAGTTCCAAATCTTTTCCCTACGGAATTTCACTTTTAGACGTTTATAAAGGTTTTAATCTCGATTTACCCTTTGGACCGGTCAACGCCAAAGTTAACAATAAGGTAGAAGGCCTCAACTACCGCTTCTATCATAATAAGGATGTAGAATTTCAGAACATCTGCACCTCATCGGGTATGCGTACTTATGTCCGTTCCCTTTGTTTCGTTCTATGCAAGGCTGTAGAAGAACTTTATCCGCAAGGCAGCATCATGCTGGAACATCCCGTATCGAAAGGGTACTATTGCCGCATGAACCTCGACCGCCCCATCGGACTGGACGATGTACAACGCATCAAGCAACGCATGAAAGAAATCATTGCCGAAGACATTCCCTTCAAACGCTATGAATGCCATACCGAAGAAGTGGTGGAACTCTTCAGACAAAAGGGAATGATGGATAAGGTGAAATTGCTGGAAACATCCGGCAATCTCTACTCCTATTATTATACGTTGGGCGATACCGTAGACTATTACTATGGCAGTCTGTTGCCCAGTACCGGATACATCCACCTCTTCGGACTGGAAAAATATTACGACGGACTTCTTTTGCAAGTGCCCAACCGCCAACAGCCCGACGAGTTGGAGGAAATGATCAAGCAGGAAAAGATGCTTGATGTATTCAAGGAACATCGCCGTTGGAACCAGATTTTGGGTGTAGGAAACGTAGGCGACTTCAACGAAGCTTGCAATCAGGGACATGCTACCCAACTCATTAATGTATCCGAAGCCTTGCAGGAAAAACGTATTTCACAGATAGCCGATGAAATATTCCACCGCAAGGAACAAGGTCAACCCCTAAAGTTGATTCTGATATCGGGTCCATCGTCATCCGGAAAGACCACCTTCAGTAAACGGTTGAGCGTGCAACTCATGGCCAACGGCATCCGTCCTTACCCTGTATCTTTGGACGACTATTTCGTCAACCGTGAACAGACACCTCGCGATGCCAACGGCGACTACGATTACGAATCACTCTATGCCCTCGACTTGGATTTCTTCAACCAGCAACTGCAATCCCTGCTCAATGGTGAGGAAGTGGAACTCCCCCGCTTTAACTTCACCACCGGCAAACGCGAAATGAGTGGCACCCGACTGAAGATAGACGAAAACATGATTCTGATACTCGAAGGCATCCACGCATTGAATCCCGAACTTACCGCCCATCTACCGGTCGAAAGCAAGTTCAAGATATATGTATCGGCACTCACCACCATCCTGTTGGACAACCATAATTACATCCCTACTACGGACAACCGCCTGCTCCGCCGCATTATCCGCGACTTCAAGTACCGTGGCTATTCGGCCGAAGAAACCATCAGCCGATGGCCCAGTGTGCGTGCCGGCGAAGACAAGTGGATTTTCCCTTATCAGGAAAATGCCGATGTGATGTTCAACTCTGCCCTATTGTTTGAGTTGGCCATTATTAAGGATTATGCTGAGCCTATCCTCCGTAAGGTTCCCAACAACCGCCCCGAATATTCTGAAGCCTACCGCTTGCGCAAGTTCCTGGAATACTTCGTACCATTGCAGGACAAGGAATTGCCACCCACTTCTTTGCTCCGCGAGTTCTTAGGAGGTAGTAGTTTCAGGTATTGAATCATTTTCTTGGCATACAGGGAAAAGCAGATATTGTGGAAGCGGTGAACGAATAGCTTTCAAACGATTTGCTTAATTGAAATCTCTTGCGTATATCTGTGGACAAATCTAACATATGATGTTAAATTTGTCCACAGATATTTTAAAGAGAAAACTTGTATTATAATACGTAACTTTAGCTTATCTAAAAAAGAAATAAAGCCATGATTAAGCAAAAAAATGGTCAATATACAATAAAAATAAGAGGTAATTGAGTCAACTTCCCATAAAAATAAGGCTAAATACAGTCAACATAAAGCATTTATTGACAATATAAAACAATTTAGTTACAGCCGCAAAACTTGTTCAAAGTACTTTGTACCGTTGTTCATAATGCTTTGTGCATCCGTTCAAAGTACTTTGAACGGATGTATACAACACTTTAAATAGTATTTAAACCACTGTATATCTGGTAATTAATGATAAAATAAGTAAGAATTAAACTGTACAGAAGTGATTATCCTGTAACTAAAAAGTTAGTTACATGGTTAGTGCAAGGGTTAACTATCTGATTTACAGCTCCGCTGTAACTATGTAACTAAAATTGCAAAAAAACTTATTGTAGGAGAGCGAGTGTTTAAGCCTATATTGCAAAGAATCCCAAGATTTATCGTATCTTTGCATCAACATCAATCAAATAAAGAAAAGCAAAGCATGAAACGAAACCTCATTTCCATCCTGATGTGCCTGGCAGTAGGCACAGCTATGGCACAAGCAACCTTCACCCACCCGTGGAGCGGTAAGAAAGTAGCTTATTTCGGCGATTCCATCACCGACCCGAACAACAAGGCTTCGAACACTAAATACTGGGGATTCTTGGAACAATGGCTACAGATTACCCCTTACGTGTATGGAGTTAGCGGTCGCCAATGGAACGACATCCCCAGACAGGCCAACTTGCTGAAGGAACAGCATGGAGAGGATTTCGACGCTATCCTTATCTTTATGGGTACCAACGACTATAACAATGCCGTACCCCTCGGCCAATGGTACGAAGAAAAGATGGGAAGCGTAGAGTACGGGCACCGATATACCAAACGGATGGAAGACCGCATGCAACGTACCCCCATCATGGACAAGGACACATACCGCGGACGGATAAACATTGCACTCGATTCCCTGAAACGGATGTTCCCCACCAAACAGATTGTATTGCTCACCCCCATACACAGAGGAGGATTCTATGCTAATGACAAGAACTGGCAATGCACCGAAGACTACAAGAACCGTTGCGGTGAATATTTGGATGCCTACGTAGAAGCTGTGAAGGAAGCCGGACAAGTTTGGGCAGTACCTGTTATCGACCTCAGCGCACTGAGCGGACTCTATCCCATGATTGATGCCCACAAATCCTACTTCAAGGATAAAGAAACCGATTGCCTGCACCCCAACGATGCCGGACATCAACGTATGGCCCGCACTTTGATGTACCAACTGTTGGCACTTCCCTGCGTTTTCTAAGAATTGATAAAAATTGCATCAAGAAAGAGGGAATGAGGCAAATTATGCCTACTTTTGCATTCGAATCAAAAACTGACAGATATGACACAAGGCTCACGCCAACTTCAAGCCCAAGCGCAACAACAGTTGCAGACGCTTTCCCCCCAACAGATTCTGGTAGTGAAACTACTGGAACTGCCTACTGTGGAAATGGAGGAACGTGTGCGGGCCGAAATATTGGATAACCCGGCATTGGAAGAAGGCAGGGAAGTGACCGAGTCCATCGAAACGGGAGAAGAACTGGCCGACAACAACGATCTGTATGAGAACACTCAGGAAGATTTATCGTTAGGCGATTATTTGACCGAAGACGATATACCCGACTATAAGCTACAGGAACGAAACCGCAGTTGGGAAGCCGCCCCGGAAGAAATACCTTTCTCGGACAGCATATCTTTCTATGAAATACTGATGGGACAACTTGATATGCAAAAGCTTTCCGATGAGCAACGCGACATAGCCGAATATCTGATTGGTTCACTTGACGATGACGGATTTCTCCGAAAGGGAATGACTACACTTATAGACGAATTGGCCATCTACCGGGGAATTTACACTGACGAACAAGAGTTAGAAGAAGTACTGCACATCATACAGCATTTTGACCCGGCCGGTATAGGTGCACGCAATTTAAGGGAATGCCTGTTGCTGCAACTCAAACGGAAACCACAATCTCCATCAAAGGACATACAACTGAAGATTATAAGCAAATATTGCGATGACTTCACCCGCAAGAACAAGGACAAGATTATGGAACGCCTTAACCTCAGCGAAGCGGAATATGAAGAAGCAGCAAATGAGCTGACCAAACTGAATCCGCGCCCTGGTAGTTCGTTGGGCGAAATCATGGGCAAGAACATGCACCAGATAGTACCCGATTTCATCGTAGAAACGGAAGAAGACGGAAGCATTCATCTGACCTTGAACGACGGGAACATTCCTCAGTTGAGACTGAGCAGAGAGTTCTCGGATATGCTCTACGAGCAAATGAACAATAAAGAGAACCAGAACCGGGAAAATACCGATGCCTTCCTTTTCCTGAAACAAAAGGTAGATGCCGCCCAAGGTTTTATCAGTGCCGTCAAACAAAGACAGCACACGTTAATGGTTACCATGCAAGCCATTATCGATTTGCAACGGCCTTTCTTTTTGGAGGGTGACGAAACACTACTCAAGCCCATGATTCTGAAGGATGTAGCCGAACGGTGCAAACTCGACATATCCACTATATCACGAGTGAGCAACAGCAAATATGTACAGACCAACTATGGTGTATATCCTTTACGCTTCTTCTTTGACGATGGGTTTACTACTGAAAGTGGAGAGGAATATTCTATCCGCGAAATAAAACGGATATTGAAGGACTGTGTAGACCACGAGAACAAGGAGCAACCTTATAACGATGATGAATTGGCTGACATACTGAACGAAAAAGGCTATTCCATTGCCCGACGTACAGTAGCCAAATACCGCCAACAACTTAACATACCCGTTGCACGGTTAAGAAGAATATAATTATGGAAGATACAACAATAACCGCAAAGCCCCAAAGAACCACATTGGAAAGAAGCGCACAGGTATTGTCGGCTCTGTTCACTCCGTTCATGACACCTACCCTTGCTTTTCTTTTGCTATTTTTCTGTACCTACCTATACATATTACCTATTATATATAAATTAGTGGTGATGGGAATGGTTTTCAGTTTCACGGTAATTATGCCCATGCTGGTTATCTATCTGTTCCAAAAAGCCAACGGATGGGGCATCAAGGAGTTGGGGGAACGGAAAAAGCGCTTCATCCCCTATCTACTTACCATACTGAGTTATGTAACATGTTTGATAACCATGCACCGCATGCATTTGCCCCACTACATGTCGGGCATTATTATAGCAGCCTTGATGTGCATGATTATTTGTACCCTGCTCAATTTCCGCTGGAAAGTAAGCACCCATGTAGCCAGTAGCGGTATGTTGGTAGGCGGACTGTTTGCTTATGGCATGCTGTTCCATTTCAATCCGGTGTGGTATCTTAGTGCTGCCATTTTGTTAGCAGGAATGTTGGGTACCGCCCGAATTATCCTTAGACAACATAGCTTATTTGAAGTTTTTGCCGGATTTGTGGTCGGAATGTTTTGCGGTGTCATAGGAATTTTGTTTATTTGACGAAAAATTATATTAACCTTAATAAATGTAACATCATGAACTATCCAACTAACATCAAGTACACCAGTGAACATGAATGGATACGCATCGAAGGCGACGAAGCGTATGTAGGTATTACCGACTATGCACAAGACCAATTGGGCGACATCGTATTCATCGATATCCCTTCTGTAGGCGAAACCTTGGAACAAGGTGAAGTTTTTGGTACTATTGAAGTAGTAAAGACTGTATCTGACCTTTTCCTCCCTGTAGCAGGAGAAGTTTTGGAACAAAACGAAGCTTTGGCCGACAATCCGGAATTGGTAAACCAAGATCCGTATGGCGAAGGCTGGTTAATCAAGATTAAACCCAACGACGTAGCCGATGTAGAAGGCTTGCTCGATGCAGCAGCTTATCAGGCTGGGTTGGAATAATAATTTTAATAATAAAGAATGAAACCAATCGTAAGTATTATCATGGGCAGCACTTCCGACCTCCCCGTTATGGAGAAGGCGGCCAAGTTGCTCGACGAGATGCAAGTACCTTTTGAAATGAATGCTCTTTCGGCACACCGCACACCGGAAGCTGTAGAGGAGTTTGCCAAGAATGCAGCAGACCGTGGTATTAAAGTGATTATTGCCGCAGCCGGAATGGCAGCCGCACTACCGGGAGTCATTGCAGCCAGCACTACCCTCCCCGTTATTGGCGTACCTATCAAAGGCTCCGTACTCGACGGCGTAGATGCACTCTATTCGATTATCCAGATGCCTCCGGGCATTCCTGTGGCTACCGTAGCTATTAACGGAGCCATGAACGCTGCCATCCTTGCCGTACAGATATTGGCTTTGGCCGATGACGGACTGGCCGAAAAGTTTGCCGCTTACAAGACAGGACTAAAGAACAAGATTGTAAAGGCCAACGAAGAGCTGAAAGAAGTGAAGTACACCTATAAAACGAATTAATGGATTTATTCAACTACTCACGCCGTGAGTCAACAGAAGTAAACATTGGCGCTACCCCTATGGGTGGCGCCAATCCTATACGTATCCAGAGTATGACGAATACCGTCACATTGGATACAGAAGCTTGTGTAGAACAAGCCAAACGCATCATCGATGCAGGAGGAGAATATGTACGCCTCACTACCCAAGGAGTGCGCGAAGCCGAAAACATGAAGCACATCAACATCGGTTTGCGTTCGCAAGGATATAACACTCCATTGGTTGCCGATGTACACTTCAACCCCAACGTAGCGGATGTAGCCGCCCAATATGTAGAAAAGGTGCGCATCAACCCAGGCAACTATGTAGACGCTGCCCGCACCTTCAAGAAACTGGAATATACAGACGAAGAGTATGCCCAAGAGATTGAAAAGATACGCTCGCGTTTGGTTCCTTTCCTCAACATCTGCAAGGAAAACCAGACAGCTATACGTATCGGAGTAAACCATGGTTCACTTTCCGACCGTATCATGTCACGCTATGGTGATACTCCGGAAGGTATGGTAGAATCTTGCATGGAATTCCTGCGCATCTGTGTAGCCGAGCAATTCAAGGATGTAGTCATCTCCATCAAGGCATCGAACACGGTAGTGATGGTAAAGACCGTACGCCTATTGGCTGCTGAGATGGAAAAGGAAGGCATGGCATTTCCGCTTCATTTAGGAGTGACCGAGGCCGGAGACGGAGAAGATGGTCGCATCAAATCGGCATTAGGTATCGGTGCATTGTTAGCCGATGGATTGGGAGATACCATCCGCGTATCGCTCAGTGAAGCTCCCGAAGCCGAAATTCCGGTAGCCCGCAAATTAGTGGACTATATCTTGCAACGAAATGGTCACCCGTACATTCCGGGTCGGATGGCGACTACATTCAATTACCTCTCCCCCGTTCGTAGAGAGACCACTGCCATCAAAAATGTTGGTGGCGATAACCTGCCCATCGTCATAGCCGACCGTCTGGACGGTAGTACGGAAGTGGATGAACAATTCAAGCCCGATTATATCTATTGCGGAAAGTCTTTACCCGAAGACCGTCGGGAAGATATCGGCTACATTGTAGATGCCAACGTCTGGAATCCGGAAGAAAAGAATGTATATCCGGCTTTCAACTACGAACAGATGATAGGATTGCATCATGTGCAATGCCCGCTCAAGTTCCTGTTTCTCTCTTATATGGCCATGACCGACGAAGTGGTAGCCGCTCTGAAACATCATCCCGAAGTGGTGATTGTGGCACAAAGCAACCATCCCAACCGTTTGGGCGAGTTCCGTGCCATGGTACACGAGCTGATGTACGAAGGGTTGAAAAACCCGGTAGTCTTCTTCCAACACTATCAAGAAGATAAGGCCGAAGATTTACAAATCAAATCGGCTGCTGATATGGGAGCCTTGGTATTTGACGGATTGTGCGACGGTATTTTCTTGTTCAACCAAGGCAATTTACCTCACACGGTGGTAGATACAACCGCATTTGGTATCTTACAAGCCGGACGCATCCGTACCAGTAAGACAGAATACATCTCCTGCCCCGGTTGCGGACGCACACTTTACGACCTTGAATCGACCATTGCCCGCATCAAAGCTGCCACTTCTCATTTGAAAGGGCTGAAGATAGGTATCATGGGCTGCATTGTAAACGGACCTGGCGAAATGGCCGATGCCGATTATGGTTATGTGGGAGCCGGCCGTGGAAAAGTCAGCCTTTATAAGAAAAAGGAATGTATTGAAAAGAATATTCCCGAAGAACAAGCTGTAGACAAACTCATCGAGTTAATTCGAAGCAATGGGGACTATATAGAGAAATAAAAATGCTCCAATACTTGAAGACAGACATACAGACGCTGAACGACCTCGGTATACAAGATAACCCCAATGGCGAACGTCCACTTTCCTCCTTATTTTTACAAACAGGAACAAAGGAAGGAAAGCGGATGATACGCCAATGGATTGCCCAACCATTGAGCGACCTTGCCACTATCAGGGCACGACAAGAAGCCATAGCTTACGATTCTCTACCCTCTTTGCCTTTGGATGAAGAAGAACTGGATTTTTTAGAGCATTATTTGGCTTTTCGCGATCAACTATCCATCAAAGGAAACTTTATTTCTTTTTTCAACAAGATAGACCGTATTTTCAAATACGATTCTACTCGTTACATCATTTCCCGAGGAGTAAAACTCTGTATTCATTTACTCCAACAATTGAACAAAACATGGAATAAACTTTCCGACAATCCTCCAACCCTCATCCAAGAATGGGCAAACCAAATACGAGATGCCTTCTATATTAAGGAACTGAAAGAAACGCTGAATATGGAAGAAGCGAACTTGTCAGATTTCATCATCGACCAATATGATTATCTCTTCAGACAAGTTCATTACAACACCTTACGCAATTTGTTGACAGGCATCTACACCCTCGATGTTTGCCACACAGCACGTAGGGTTGCATTATCAAGAAACTACTGCCTCACTCCTAACATTAACGAAACCGAAGAGTGCAGCATCCAAGGTTTTCGCCATCCGTTCGTTAAAGATGCACAAAAGAACGACTGGCACTTGACAAACGGAAATATCTCCATCTTTACTGGTTCAAACATGGCCGGAAAATCCACGACTTTGAAAGCTATCGTCTCCACCATTTGGCTTGCACATTGCGGATTACCCGTTCCCGCCGATACTATATCCTGTCCTGTATACAATGCTATATACACTTCCATCAACCTCCCCGACTCGCTTCGCGACGGACGCAGCCATTTTATGGCTGAAGTGTTTAGAATTAAGGAAGTACTAATACAAGCTCGTTCGAACATGAGATGTCTGATTGTCCTTGATGAAATGTTCCGAGGCACCAATGCCCAAGATGCCTACGAAGCATCTGTGGCAGTCAATCAGCTACTAATGGGATACCCAAACAGCCACTTTTTGATTTCTACTCACATATTAGAATATGCTAAATACTTCGAGCAACACCCGTCCTGTCAATTTTATTATATGGAATCTGAAATCAAAGATGACCGATTTATCTGTAGTTACCAATTAAAGAAAGGCATCTCGGAAAGCAAAGTAGGTTATTGGATTATACGAAAAGAGCTGAAACTTTCCTAAGAAGTCCAGCCCTATTCATTTATTATTTATTCATTAAGGAAGAGCCACCGCAAACACCTTATTATATTGTACGGAGTCATTCAATATTTCAATAGCCTTTTCCAAATCCGGATTATCCTTTAAAGCAGCTTGAACCGAGCCACGTTCGTAATAATAGCGCTTCACTATTTCATCAACCATCGCTTCTTTAATCGGCTTGGCAAAACGATCGAGTTCCAGATCCAAGTTATGCGTGAGTTTCTTTTCCAAAGCGGCAAACTCTTCAGAAGCGTTTTCCATGTATCCTTCAAATTCCGCCAATTCCTTCAAATTCTTCAGTACAGCCTCGCTCTGACGATCGTAAGTAAAGTTACGTTTCTTTACCAAAGCCTTGAAATCCGCATAATCGGCATCGGTTATTTCAAACTCTTCTACCGAAGCTATTTCCGGATGCTTGATGCAATATTGGGTAGCATAATCGAATATCATATCATCGTTTACCAAATAGAACAAGATATTAGGTACCTTATCAGCTTTCACTTCAATATCAGGACGAATACCGCCACCATCGCGTACTTCACGACCGGCAGCTGTATGGAATACGGTTGTCAAGCTATCGGGAATACGACCGTTTGACCCATCTATGCTTCGTTTGGAATAATCAATGGCCTGTATGCAACGCCCGCTGGGGATATAGTATTTCGATGTCGTAATTTTCATCGTGCTATTGTAAGGTAAATCGCGGAGTGTCTGCACCAATCCCTTACCGTAAGTACGGTTACCTATAACAACTGCACGATCCAAATCCTGTAAAGAGCCCGAAACAATTTCTGAAGCAGAGGCAGTGCTACCATCCACCAATACAGCCAACGGGATATCCAAATCAAGCGGTTCGTTAGTGGTACGATAAGTATGCTCAGCCTGTTTAATCTTTCCTTTGGTCACCACAATATCTTTTCCTTTTGGCACAAAGAAGTTTACGATATTTACCGCCTCACTCAATAGTCCTCCACCATTGCCACGCAAATCAAGCACCAACGACTTGGCTCCTTGTTGCTTCAATTCTATGATGGCTTTCTTTACCTCTTTCGATACACCCTCGATAGAGAATGTACTTAGATAAATATATCCTATGCTATCAGTCACCATACCATAATAAGGTATAGGATTGGTACGGATAGTGCCACGGGTAATCTTGAATTCCATCGGCACATAAGTGCTATCTGAAGTAGGACGATCCACCTTTATGACACAGAGTGTACCCGGATCTCCTCTGAGGTTATCACTCACATACGAAGTCATTTCATTAGGAGTACGGTTTTCCTGCAACATTTCCTTCCCATTAATTTCCAAAATAATGTCGCCTGCTTTCAATCCTGCTTCTGCAGCCGGATTTCCTTCCGACGGTTCGATGATAGCTACTCGTTTACGCGGTGAGTAATAGCGGATGACCGAGCCGATTCCTCCAAACTTACCCGTACGCATTTCCTTCAACGTATTATCTTCCTCCGGATAATACTCCGTATAAGGGTCGGTTTGCGTTAACATTGCCTTGATTCCATATTCTACCACCTTCTTTGGATCAATGGTATCTACATAAAGCATATCCAACTCCTTAAAGACAGCATTGAATACATCCAGACTCTTTACTATCTGAAAACTTCGTTCGTCACTGTTCTTAAAGCCTAAAAAGACTCCACAGCACACGGCTGCACCTGCCAAAACCGAGGTTATTCCTATTTTTTTCTTCATTTCTTTAAATTTTTCTGCAAAGATATTGCATAATTCGAAAAAACCTATTATCTTTGCACCGCATTTGAGAAAAATAACATTCTTCCTTAGCTCAGTCGGTTAGAGCATCTGACTGTTAATCAGAGGGTCCTTGGTTCAAGTCCAAGAGGAAGAGCGAAGAAAATCATGTGCAAATTCTTCCTTAGCTCAGTCGGTTAGAGCATCTGACTGTTAATCAGAGGGTCCTTGGTTCAAGTCCAAGAGGAAGAGCAGAAAGGTTCGCATTAGCGAACCTTTTTTGTTTTCCTCCCCCTTTTGTTTTGCCACCTCACAACATTCCCGTATATTTGCCCCATAATCTGTAATTATGAGAAGACTAATCCTATTGACAGTTGCCATTTGGCTATATATATCAACCTTTGCCGAAAAATACAACAATTTCTTCAGCAAATACAATTTCAGTTTCATTACTGAAGAGGTGGGATTGCCACATAATTACATAGACGACATATATAAAGATTCCAAAGGATATATTTGGGTAGCTACCCATAACGGAATTGGACGATATAACGGTTATCAGTTCCTTCATTATGACACCCGGACTTCAAGCGTAAAACTTAAAAGCAACTTTGTCCACAAAATTTGTGAAGACAACCACCAACGACTATGGATAGGCACAGAAGAAGGCATCAGCATCATCCACTTGAACAATTACCAGGAGACATCCATCCTTTCGGATATTTATCCGGAAACAAACGAAATATTCCACTCCAACATCGAAACCATTTATAAAGATAAAGAAGGGAATTTGTGGATTTCTACCGACAAAAGTTTGTGGTGCCTGGAATTCAATGACGAAGGAGCCATACAAGATTACTATCATCTGGAACACGGCGCACAATCCTCTATCCACGCAATCATTGATTTAGGTTGGTGTATTTGTGCAGGCATTGACAACCATGTCTGCCAAATCAAACGTTCACCCAAACATCAATTAAAGGTGGGTAACTTCTCCAAATTATTGGAGCCTTTTACCCAAGACTGGCGAATTTTATGCATGGAAACGCATGGAGATGATTTGTGGATTGGCACCAACAGAGGACTATTCAAGTACAACCACAACAAACAGACTACCCAACGTTATCGATATTCCAGTCATCGTCCAGGCATGTTGAGTCAAGCCTATATCACTGATATTAAAATTACTTCGCGTGGAAAAGTCATCATTTCAACCTTGAACGGTCTGAACGTATACAATGAGAAGGATGACAATTTTTTCTATATCCGTCAAGACAATAGAGACCCAGACAAATCATTGAACAGCAACTACATCAATTGCTTATACATTGATGAAGAACAGATATGGATAGGCACCGAAATTGGTGGCATTAACCTGTTGACACCCCAATGTCTGGAAACCCAGGTATGGGATTATAATTACCGGAAAGAAAACTCTCTTTCACCCAATCCCGTCACTGGTATTCGGGAGGACAAAGAAGGCAATCTCTGGGTAGGAACCATCGAAGGAGGATTGAACAAAAAAGCCAAAGATACTGACGAGTTTATCCACTTCACATTCGACCGTTCAAAAGAAACTTCCATCAGCACCAATTCCATCAACGGGCTGATGATAGATTCCGATAATCACTTGTGGGCATATACATGGGGTACGGGTATCAACGAATTAGACTTAAACATACCTAACAACCAACGCTTTATCCGTCATATTCGTGAAGATTCTTTAGGCTTGGAAGGAGACTTCCTCAGTTGCGCCTGCGAGGACCCACTGAATAATGGTATTTGGTTTGGGACTACCAGAGGATTGCATTTCTACAACAAGACCAACAAACATTTCACACGCGTGTTATTCGACCAATCAGACAATGAGTTCGAAGGCAACAGTTCACTGCTTATCGACAAGCAGAACCGTTTGTGGTGGGGAACTTCGGAAGGTGTATTCATTATGAATCTCCACTCCTTTACCCTATCACATACCAAATTCGATTATACCTATTTAAAATATAAGTTGGATAATCCTTCTTCCATGAAATTGGAAAAGATCAACTGCATACTGGAAGACAAAGACGGAGGAATCTGGTTAGGTTCCAACGGGCATGGACTTTACCAAGCTATAGAAGAAGCCCCCAATCAGTTCCGCTTCAACAACTATACCCGCAAGAATGGACTGCCGAACAATTACATCATCGGGATTGTAGAAGACAATTATAACAATTTATGGATGACTACCAATTATGGTATTTCCCGATTGGACCGGAACACCTTGTTCTTTACCAATTTTACTAAAGAAGACGGTCTGCCCAACAATCATTTTTTCAGCAATGCCTATTATTCTTCAGAACGAAGTGACCTTCTCTATTTCGGTACCATCAACGGATTGGTCGCCATTGACCCACAAGTGGATTTGGCTGATATCCAAAAAGCGAAAGTGACCATCAGTTCCATCAGTATATCGGGTAATGTGACTTATCCCCCCATGGCAACTAATGCACCCCATATCTATAGCGATGCAAATACCATTTGTTTGCATGAGAAAGATCATGGATTTACCATGGAATTCTCAACCTTGAACTATGGGAACTGCAATCGTGTAAAATACGAATACCGTCTGAAAGGATACGAACGCGATTGGACCTCCACGCAAAACGGTGAATACAGTGCCAAATACAATGCCATACCCGCAGGCGACTATGTATTCCAAGTACGAGCCACTGACGAGAAAGGGCATTGGGGCGAAGATATAACAGAAATAGAGATTCACGTCACTCCTTATTTCTACAAAACAATATGGTTTTATTTATTGCTGATTCTTCTTATTGGTTTCGGCGTGTATTATTTCTACCAACGACGTGCCCGCCTCTATCAACAACAGAAGAAACGCTTGGAGCGAATCGTAGAACAACGTACCCAAGAATTGGCTGAGCAAAACAAGCAATTGGAAGCTATGGCCAAACACGTGGAAGAGATAACCGAAGAAAAGATTACGTTCTTCACCAACATTACCCACGAATTCCGTACACCCGTAACACTCATCAACGGCCCACTGAAACGCGCCTTGAAAGAAAGCTCCGAGCCCCAAGTACAAGAACAATTGAAATTGGCTGAAAAGAACACCAATTACCTTCTTTCTTTGGTCAATGAACTGATGGACTTCCGAAAACTGGATGCCGAGAAGGTAGTGCTTCAACCACAAAACCGGGACTTGAAGAGTTTCATGCAAAATTTGATAATGCCTTTTGAAGTGTTTGCTCGCGAAAGGAACATTACCTTGCGTACTTTTTACCGCCTAAGTACCCCCTATTGGATATTCGACGAGGAGTATTTGCGCAAGGCATTGGTCAACCTCATTTCCAACGCTATCAAGTTCACTCCCGACAACGGGCGTATCTCTATCTATGTGGCCTACTTGAAAGCAAAGGACGGGAAAGAAGGTATCTTTTTTGATATTCGTGACACCGGGCACGGTATTGCGCCCGAAGATACCGAACGAATTTTCGAACGCTTCTATCAATCACCCAAAAGTGTGAAGTATCCGGTATATGGCCAAAGTAGTACAGGTATCGGTTTATTCTTATGTAAAAGGATAGTGGCATTACACGGAGGTGAAATACAAGCTGGGAATAACCCTACAGGAGGCGCTTATTTCCGTGTACTTCTACCGTTAGAAAAAGGAGAAGACATTCAAAAAGCACCGATTTCATCGATCATTGAAACAACTGAAGAATTGTCCAAAGATAAACAAACAGCCGAAAGAAAAACGATTCTGGTTGCCGAAGATAACCCTGACATGAGAGCCTATATCCAATCCATTCTACAGAAAGACTACGATGTGATATTGGCACAAAACGGAGCTGAAGCATTGGAACATTTAGCTCAACAAAATACCGATCTTATCATTAGCGACTTAATGATGCCTGTCATGGATGGCAACGAACTGTCCAAACAAGTAAAGGCTAATCTGGCCACTTCACACATTCCTTTCCTAATGCTCACAGCTATACAATCCGAACAACAAGAAAAGCTCAGTTACGAAATAGGAGTGGACGAATACCTACATAAACCTTTCGACGAGGATATCCTACGTCTACGTATCCATAATATATTAAGTACACGAGAGAAATTCAAGCAACGCTTTACCAATCAGATGAGCTACGAATCGCTCAGCATTGCCAAAACCTCAAAAGACAGTATATTCATGGAAAGGGCACTCAATTTGATAAAAGAGAACTACAGCAATTCGGAATATAATTTGGAGCGTTTTGTCAAGGACATGGGATACAGCAAGACACTTGTCAACGAAAAACTACAATCAATTACCGGCCAATCCATCGGAGTTTTCATGAAAAACTACCGATTGAATATAGCTAAAGTATCGTTGGAAAAAGGCAGTGGTATGTCTGTTTCCGAGATTGCTTACGCAGTAGGTTTCAACGACCCCAAATATTTTACCCGCTGTTTCAAAGAGCTGTTTGGAATACTTCCAAGTGATATAAAATAAGAGAAAAACACACGACTTTACTATTTTATCCCCTTTCTGTTCTATTTTCCCCCTCGGCTATCGGCCGAACGTCTATATTTGCAGCAAACAAAGAATCTACTATGAATGCGAAAATTACACGTGCCATCCTATTTGGGATGCTTATACTCCCTTTAAGCCTGTTTGCCAACCCTATTAAAGGATTGTTGGAAAGAATCGACGAAGGTGCATCCAAGAAATTCATCATCGAAATCAGGAAAAGTAATACGGATTTTTTCGAGCTCGACCAAAGAGGCCGGAAAGTGGTGGTTCGTGGTAATAACTATATCAATGTGGCTACGGGCCTCAACTGGTATTTGAAATATTATGCCGGTATCCACTTGTCATGGAACGGAATGAAAGCCGAACTTCCCGATGTACTACCTCCCGTTACTAAAAAGGAACGCCGCGAAACTTCATTGACCCAACGCTACAATTTCAATTATTGTACCTATTCCTATACCATGGCATTTTGGGACTGGGAACGTTGGGAGCAGGAAATAGACTGGATGGCTTTACATGGCATCAACCTTCCTTTGGCTGCTGTTGGACAAGAATGTGTATGGTTCAATATGCTCAAGAAGTTTGGATATAGTAAAGAAGAAATCAACGAATTTATTGCAGGCCCTGCTTTCTTGGCTTGGTGGGCCATGAACAATTTGGAAGGTTGGGGTGGTCCTAATCCAGATTCTTGGTATACCCAACAGGAAGCTTTGCAAAAAAAGATTCTGAAGCGTATGAAAGAATATGGCATTGAGCCGGTACTACCAGGTTATTCCGGTATGGTTCCTCACAATGCCGACAAGAAAATGGGTCTCAACATCACTGAATCTGCGCCTTGGAATGGTTTTACCCGTCCAGCCATTCTCCAACCATTCGACCCTCGTTTCGAAGAAATGGCCGCTGCTTATTATAAGGAACAAGAAGCCTTGTTCGGAAAAGCCAACTATTATTCCATGGACCCTTTCCATGAAAGCAAGATGATTGGCGAGATTGATTATGATGCAGCCGGACAGATTATCATGAAAACCATGAAGCGTGTCAATCCCAAAGCCGTTTGGGTAGTACAAGCATGGGACAAGAACCCACAATATGACATGATCAAGAATCTGAAGAACGGCGATATGCTCATACTCGATTTGTTCAGTGAATGTCGTCCTCAATGGGGTATCCCTTCCTTGTGGCAACGCAAAGAAGGATTCATTCATCACAATTGGGCTTTCTGTTTCTTACAGAATTTCGGAGCCAACGTGGGATTGCACGGTCGTATGGATCAATTATTGGAAAACTTCTACGAGACCAAGACAAATCCATTGGCCAAACACATGACCGGATTTGGCCTTACCATGGAAGGTAGCGAAAATAATCCTGTTATGTTTGAACTGATGAGCGAACTCCCTTGGCGTCCTGAAAAAATCACTAAGGAAGAATGGCTTAAAGACTATTTGGTAGCCCGTTATGGAGTAAAAGATGAAAAGATTGAACAAGCATGGATGATTTTAGCTAATGAAATCTATAATTGTCCGCGTGGCAATAATCAACAAGGTCCTCACGAATCCATATTCTGTGGTCGTCCTTCACTCACCAACTTCCAAGTTTCCAGTTGGTCGAAGATGAAGAACTACTACGACCCCACCACTACAGCAGAAGCTGCCCGACTGATGTTGGAAGTAGCCGAAAAGTATAGAGGAAATAACAACTTTGAATATGATTTGGTAGATATTGTCCGTCAGGCTATAGCTGACCGTGGACGCATCGTCTACAACCACACCATAGCCGATTTCAAAAACTTCGACAAGCGTAGTTTTGACAAGAATCACAAGGAATTCCTGAATTTACTTCTTCTTCAAGACAAGCTGCTTGGTACCCGCAAGGAATTCCGAGTAGGCAATTGGATTGAGAAGGCACGTAAATTAGGTAATACCCCCGAAGAAAAGGATTTGTACGAATGGAATGCCCGCGTGCAAATCACCACTTGGGGTAATCGATATTGTGCCGATACCGGCAAATTACGCGATTATGCCCATAAGGAATGGAACGGAATCCTAAAAGACTTCTACTACAAACGATGGGAAGCTTATTGGAAAACGTTAAAAGACCAATTGGAAGGTAAGCCGGAAGTAATCCTTGACTATTATGCGATGGAAGAACCCTGGACTTTGGACAAGACTCCGTATTCTTCCATACCTGAGGGTGATTGTATCGATATCGCAAAAGAAGTGTTTGAGAAGACATTTAAATAATACAATGAAAGAGAACAGCAAAAGACTGATGTCACTGGATGTCTTGCGAGGGCTGACCGTAGCCGGCATGATTTTGGTGAACAATAGTGGAGGTCGAAATACCTTCGCTCCGCTTCACCATGCCGATTGGAACGGGTTGACCCCTTGCGACCTGGTGTTCCCATTCTTCCTGTTCATGGTAGGGATTTCCACCTATCTTTCATTAAACAAATTCCATTTTATAGTTTCCGGGGGAGTCATCCGCAAGATTTTCAAACGCACAGTAGTGATACTGCTAATTGGTTGGGCCATCCATTGGTTCGGCAACGCTTGCGGAGGCGACTTCTTCCCCTTTGACCATCTACGCCTTACCGGTGTATTGCCACGCATTGCTGTATGCTACTGCATCGTTTCATTGTTTGCATTATATGGTAATCATCGCCATACCTTATCTATAGCGATGTTATTGCTCATTGGTTATGCCATTCTTTTGCTGAGCGGCAACGGATATATAAACGATGAAAGTAACATTTTAGCAATAGGAGATCGTAATCTGATTGGTGAATCCCATTTATATACCAAACGCCCAATTGATCCCGAAGGTTTGGTTAGCACCATAGGTGCCATTGCCCATACATTGATAGGGTTCCATTGCGGTAAACTCATTTCACGCACTCACAAAACCGATGAAAAAGTATTGCAACTGTTCCTTATTGGTTTTGTCATCACCGCCATCGGATTACTATTTACCTTTGCATTGCCACTGAACAAGCGCATCTGGAGTCCAACTTTCGTGTTGGTGACTTGCGGATTGGCTGCTTCGTTATTGGCTCTATTCATGTATATAATAGATATAAAAGGTAAAAAATCATGGGCCCGTTTCTTCCTTATATTCGGAGTGAACCCTCTCTTCCTTTATGTAGGTAGCGAAGTACTTGCCATTGTGTTTGGTCACACCGGTCTCAAGACAAGTATTTATAACGGTATAAGTTCTTTGATGGGCGATGGATGCGTGGCATCGGCCACCTATGCAATTGGTTTTATGCTTTTGTTGGGAGCCATCGGCTATCCATTATGGAAAAAGAAGATTTATATAAAGATTTAAATTAACACCTTAAATATTAACTCAAAAATTAAAAACTATGTGTAAATTACAAGAAAGCAAAAGATTGTGGTCGCACATCATGATGGTGGCCCTATTCTTATTGAACAGCACTTGGGCGTTTGCGCAGTCAACAGTAAACGGTGTGGTGAAGGACTCCGCCGGTGAACCTTTGATTGGTGTGAACGTTATCGAAAAAGGTACTACTAATGGTACAGTAACCGATGTAGACGGTAAGTTTACATTGAACGTAGCTCCTGGAAAGACTTTGCTGATTTCCTACATTGGCTACAAGACTCAGGAAATTACAGCTGGTCGCAACCTCAACATCATTTTGGCAGAAGACAATGCCATGTTGGACGAAGTGGTAGTAGTAGGTTATGGTAGCATGACCCGTAAAGACGTAACATCTTCCATTACTACCGTTAAGGCAGACAAATTGAATGTAGGTACTTATACTGATCCAGCACAGTTGTTGCAAGGTAAAGTTCCAGGATTATCTATCACACAGAGCAGTGACCCTAATGGTGGAACTTCTTCTATCCAACTGCGTGGTGCTTCATCACTTCGTAGTGGTGCTGCCATGGAACCTTATTATGTAATAGACGGTGTTCCGGGTGTATCATTAGCTACAATCGCTCCCGAAGATATTGAAAGTATCGACGTTCTTCGCGACGCTACAGCTACAGCTATTTATGGTTCAAAAGCTGCTAATGGTGTAATCATTGTAACTACCAAGAAAGGAAAGAGCGGCAAAGCATCCGTTACTTACAATGGATATGTTGCATTGGACAACGTCATGAAAAATCTCGATATGTTGTCAGCATCTGAACTTCGCGCTTATGCCAAAGCCAACAACTTCACTATTGACAATGATATGGGTGCCAATACCGACTGGCAAAAAGAAGTACAACGTACAGCTGTTACCCATAATCACAATGTATCAATTAGTGGTGGTAATGATCAAACTTCTTACAACACCAGCTTCACTTACTTGGATAAGCAAGGTGTTATCAAGGGTACTGAAATGGATCGTTTGATTGGTCGTGCATTTATTCAAACAAAAGCTTTGAATGACCGTTTGACACTTTCATTCAATGTAAATGCAAGTATAACAAACAATCATTCTGTAAACACTGCTACAGACGGCGCAAGTGTTTACGATGCCATGAATTACTATTCTCCATTAGTACCTGTATACGATGCAAACGGGAATTGGAGCAAGTATGAAGGTGTATCTCAAAATTACAACCCATTGTCAATGATTAATGAAGACCCTTACGATCATGAAACCAAGAAATTGCAAGGTACTGCCAAAGCAGCTTTGCAAATTATCGATGGATTGGTTTGGAATGCAACCGTTTCTTATCAGAACGAACAATTTATTTGGGGGGAATACCATACTTCAAAAACTCAGTTGACAGGTATTAAGAACAACGGTCAAGCGCACCGTCGCACAACATCAGACCATAAAAAAGTATTTGAAACATATTTGAATTATGACAAGACCTTCAACGAAGTACATAAACTTGGTTTGATGGCCGGTTATTCATGGGAAGAAACAACTGTAGCTGATGGTTTTGGCTTGACTGTATATGATTTCTATAATGATGATTTAGGTTATAAAGATTTGGGGATGGCCAATAAAATGGACATCAATGGTATTTGGTCTTCAGCTGAATCTACTTTACGTATGATTTCATTCTTCGGACGTGCTAATTATTCATTCAACAGCAAGTATATGGTACAAGCTACCGTACGTCGTGATGGTTCTTCTGCATTTGGTAAGAACAATCGTTGGGGTACATTCCCTTCAGCATCTGCTGCATGGCGTATTAGTGAAGAAGAGTTCATTAAGGACTTAAATATATTCGATGATTTAAAATTCCGCGTAGGCTATGGTATCAGCGGTAACTCATTGGGATTCGATCCTTACATTGCAACTCAAGTGTATGGAGCTAGAGGTTGGTATGATCGTAGCGAGACTGAAAAATATCGTATTTTAGCTGCAATTCGCAACTCAAACCCTGATTTGAAATGGGAAGAAACTGCCATGTTCAATATTGGTTTGGATTTCGCTGTATGGGGCGGCCGTTTGAGCGGTACCATTGAATACTATAACAAGAAAACATCTGATTTGATTTACGATTATGCAGTCTCTACAAGCCGTTATCCATTTGATAAGATGACTGCTAATGTAGGTGACATCACTAACAAGGGGATTGAATTAGCTATTAATGTTATTCCTGTACAAACTAAAGATTTCCAATGGTCAACAAGCTTGAACTTATCTCACAACAAGAATACAGTAGACAAGTTATCTAATGATACTTATTCCGTAAATTATATCAATCAAGCCAATCCAAATATTGGTGGATTCTCGCAAGCCAATTCCATCCAACGCATTATGGAAGGTGAACCTATTGGTACTTTCTACATGTGGGAATGGGCTGGATATAACGAAGATGGTCTTTCAGTATTCAACGAATATGACGAAGATGGCAAATTGATTGGAACAACAGCAAATCCTGGAGAAAAAGACCGTGTAAATGTAGGTAGTGCACAACCAAAATTAAATTTAGGTTGGAACAATACTGTGACATACAAGAATTGGTCATTAACAGCTTTTGTACAAGGTGTATTTGGCAACAAAATCTTCAATGGCACCCGTGCGCAATACAATAATGTAACAAACATTAAGGTCGGCAAAAACGGTTTGAAAGAAATACTTGAACAGAAAGCAACAGATACAAATGCCCAAGCACCTTCAGATCGTTATTTAGAAAAAGGTAGTTATCTACGTTTGTCTTCTTTGAGTTTAGGTTACAATTTCGGAAAGATTGGTAATTGGGTAAATAGCTTAAAGGTTACAGCAACTTGTAACAATGTATTTACAATCACAAATTATAAAGGTGTTGACCCAGAAGTAAGTTTAGGCGGTTTAACTCCGGGTGTAGATTATCGTGAATCGTTCTATCCGAGAACTCGTACATTTATGTTAGGATTAAATGTTAACTTCTAAATAGAATTAATGATTATGAAAAATAAAATTAAATTATATTTGGCAGTAGGTCTGTTATCTGCAACAACAGGCTGTACAGACTTGGATGTAGACATCAAGTCTCAACTGACAGAATTCCCTAATTCAGAAATTGCCGCTGAAGCAAAAATGGCAGATATTTATTATGCATTCCGTGGTATCTTGGGACGTCGTTATAGTGATGTAGTAACTCTTTCTTCTGATGAATTTACCGGTATTTCTTTTGACGGTGACTATTGGAACAGTGGTGAAAATGCATATCCAACCTTACACAAGATGACTCCTGACGATGCAACACTTTGGCATTGGGGAGAAGATTTAACTGGTGGTATTACCAGATGTAACAAAGCTATATTGGATCTTGGTGGTGAAGATACACCAGGGGCAGCTCCGGCATTAGCTATGCGTGCATTCTATCATTTCATACTTATGGAATGTTTTGGAGATATGCCTATATTAAATCGTATGCTGGAAGACAATGAAGCGATTGACCGTTCTCCACGTGCACAAGTTGCAGCGTTCATAGAATCAGACTTGTTAAAGGCATTACCTAATTTGACCAAAGAAGTAAGCGCTTACACTTACGGAAAGCCAACCTATTGGATGGCTCAAGCATTACTTGCTAAGCTTTATATCAACTGGCCGGTTTATACTAGCGCCGATGTTGCTCAATACGATGCAGCAACTGCTAAGAATGAAAAGTTGAATGATTGTATCAAGGTTTGTGATGAAATTATCGCCTCAGGAATATTCGACCTTTCCGACGGCTATCTTGAAAAGTTCTGGCCAGAAAACGGAGCACACATTAAGGACTTTATCTATGCAATGCCATTCGACCGTATCACCCAACAAGGTATGTGCTATGCTCGTTACCGTACTTGGCGTCAGATGAACAAATTGGATCCAGGAATTTATGGATTCAAACTGGAAGCATCTGTTGGTGGTAACTTTGCTGTCAACCCGAATGTCGTGGATTTACTTACACTTCCAGGTGACGAACGTAATAAAATGATTGTAGGTGGCCCCATCTATTTCTTCAATGAGAACCGTGAATTAACCAATAATCCTGTAATATACAATGGTGAGCAATTGGTCTTTACAAAAGAAATTACATTGAAAGAACAAAGTGAACAACTCAATGTAGGTAAGGATGTAAACGGTTGGTCACAAGGTTACAAGTCTGTAAAATGGTTCCCTGCTTATGACGATTATAAGAATGGACGTAACCAGAACAATGATGTTCCTATCTTCCGTTTTGCAGATATTATCTTGACTAAGGCCGAAGCCATTCTTCGTGGCGGTAGCGCTACCAATGGTGATACACCGGCTTCATTGATGAACCAAATTCGTGCATATGTGGGCGCACCTGCAGTAGAAGGTAATCCTACATTGCAAGATTTGTTGGATGAACGTGGTCGTGAATTCTTTGACGAAAACTGGCGTCGTAACGACTTGATCCGTTTTGGTAAATTTGAAGATGATTGGGGTTTGAAACATGTTATCAATCCTGCAGCCAAAACTGAAAAGTTCCGTAGAATTTATCCAATTCACAAAGATTGGATGAATGTTAATACCAACTGGAAACAAAATCCGGGTTATTAATAACATGTTATAAAGGCGAGACTACTCTCATTGCTAAGTGAGAGTAGTCACATAACCAAACAAAAGTAGTCTCATAGGGGGTGCGAGAGTAGTCTCGCCTATCAACGAGAGCAGTCTCATAACCCCATGAGAGTACTCTCATACAACATTCGTTCTTTGACGTATTGGAAAAAGAAATAATGAGGTTATTCTAATAAGCCTTTCTATGCTTCGTAAAGAGTCTCTTTAGTTTAAAATACCACATATATATTATGGTATATCCAGAATATATAACTAACTTTGTAATACGATAAATTTCGAAAGAAAGTTTATATAATGGATACACAGGTAATACAGAACAAAATTTATGAGATTAGAGGGCAACGGGTTATGCTGGACTTCGACTTGGCGGAACTCTATGGAATAGAAACAAAAAATCTTAAAAAGGCTGTCAGGAGAAATTTAGAAAGATTCCCCTCAGATTTTATGTTCGAGCTTAACAATAGTGAGTTTAACTCATTGAAAAACAGCATGAAGTTCCAAAATGGAACCTCAAGACAAGGAGGTATCGCCTACGCTCCTTTTGCTTTTACCGAGCAAGGAGTAGCCATGCTTTCAAGTGTACTTCGTAGTACAACTGCTATAGAAATAAATATTCGAATCATGCGAGCATTTGTTGCCGTCCGTCAATATCTCTATGCCAATCAACAGATGAGTCAAGAAATCGAAAATTTGAAACATCGTTTGAAAGTATTGGAACAAGGGAGCGAAGATACTTTAGAAGCTATCAACGAACTTAGCGAAGATACCCGTAGAGAACTTGACGATATTTATTTGGCATTATCTCAACTGGCCGACAAACAAAAGGACTCAAACAAAACAACGGGAAGAAAGCCTATCGGATTCAGAGAATATAAATAATTACTTTTTAAGTATGAGAACAGCCTTCACAAGTTTCACACTCGTATAAGCTATTGATACACAGCAGATAGCGGTGAAACATCAAGCCTTCACAGAGGTTTCACAAGTTTCACACTCAGGGTAATGGTGAAACATGTGAAACTGGGTGAAAGCATCCAAGTTTCACCTAAAGTCTTTGAATATCTGCTATTTGCACACATGTGAAACTTGTGAAGCCTATTTTTGAACTTTATTTTTTTTCGATTGTCTGTCATGCAAGAATCCTGCCGTAATACCAACTACAAAACGACGGTTTCTTGCACAGAAAACGGTGGTTTCTTACAGGAGAAACGGCATACTCTGATTCCAGATTATTCACTAAAATCCATTATTCCTTTTTCCTTTCGTCAAAAAACAAGAGAGAATAAGAAACGAATAAAAAAGGAACAAATGAAAAATATACTATTTGGAATCGTCCTGACATGCTTCCTGCTCTGCGCTTGTACGACGCGTAAAGCAGAAAGTCTGTTGACCTATGTAGATACCCGGGTAGGAACCGCAGCCAGTATTACCAAGACTGCCGGACTCTTCGGGAAGAAAACAGAGGAATACGGACAGGTGATACCTGCCGTACTGGAACCAAACGGTATGAATTTCTGGACTCCTCAAACGCAAGACACCGAACGGAAGTGTAAAGCTCCTTATTATTATAAAGATTCGCTGATGCAAGGTTTCCGTAACTCACACTGGATTGTAGGCGGATGCACCCAAGATTATGGCAGTATGACTTTGATGCCGGTAGCCGGAACTTTGAAATACCAGCCCGAAGCACGTGCAAGTCGCTTCAGCCATCAAACAGAAACAGCTACACCGGCCTATTATGCGGTAACATTGGAAGACTATCATATCCAAGCCGAGATGACCGGTCGTTCGCGCTCTGCCATCTTCCGTTTTACTTATCACAATAAAGACAATGCATGGTTGGTAGTGAATCCTAATAGCGACGAAGGCGAAGGATTCATCGAAATAGATACTCTCCGAAAGGAAATACGAGGATACAATCCTGTTCACCGCATCTATCAGGGATGGGGAGAACCTGCCGGATACAATGGATATTTCGTTATCAGCTATCAAGATGAAATAGCCGAATACGGCACCTTCCACGGCGACACACTCTTTGCCGGACAGACCGTAATGCCCAAGGGAGCTGCCATAGGTGCCTATATCCGTTTCAAGGAAACCTCCAAGCCGATATTGGTAAAGGTAGGTTCATCGTTCACCGACATGGAAGGCGCCAGACAAAATCTAAAAGCGGAAATTCCGCATTGGAATTTTGAACAGAACCGAAACGAGTTGATTGATATTTGGGAAAAGCGATTGGCACAAATCAGCATAGAGACACCAACCGTAGAAGACAAACAATTATTCTATGGGGCACTCTATCGGGCTTCGTTCCTACCCCACACCTTCAATGATGTGGACGGACGCTATCCAAGCTTTGCTACAGGGACTCCTATCCGTCAACTACCCGAGGGAGAAACCTATTACGACGGTTACAGCATGTGGGATACTTACCGTGCCCTACATCCGCTGATTAATTTGCTCACTCCTACCAAAGGAGGCCACATGATGCAGTCCTTGGTATACAAATATGAACAAAGCGGATGGTTGCCCATCTTCCCTTGTTGGAACAGCTACACCGCAGCCATGATAGGCGATCATTGCATTTCGGCTATCAGCGATGCCTATGTAAAAGGTATTCGTAACTTCGATATCGAAACAGCTTATAAGGCCATGCGCCAAAACGCTTTCGAACAACCGACCGACATAGCCGATTATAAGAACGGTATGGGACGACGTGCCCTCGACTCTTACCTGAAATATGGATACATTCCGTTGGAAGATCAGGTCCCCGATGCTTATCACACCGAAGAACAAGTATCGCGTACATTGGAATATGCCTACGACGACTTTGCTTTGGCACAAGTGGCAAAAGCATTAGGAAAGGAACATGACGCTGAAATCTTAATGAAACGTGCACAGAATTATCAAAATGTTATCAATCCTAACACAGGTTACGCACAAGGCAGATATGCTGATGGCACTTTCTTACCAGAGAGTAATCCATTCAACTTCGCACGCTTCATCACCGAAGGTGCACCTTGTCATTATACCTGGTATGTACCACAAGACCCCTACGGACTCATGGAGTGTATGGGAGGTAAAGCCAATTACGTAGCCAAGTTGGATTCCATGTTCAGTGAATTGCGATACTGGCACGGCAACGAGCCTTGTCACCAAGTGGCATACATGTTCAACTATGCCGGTGAGCCTTGGAAGACGCAACAGGCTGTCCGTCATATTCTGCAAACAGAATATTTACAGGCACCGGGTGGTTTGTCGGGGAATGACGATGCCGGTCAGATGTCGGCCTGGTATCTCTTCTCGGCCATGGGATTCTATCCGGTATGCCCGGGCACACCGTATTATGCATTGGGTAGTCCTACTTTCCCAAAATTGAGTATCCAATTGGAAAATGGCAAAACATTCACTATAGAAGCCATCAACGCTTCAGATGAAAATATCTACATCCAGTCGGCCACACTGAATGGAGAACCTTATACTAAGAATTATATTCATCACGATGATATGATGACGGGCGGACACTTCTGTTTTGTAATGGGCTCAGAGCCTAACAAAGAATGGGGAAGTAAAGCCGAAGATTGTATTCCCAATTTAATGTCTAACCCATGTCATCCTGAGCGAAGCGAAGGATCTGTAAACATCAAGGACAAATAACTAAAGAAATATGAAAAAGCAACTGACACATATCGCAACCCTATGCCTGGCATTCTTTCTCATTGCTTGTGGAGGGAAACAAGGCAATGTATATAATGTACTGGATTATGGTGCCAAGGGCGATGGTGTGACCGATGACGCCAAAGCCATCCAACAAGCCATCGATGCCTGTACGGAAGCAGGTGGCGGCCAAGTGGTTTTCCCTACCGGATATACCTTTATGAGTGGACCGGTGGAATTGAAATCAAATGTAGATTATCACTTGGAAATGAACAGTCGTTGGTTGGCCAATCCCGATGAAAGCATCTATCACTTGAGTGCATTCCGTGCCAACGAAGGTGAAGGCATGATGTGGATTTATGCACAAAGTGCCAAGAACATCAGCATTACCGGTACAGGAACGATTGATGGAAACGGTGTAGCCTTTATGGGAAAGGAATTGGACGATTCGTATGAGTTGAAGCCGGTAACCGACTTCGACCCCCGTCCGCACGTTCTGACTTTGATTGATGTAGAGAAACTGATAATCAAGGATGTGACCATTTGCAACGGAGCTTATTGGACCGTACACCTTATCGGCTGCTACGATGCGCTGATAGATGGTATCAGCCTATTGAACAATTTGAAGATTCGTAATGGCGATGGTATTGACGTAGATCATTCCCGTAAAGTGCGTATAGCCAATTGCTTCATTGAAAGTGGCGACGATTGTATCTGTTTGAAGAACCGCCGCGAATTTGAAGAATATGGTTCGTGTGAAGACATCGTTGTAACCAATTGCGTGATGACTTCCCGTTCTTGTGCCATCAAGATAGGATCTGAGAATATGGACAAGATCAACAATGTATTGTTTGACAACTGCATCATTCGTGACAGCAATCGTGGCATCGGTATACAGAACCGCGACGAAGGTACCGTAACCAATGTGGTATTCTCGAACATGCTGGTCGACAGCAAGTTGTTCAGTGATGTATGGTGGGGCAAAGCCGAACCTATCTATGTTACTTCATACCCTCGTGCAGTTGGTAACCACAAAGACGCCGGTTGGCGTTTCCCCAAAGGAGCAACTGAGGGCCGCTGCGGCGAAGTAAGCAACATTTGGTTCCACAATGTGAAATGCACCGGCGAAAACGGCATTTTCGTAGGAGGAGATGTACCCGGAAAAGTAAACAACATCCATTTCGACGAAGTGGATATCCGTTTGGTAAAACGTACCGATTATCCAGGTGGTGTATACGACAAGCGCCCATGTTTGGGTGAAGGCTTCGCCCAAGACAAGACTTATGCATTCTACATCGATACTGCCAACGATATAGAAATAACCGATTGTAGCGTGCGCGAAGAAGGATTCGGCCGACCATTCGGTGGAATGTTAAAGCAAATCAATACTCAAAACGTTAAAGTAAAGAATTAAATATGACTCAAATTTCCATTCGAGTTTCTTTGTTAAGACTGGCGTTCTTTCTGTGTTTCCCCGTGATGGGCATGGCGCAGGAAGTAGCCAGCCTTTTTAATTATGTAGATCCTAAAATAGGTTCTACAGGATTAGGACGTACATTTATCGGTCCTTCATGTCCGTATGGTATGGTAAAGCCGTCACCAGATTGTACTTGCAAGAACAACAGCGGTTGGGCTCCTATGCCCGAACAAGTGGATGGTTTTTCCCAAGTACACGTCAGTGGTACCGGAGGTGGCCCCAAGTATGGCAATATTTTAGTGACTCCATTTTTAGGAGCACTTGACAAAACCAGCCACATAGACTACCGTAAGTACGAAGAAATCCGATTGGGATATTACGATACAACCTTTAAGAACAGTAGTATCCGTACGGAAATTACGACAGCCGAAAGGGCTTCTTTCTATCGTTTCACTTATCCACAATCCTCAGAAAAGGGATTGGCAGTCGATGCCGGATTCTTCTTGGGTGAAAGTCCGGTACCCGATGCACGCGAAGCCCAGCAATTTGTCGGTTCGGAAATACAAATACTTTCCAACCATGAAGTGTGTGGCTATACCCGAATCCGAGGAGGATGGAACAACGGTCGTGCCTATACTGTATATTTTTATGCAGAAACCAACGTACCGTTTACTGAAACGGTCACATGGAAAGGAACAACCATTACTACAGACAAAGTTCAATTTGATAGCGGAAAGAAGACCGGTGCTCTACTCCGCTTCCCAGCCTCAACCGATTCCGTCAAGCTAAAAATTGGCATTTCATTCCTCAGCTGTTTGAAAGCCAAACATAATGCCCATACCGAAATTGGTCATTGGAATTTTGAAAAAGTCCATCAAGAGTTACTGGACAAATGGGAGACTTTGCTACAGCGCATTGAAATTGCTCCCGATACGCCCGAACATTACAAACGTATGTTCTATACAGGCATGTATCACACCATGATTATGCCAGTAGACCGAAGCGGTGAAAATCCCGGGTGGACCGACAATGAACCTTATTACGATGATTTCTATGCCATTTGGGATACCTATCGTACCTCTACCCCACTCATTACATTAGTCGACCCCGACCGAGAAGTCGATATTGTACGTTCCATGCTCAATATCTACAAACGGGATGGATTCATGCCTGATGCACGTAGTGGTAACTGTAACGGTCGTACACAAGGAGGATCGAACGGAGAAATTGTCATAGCCGATGCTTTTGTAAAGGGTTTGGAAGGCATTGATTATGAACATGCTTTGGAAGCTATGCTGAAAGATGCCACTGTTCCTCCTGGTGGAAACGAAGAGGCCGAAGGACGAGGAGGCCTCATCCCTTATTTGGAATTGGGATATATACCACATGGAATCCCTCGAGCTGGGAATCGTACCATTGAATATGCCTATTGCGATTATGCCATCGCTTTAGTGGCTAAGGGATTGGGAAAAGAAGAACTCTATCAACAATACCTCAAGCAATCGGGCAATTGGAAGAATCTGTGGCGCGATGATTACGAACACGATGGTTCAAAGGGTTTCATTCTTCCAAGAGATGAAAAAGGCAATTGGTTGGATGAAGTTCCGTTTGGCAGCAGCAAAATACAGAAACCCACCTTTACCTATACCCCACTGACCATGGAAGGACCTTGGTACACTCCTTGGTGGAGTATGTTCTTCTACGAAGCCACTTCCTGGGAGTATTCCCTCAGCATCCCTCATGATGTTCCGGGATTGATAAACAAAAGTGGAGGTAAAGAAGCTTTTGAAAAACGATTGGATACTTTCTTCAACAAGAATTATTACAACGTAAACAATGAACCGTCCTTCCTTACTCCATGTCTTTATCATTGGATAGGACGTCCCGACAAGAGTAGCGACCGTATCCATGCGATTATCAATACTCACTTCAACGATTCACCGGGCGGATTACCAGGGAACGATGATTCTGGAGCCATGTCATCCTGGTTGGCGTTCCACATGATGGGACTCTATCCCAATGCCGGTCAAGATTATTATTTAATCAATACACCGATATTGAAAGAAACCACCTTCCGCCTGACGAATGGAAAGACTTTCCGTATCAAAGCTGAAAAATTATCGAACAAGAACCGCTATATCCAATCTATCCTGTTAAATGGCAAAGAGTATCCATATTCTGCACTCCGACATAAAGACATCGTAGCCGGAGGAGAAATGATACTGAAAATGGGTAACAAACCAAGTAATTGGGGAAATGATTTGGGATTATGATATGTATGAAGAAATGAAAAAGCTAATATTCCTCCTCTGCATAGTATGGGGCTGCATCAGCCAAGCTTTCGGTCAAATTACCGTAACCGATACCCTACGTTATTCGTTCAAGCTCTATGGACAAACACGCCGATTTAAAGTAGCTTATGAACAGCAGGACAATCAAGTGATTTTGCATTGGACCATCCTACGCAACATGAAATGGTGGGTAGGCAGTTATACCTTGACACCCGCTTCCATGGGAAACGGCGAAGCGCTTTGTTGGATACAGCCCACAGATGGACAACACTTGACCGTCTCGCCAACAGAAACAGTATGGATGATTTCACGGAAACAACTCAACCAATTGAAGGAATCAGGAAGTTTCATCTGTAACGGTGTAACTTATACAGCCCTTCCTTGTCATGAGAAAGCCCTTGGTTACAATTTGCTTCATGCTGTCGACCAAGTGGAAGGTGGACAAATGTGGATTCTCGACTACCCTAACTTACCTCTTATTTGGCAAATGAGCAACAACCCTGTAGGCATCAATTGGCAAGTAGAGAGTGATAGATCCATTACTCCTCAAAACATTCAAAAGGAATTGGCTGACTGTCCGGAAAAGACTGGTAGCATCTATTATGCATACCCTACTCCTACCGAAGATTTTTCAATCCCCCCAATGGGATGTATTCCTTTTTACATAGCTCACTATGGTCGTCATGGTTCCCGTTGGATGACCGATGACAACCGTTACACACAAGTGCTCGATGTGTTTAAAGAACATGAACTGACACCTTATGGAAAGGAAGTCAGTCAAAGACTTGACAAAGTATGGGCCGATGCTCAAGGGAATGGTGGTAAACTGACACCTAAAGGGGCCAGACAACATGCTGAAATAGCCGAACGAATGTATCGGAAGTATAGCGATATATTTCAGGGAACTACTCAAATACAAGCTTATTCAAGTACATCGGACAGAGCCATCAAAAGCATGGAGGCATTTACCGCACGCTTAAAGGAATTAAATCCATCTTTGGTTTTCCAACTGAATGCCGAGGAAAAACACATGGACTTTATGCATCAGACTTCGCCTGAACTTCAAGCATTCAGTTCCAAAGATGCTCCGTGGAGAAAAGATTATTTGGCTTTTGCCGAAAAACGGGTGCAGCCACACCGCTTGATGGCACGCCTATTTGTACACCCCGAAGAAGTCAAGCAACCCCATGAACTGATGATAGGCCTCTATTGGATTGCTTCGGATATGCAAGACACCGATTTGGATTTATCCTTCTACGACCTTTTTACCCCTGCAGATTTGTTCGGCATTTGGCAATGCATCAACCACCGCATGTATGTATGCAATGGTAATGCTCCCCTTAACAAGGGAGCCGCGGCCAGAAGTGCCCGCCCGTTGCTCAAGCACATCCTTGATCAGGCTCAACAAGCAATAGAAAGAGGAACAACCGGTGCAGATTTCCGTTTTGGACATGATACAGACATGCTTCGTCTGCTTAACTTGATGAAGATAGAGAATTGCGCTCTTCGAGAAAAGGATGCGGAGAAATACCATTTGGCATGGCAAGACTTCCGTCTTTCGCCCATGGCAGGCAATTTACAGTTAATATTCTATCGCAATTCCAAAGAAGAAATTTGGGTCAAGGCATTATTAAACGAAAAGCCCGTCAAGTTGCCTGTAGACAGCGAGCATGCACCTTACTATCGTTGGGAAGTAGTAAAAGCCTATTGGCAGAATCTTTTATAATTTTTTCATTATCTTTGTAGCGTAATATACGTTCCAGAGATTATGAAAAAACTACTTGGTTTTCTATTCTTCCTGTCTATTTGCTTGGGAACTTTGCAAGCCCAAGAAACGACTCTTGCCATTTACTCTACCAACGATGTACATGGTCATTTGACTAATTTCGCCAAAATAGCCCGTTATATAAAGAAAGACCGCATCAACTATACCCACACATTGGTTCTGAGTGGAGGAGATGTATTCACCGGCAATCCAATTGTAGACCAATATCCCCAACGAGGTCTACCCATGATAGACCTGATGAACCAAACAGGTTATCAATATGCTGTTTTTGGAAATCATGAATTCGACTATGGTTTGGAAGCTTTGACCAACTGTATCAAAAATGCCCATTTTGAACTGATTTGCGCCAACGTAAAGTCCAACAATTCTTCCTTCAGCCAACCCAAGCCTTATGTTATTTTCCGGAAGGGAGAAATACGTATATGTATCCTTGGACTGGTAGAAACGACCAAACAATTCCTAGGAAAGCCCATACCTTCTGCCCATCCCGACCGTCTGAAAGGTCTGTCATTCACTCCTCCCTTCGAGGCAGCTTTAACCTACAAACACCTTCGGCAAGAATGCGATTTGTTTATTGGGCTCTTCCATACAGGTTATGATACAGACAAGAAGATAGCACAAGCCATGCCTGAGCTAGACGTAATCATCGGTGGACATACCCATACCCGTATTCCATCCACCCGATTGGTAAACGGTGTACTCGTCACCCAAGCTGAAGATGATTTGAAATACATCGGTAAAACCACCCTCACCTTTCAAGGCAATCAAGTAACCGGTAAGAAATTCGAGCTGATAAAAGTAGAAGACCTGACAGAAGAGGACAGTGTCATCAAACAAAACATCCAACGTTATTCCGATGAAATGCCTTTGGAAAAAGTGTTGGCCAAAGCCTCTGCCCAATTTAACGGGAAACATCCTTTAGGAGCCCTGATGACCGATGCCATTGTGAACATCCAACAAACCGTTTTCGCTTTCCAGAACTCCGGAGGTATCCGCATAGGTATGCTCCCTAAAGGTGACATCACTTTGGAAGATGTATATCGGCTAGACCCTTTCGGCAATTCCATTATCGTTTACGAAATGACACCCGAAGAGATTCGTACCCTACTGAAAAACTCCTACCGAAAAGGCGACAAAAGTGTCGATTTAATTCCTGCCGGACTACAATATACCATCTACACTCATCATAACAAGGTAACCCAAATCAAAGTAACCGATTCTACCGGACAAACTTTGGATGAAAACAAACGCTATCGGGTAGGTATGAACAGCTACATAGCCAGCAGTTATCAGTTTGATAAATCCCTACCTCATCAAGAGATGCCGATTAAAGCGGTGGATGGACTCATAAAATATCTCAATCAACAACAAGTCATCCTTCCCCATAACCAACAAAGAGGAATAATAGTTGAGGAATAAAGTGCCGTTATTTGGTAGAGACATAAAAACTCCTTATCTTTACCCCACTAACGATTAATCTCGAATAAAAATGAAAAAAACACTCTTCTACAGCATTCTGCTGTTGGTAGGACTTTGCCTGCCATTATCCGTTGCTGCACAAACTGAGTTGCAGAACAAGATGAAAGAAATTGCCAACATTACCGAAGTAAAGGCGTTGGAAAGTGAAGAATTTGCAGAAAAGTATGTCACATACTTTACTCAGCCCATTGATCATGAAAATCCTGAATTGGGTACCTTCCGCCAACGTGTATTTGTTTCGCATGTAGGTTTTGACCGTCCTACCGTATTGGTGACCGAAGGATACGGAGCTTCTTATGCTTCCAATCCTAGATATCGTGAAGAGCTCTCCAAATGGTTTAATACCAATATGATTTTTGTGGAATATCGTTATTTTTTGGAATCGACTCCAGAACCACGTGACTGGCAATATCTCACCACTAAGAACAGTGCAGACGACCTTCATGCTATCCGCAATGCCTTCAAGCAAATCTATCCAGGCAAATGGATTGCCACCGGTATCAGCAAGGGTGGACAAACAACCATGCTTTATCGTACATTCTATCCAGACGATGTAGACATTTCCGTTCCTTATGTAGCTCCTCTTTGTTATGGAGTGGAAGATGGACGCCATGAACCATTCTTGCGTTACAAAGTGGGAACAGCCGAAGAACGACGCACCATTGAAAATTTCCAGTTCGAAGTTTTGAAACGCAGAGCCACACTCCAACCTCTTTTCGACAAACATTGTGCTGAGAAGAAGTATGAATTCCGTGCACCGCTTGAAGAAATTTATGACTATGCCGTTTTGGAATATCCGTTTGCTTTGTGGCAATGGGGAACCCCAATCAGCACCATTCCTTCTCTCGATGCAAGTGATGAAGAAATCTTCAAGCATTTATTGGCTATCAGCGATCCTTCTTATTTTGATGTTAATGGACCGTATGCTTCATTCAACGTACAAGCCTGTCGCGAATTGGGATACTACGGATACGACATGCGTCCGTTCAAGGATTACATGGTCATCAAGAGCACCAAGGATTATTTGCGCAGACTTATGCTTCCCGAAGATGCTCAGTTTGTGAAGTTCGACAAGACTTTAGGAAAGAAAATCACTAAATTCTTGAAGAAGAACGACCCGAAGATGATCTTCATCTATGGTGAGATTGACCCATGGTCGGCTGCTGCTGTAACTTGGTTGAACACCAATAAGAAAAAGAACCTCCACATTTTTGTAGAGCCAAGAGGAAGCCACAAGGCGCGCATCAGCACTCTTCCGGAAGATATGCAGAAAGAAGCGAAAGCCTTGATTCAAAAATGGTTGGAAGAATAACAAAAGTAACCGTACCTAAAAAAAGAAGTGGATGTGCATTTCGACACACCCACTTTTTTTTATTTAAACAATTTAGGAGCGAACTCTGTCAGATAAATGCGCCAATTCTTCCAGATATGCCCGTCTTCGTTTTCGAAATACTCATACTTATATCCTTTCTCATCCAACATCTTGCGATATTCTTCATTAGACTTATACAAGAAATCCGTCTTACCGATAGCAATCCAATAAAGAGCCGGTTTCTTGGAAAACTGCACCTTTAACTTTCCTTCCATGTCTTCATAAATGGGTGATGTAACACCCTTGAATGGGAATATGGCTGCCGAAAACAAGCCTACATAATTGAACAAATCCGGATATTGTTTGGATATATGCAAAGAGTGAAATCCTCCCATTGACAAACCTGCAATAGCACGATTCTTCTTGTTAGCCTTGGTACGATAATGCTTATCCACAAACTTCACCACTTCGGGAAAATGAGTTTCAAATGATCCTTCCATCGTTTTAGGTAATTGCAAGGTGGGTATTGTCAACCCCATCGACGCTTCACCTGGTGCAGCCTCCTGAATGGCATTACCATTGGTCATCACTAAAATCATCGGTTCAGCCTTTCCTTCTGCTATCAGATTGTCCATAATTTGAGTAGCCCGTCCCAAAACACTCCAAGCATTCTCGTCACCTCCCATACCATGCAACAAATAGAATACCGGATATCGTTTCCCACTACTTTCATAACCGGCTGGGGTATAGACCGTCATCCGACGATTAATACCTAATGAAGGACTTTCATACCAAATCTTTGATACTGTACCATGGGGTACATTGTTCACTTTATAATAATCGGCCCTTTCGCCCTCTACAATGAAAATATTAGTTACGCTGGCTATGTCGCGAATTACATAAACGTTGGCGGGGTCATTAATCTTCAATCCGTCCACCATGAAATTATAGGAATACAATTCCGGAGCCAATGGTTTGGGAGTCGTATATTCCCAAATTCCTTCCTTGTTCTCTACCATCTCAGCCACTCCTGTAGAAGAAAAGTCGCCTACTACTTGAACCTTCACCGCTTTCGGCGCCCGCAAACGGAACGTTACGGTATGGTCTTCATGAATCTCCGGGGATACTACCTGTGCACTTCCCCACAAAGCCTGCTGTGCAAAAGTTGTGATGCAAACCAGCATTGTCACAACCCAAAAAGTCAATCTTTTCATATTCATTATTTTTACAACCGTACAAATATAGCAAAAAGAGACTGAAAATTATCAAAATGAAGCAGTTTTTCTATTTATTATTTCATTTTATCTCGAAAATATCTATCTTTGCGCAATTAGAGCTTTAAAAACATGAAAATTACAATACTCCAACAAAATATCGTATGGGCCAATCCTACCGCTAATGTACGTAAGGCGGACGAAGCCATCAATCAAAATCCAGGTGCCGACCTCTATGTGCTGCCCGAAATGTTTTCAACCGGTTTCTGTACTAACCCCGAAGGCATTGCCGAAAGTGCTGAAAGCAATACTCTGCAATGGATGAAGGATAAGGCAGCAACCACTGATGCTGCCATTGCCGGAAGTGTAGCTGTGACCGAGGATGGAAAATATTACAACCGCTTCTATTTTGTGAAACCCGATGGAAATGTAACCCATTACGACAAGAAGCATCTCTTTACTTATGGGGGTGAACATCTTCGTTTTACCGCCGGAGAAGAACGCGTGGTAGTAGAATGGAAAGGAGTACGCATCCTATTGGAAGTGTGCTACGACCTACGTTTCCCCGTATGGGCACGCAATCGGGGCGATTACGACATGATTCTCTACGTAGCCAGTTGGCCTACTCCAAGAGTATCGGCATGGAGCGCATTGCTCGTGGCTCGTGCCATCGAAAACCAATGCTATGTAGTCGGAGTGAACCGCGTAGGAACAGATCCTGCTTGTGAGTATTGCGGTGGAAGTGTCATCATCGACCCGTATGGAAAAACTCTTGCAGCTTGCGAAATGAACCAAGAGTGCGAAGCCTCTGCCGAAGTGGATATGGACAAGCTGAATGCGTTTAGAGAGAAATTTCCGGTATTGAGTGATGCCGATGATTTTGAAAGAAAATAAATAACTATGATAGAAAGAAAATTACTTTTGGGCGATGAAGCGATAGCTTTGGGAGCCATCCATGCCGGCATCAGCGGTGTGTATGCATATCCTGGAACGCCCTCGACAGAGATAACCGAATTTATCCAAGGTCATGCGCCCGAAGTGCGCAGCCGTTGGTGTACCAATGAAAAGACAGCCATGGAAGCTGCCCTCGGTATGGCTTATGCCGGCAAACGTGCCTTGGTTTGTATGAAACATGTAGGAATGAACGTGGCTGCTGATGCTTTTGTCAACTCAGCCATTACGGGAGTGAATGGTGGTTTGGTGGTTTTAGCCGCCGATGACCCCTCGATGCACTCGTCACAGAACGAGCAGGACTCCCGTTTCTATGGTAAGTTCGCTATGATTCCTATCCTCGAACCTTCCACCCAACAAGAAGCTTATGACATGATGGCCTATGCCTATCAGTTGTCGGAAGAGACCAAGCTTCCTGTGTTGATGCGTGTAGTTACCCGCTTGGCACACTCGCGTGCCGGTGTGGTAGTGAAGAAACCGTTGCCACAAAACGGATTGAACCCTGAAACCGACCGTACCCATTGGGTATTGCTTCCGGCCAATGCCCGTCGCCAATATGCCGGTTTGGTAGGCAAGCAAGGAGATTTGCTGGCTTCTTCGGAAGCTTCACCTTATAATAAGAAAGTATCAGCCGAAGGAAAGGCCAAGCTCGGTGTCATTGCTTGCGGTATCGCTTATAACTATGTAATGGAGAACGAACCTCAAAAACAAGACATTCCTGTTTTGAAAGTTTCGCAATATCCGTTGCCGGAAGTCGCTATCAAGGCATTGGCCGAACAATGTGAAGCGTTACTCATTGCTGAAGACGGTCAGCCACTCGTGGAAGAACAAGTAAAGTCAATCCTCGGTGCCGATTATCCATTGAAAGGTCGCTTGACAGGCGATTTGCCTCGCATGGGCGAATTGACTCCGGACAGTGTAGGAGCTGCTCTTGGTGTACACATCGAACAACCTTATGCGAATGCTCAAAACGTGATGCCTCGTCCACCGGCCCTTTGTCAGGGTTGTGGCCACCGCGATGTATACGATGCTCTCAATAAGGTAGCTGCCGAGTACGAAGGTGCCCGTATCTTTGGCGACATCGGTTGTTATACATTGGGCGCTTTGCCTCCGTTCCGTGCCATCGACAGTTGTGTGGACATGGGTGCATCCATCACCATGGCGAAGGGTGCGGCCGATGCGGGTGTATTCCCTGCCATTGCTGTGATTGGTGACTCCACCTTCACTCACTCGGGCATGACCGGCTTGCTCGATGCCATCAACGACAATGCTAATATTACCGTAGTGATTTCGGATAACTTGACTACCGCCATGACCGGTGGACAGGATTCGGCCGGCACCAATAAGTTTGAAGCCATCTGCTTAGGATTGGGCTTGGCTCCAGAGCATGTACGCGTAGTGGTTCCATTGCCCAAAAATATGGAAGAAATCACCCGTACCATCCGCGAAGAAATCGAATACAAGGGCGTATCTGTCATCATCCCTCGCCGGGAATGTATGCAGACCCTCCAACGTAAACTCAGAAACAAGAAGAAATGAAAAAAGACATCATACTTGCCGGCGTGGGGGGACAAGGCATCCTCACCATTGCCACCATCATTGGCGATGCGGCCACCGCCGCAGGCTTGAACTTGAAGCAGGCCGAAGTTCATGGCATGAGTCAGCGTGGAGGGGATGTGCAATCCAACCTCCGCCTCTCGACCGACCTTATCCACTCGGATTTGATTAAGCAAGGAGCAGCCGATTTGATTATCTCCATGGAGCCGATGGAAGCGCTTCGCTATCTGCCTTATCTGAACAGGGAAGGTTGGGTGGTAACCTCCTCGCATCCGTTCAAGAACATCCCCAACTATCCGGAAGAAGAAGCCTTGATGCAGGAATTGAACAACTTACCGAAGGTAGCCGCCCTCCCGATAGAAGATGTAGCAAAGGAAAACAACCTGCCGAAGAGTGCCAATGTGGTGTTGCTCGGCATGGCCGCCAAGTACATCGAAATCCTCACTCCCGAACAATTGCGTGAAAGCATTGCCCGCGTATTTGCATCGAAGGGAGAAAAGATTGTAGAAGCTAATCAAATAGCATTTGATTTGGGATTGAATGCAGTAAAATGATTTTTAGGCACGGATTACACGGATTAACACGGTTTCATACTTGATGTTTCTGTGTTGTCCGAACGACCAAAGACTACGAAAAGCAGTGGACGGGTTCCGTGAAATCCGTGTAATCCGTGCCAAAAGAAAAATAACCAAATGAAAATATTCAGTGAAGAACTAGTAGAAAAGGCGGCCAAGGAATGTAAGGTAGCCGACCTTTCGAGAGCGACCATTGGCGAAGTGCTGCTGGTGGCACAATATTTGGAGAAAGAAACGGGCATTCCCTTCATCCGCATGGACCAAGGTTCACCCGGATTGCCTGTGAACCAAGCAGGCGTAGAAGCCGAGAAAGCAGCACTCGACCGCGGTGTAGGCTCCCAATATCCGGCAGCTGCGGGTGTACCTGAACTGAAAGAAGCCGCCTCACGTTTTGTGAAGGCTTTCCTTGATGTGGATATCTCAGCCCGTTCTTGTGTACCTACAGTGGGCAGTGTGGCCGGTTCGTTCGGCTCGTTCATTGCGTGCACCCAACGTACACCGGGCAAGAACAAGGTACTTTTCATCGACCCGGGTTTTCCCATACAGAAGTCGCAACTACGGGTGATTGGCGCCGATTGGGTGGAGTTCGACATCTACCCTTATCGAGGTGAAGCATTGCGAGGCAAGTTGGAAGAAATGCTACAAGAGGGCGACATAGCCGCTATTATCTACAGCAATCCCAATAACCCTGCATGGATATGCCTGGAAGAGGAAGAGTTGGCCATCATCGGTGAGCTGGCTACCAAGCACGATGTCATTGTGATGGAAGACTTGGCTTATTTCTGCATGGACTTCCGTCAGGACATGGGTCATCCCTTCGAACCTCCCTATGCACCTACAGTGGCCAAATATACCGACAACTATATCCTGATGCTTTCTTCGTCGAAGATCTTCAGCTATGCCGGACAGCGCATGGCTCTGGTCTGCATCAGTGACAAGCTGTTCGACCGTCATTTCCCTGCTTTGGCCGAAAGGTATAAGGACGCCGGCGTGTTCGGGCAAACACTCATCGCCTCCATTCTATATATGATAACTTCGGGCTGTACCGCCTCTACGCAATATGCCTATGCCGAAATGCTCCGCCTCTCGACCGAGGGGAAAATCAATTTTGTGGAAGACACCCGCGAATATGCCGTCCGTGCCGAAAAGATGAAAAAGATTTTCACCGACAACGGTTTCCACATCGTATATGATTACGATGCTACCCAGAAAGTGGGCGACGGATTCTTCTTTACCATTGGCTATGGAAACATGAGCGGAGGCGACTTGCTGAAGGAATTGCTTTATTATGGTGTGAGCAGCATCTCGCTTTCCACCACCGGAAGCAAACAGCAAGGTGTGCGTGCCTGCACCTCGCGCATGAAAGACAATCTTTACGGAGTGATGGAAGAACGCATGAAGGCATTCCATGAAGACCATCCAATAGAAAACAATAAAAAAACAATATAAAATTATGATTTGGAATCCTAACAAAGAATGCATGAGCCGTGACGAAATGCACGCGTTGCAAAGCAAACGGCTCCAGAAGTTGGTAACATACGTTTACCACAACGTACCTTTTTATAGAAACAAAATGCAGGGGATGGACCTTTCTCCGGAAGACATCCGCAGCATCGACGATATTGTGAAGTTGCCTTTCACCACCAAGCAGGACTTGCGCGACAATTACCCTTACGGCTTGCAGGCAGCTCCTGCTTCCGAAATTGTTCGCGTGCATGCTTCATCGGGAACCACCGGTAACCCTACCATCGTGGGCTACACCCGCAAGGACTTGGCCGTGTGGTCGGAAGTGATGGCACGATGCCTCACCGCGTTTGGTGTGACTCGTGACGACACTTTCTCGGTGGCATACGGTTACGGATTGTTCACCGGTGGCTTGGGTGCCCATTATGGCGTGGAAAACTTGGGTGCAACCGTTATCCCGGCTTCTACAGGTAGTACCGAAAAGCACATCCGCCTCATTCGCGATTTGAAGATTAGCGGGGTAGCCTGTACACCTTCGTATGCACTTTATATGGCCGAAACCCTTGAAAAGATGGGCTTGACCAAGGAAGACATCGGCTTGCGCATCGGTGCATTCGGTGCCGAACCATGGACCGAAAACATGCGTAAGGAGATTGAAGAACGTCTCGGATTGAAGGGCTACAACATCTATGGCTTGAGCGAAATCATGGGACCGGGCGTATCCTACGAATGTCAGGAACAGAACGGATCACACATTTGCGAAGACCATTTCTACCCCGAAATCATCAACCCCGAAACCCTTGAACAATTGCCATACGGCACTCAGGGCGAATTGGTGTTCACCACATTGACCAAGGAAGGTATGCCATTACTCCGCTATCGCACCAAAGACCTCTGTACATTGTATAACGATCCTTGTCCTTGCGGACGTACAGCCGTGAAGATGGGCCGCATCGTGGGTCGAAGCGACGATATGCTCATCATCCGTGGTATCAATGTATTCCCATCGCAAGTAGAAAGTGTCATCCTCACCATGCCGGAATTCGAACCGCAATACATGCTCATAGTAGACCGTGTAAAGAACCTCGACACCCTCCAAGTTCAGGTTGAAGTGCGCAAGGACTTCTTCAGCGACGATATGGGCCGTATGCTTGCCATGAAGAAGGCATTGGCCGACAAGTTGAAGAGTGTGCTTTCCATCAGTGCCGATGTGAAGTTGATGGAACCGGGCAGCATCGAGCGTAGCCAAGGAAAGGGCAAGCATGTGATAGACAACCGTAAGTTAGTTTAATAAAACCTCTGACATATGACAATCAAGCAATTATCTGTTTTCCTCGAAAACAAGACCGGTAGAATCAACGAAGTGACCAAGATTTTGGGCAAGCACGGTATCAATATGCATGCATTCAGCATGGCAGAATCAACAGATTTCGGTATCCTCCGCCTTATTGTCCGCGAGGTGGACAAGGCTGTGGAAGTGCTCCGCAATGAGAATTTTGCCGTGATGCTCACCGATGTGGTATGCATCAGCTGTCCCAATGAAGCCGGTTCACTATCCACTATTTTGGACAAATTGGCTGAACAAGAAATTTTCATCGAATACATGTATGCTTTTGCCGAAGGCGACAAAGCAAATGTAGTGATTCGTCCGAACGATATCGAAAAGTGTGTGCAAGTCTTGCAAGAATGTACTTGTAACATTACCAACAAGTTCTGATAAACAGAAGCAGGTAGTCGAGTGGGATAATCACAAAAAGTTTTTCTCGATTTTACTTGCATCTTACACTCACCACTGAGTATCAATAAGATAGAGTGTGTAGGTAAAATGTGTAGGTAAGCCACCTACACACTTTACCTACACACTTTTCTTAATATTTCAAAGGCTTTTACTGCTTAAATATCTTGAAATCAGCTTAATACATACGCTACACAACACCGCGTCCCATAACAGTGATGTCCGAACAGGGGTATCACATGCATTCTACAAACTCCTGAATATCTATATTCCGTTCAACCTTCATCCGGTAGAACGACTTCTGCTCGCCCGTCTTCTGTAAGTCGGTCATTTCTTGTTTGATATACTTTGCCATGGTATTTCCATTAATCATTCTTATTACTTATAAATATAGTGAAATAAAAAGATAAATACAAATTTTGTAAGGAAAAGCCATTGTACTGCGGTGGAGTACGAACAAACTGCGATGCAGTACAATGGTACTACAGTGGAGTATCATCGTACTCCACTGTAGTATGAATAAATAAACGTATAGAGCCAGAAAAAACGCATAAACTAAATCACTTTAATTCAAATAATTAGTAAATTTATAATTTGAAGGAAGTTTGTTTCTCCTTATATTGGAATTCCTTACACATTTATTTTTCAATTACCCTATTTTACCCATAAGGTAAGCTTTGGTACGCTCGTCCGAAGGATTGGAGAACATAGTAGCCGTATCGCCATACTCAACCAATTCGCCCAAGTACATAAACATCGATTTCGATGATATACGCATGGCTTGTCCCATATTGTGAGTAACGATGAGGATGGTCACTTCCTTATGAAGTTCCTGTATCAATTCTTCGATATGGGCAGTGGCAATAGGATCGAGTGCAGATGTAGGCTCGTCCATCAGCAATACATCGGGTTTCATTGCCAATGCACGGGCAATACATAATCGTTGTTGTTGACCACCCGAAAGGAAAGTACCTTTTTTATTCAACACATCCTTTACCTCGTCCCATAATGCAACACTCTTCAAACAACGTTCAACGGTTTCATCTTTCTCAGTTTTCGGTAAGCGGACGCCATTGAGTGCATAGCCCGAAAGCACATTGTCGTAGATGCTCATGGTAGGGAATGGTGCAGGACGCTGAAAGACCATACCCACACGTCGGCGTACATCAATAGGCTCCATTGAAAGGATGTTTTCGCCATTCAATAATATCTCGCCATCCACACGAATATTGGGATAGAGGTTGTGCATCAGATTCACAGCACGTAATAATGTAGATTTGCCACAACCCGAAGGTCCCATAATGGCAGTGATGGTGTTTCGTTCGATGGCCGCCGATACATATTTTACCGCCATTGTCTGCTTGGTATAGGATACGCAAGTCTTCTTAAATTCAAGTATAGGTGTTACTGATTCCATTTCTTTGCAAGATACTTAGCTGTAAGATTCAATGTTAATACAAATAATAAGAGAAAGAGTGACGCACCCCAAATCAGTTCTTGAAGATTGGGATCGTTGAAAAACTCCCAAATTAGCAGAGGTACTGCCGAAATGGGTTTGTCTATCGCAAAGCGGATGAATGAGCAACCAAGTGCGGTAAACATAAGCGGTGCCGTTTCGCCAATCACTCGTGATATGGCAAGCAATACACCCGTAAAGATACCTCCAAATGCCGCAGGAAGCTGTACTTTCAACATCACACGGGCACGATTGCCACCCAATGCCAGACCTGCCTCCTTGAGTGATGCAGGTAGGATCTTCAACGTTTCCTCGGTTGAACGGATAATCAAAGGAAGCATCATAACAAATAGGGCAACGCTTCCTGCAATGGCAGAATAACCTTTCATTGGAACCACTATCCAAATATAGGTTACAATACCAATAATAACAGAAGGTGTACCTTGCAACAAGTCGGTAAGATAACTTACCACTTGGGCAAAACGGCTTTTGGGATTTTCAGCCAAAAATGCGCCACACATAATGCCTGTTGGGACAGCAAAAACAGCAGCCATACCAAGCATAATCATAGTACCAATAATACCATTTGCGATTCCACCGGGAATAGGTTCACCGGCTTCAATAGCTTTCATTGCTTTGAAGGCTGTAGGCGTTGGTTCTGTAAAGAAAGACCACGTCAGTTGGTCGTAGCCACGCAGTAGCACTTCTCCCAAGATGGCAAATAGAGGTACAGCCGTAAGCGCTGCAAACAGACATACCATCCAAAGCATTGCTTTATCCTTTGCCAAACGATTCTTTATTTTTATTGTAGACATAATTAAGATATTCTTGCGCGTTTAATCATCATTTTACCAATCATATTGATGAATGCCGTAATAAAGAATAACACAAGACCAATGGCAATCAATGAGGAGAAACGCAAATCGGAAGCTTCTCCAAACTGGTTAGCGATAATGGATGCCATTGAGTTTCCTGTTGATGTGATTGAATCAGGGATGTTATTGGTATTACCGATAAGCATCGTTACGGTCATTGTCTCGCCCAATGCACGACCAATGGCCAAAACATAAGACGAGAAGACACCCGAACCGGCCACAGGGAATACCACCTTACGAATAACCTCAGCACGAGTTGCTCCCAAGCTGTATGCACCCTCCTTCAAATCATTGGGAACCATTTTGATGAACTCGGCACTCAGCGAAGCAGCGTAAGGTACAATCATAATCGCCAGCACCAACGAAGCCGTAAGAATGCCTGAACCTTGTGGTGAGATGTTGAGAGCCATTATGAGCGGACGCAAGGTATAAAATCCCCACAAGCCATATATGATAGAGGGAATACCCGCCAGCAAATCTGTTACAGTACTCAATATAGCGGCAATGCGTGTTCCTTTGAAATACTCGCCAACGAACAATGCAACGGGCAGGGAGAAAGGAATGCAAAACACAAGCGCCAACAAGGTTGTCATCAGTGTGCCTGTAATGAAGGGTAAGGCACCATACTGCTCAGCCCCATCGGTATAACTCCATTCCGAGGAGGTTAGAAACTTGAAAAATCCAAAATGTTCGAAAGCCTCGTATGCGTCAGTGACGAGGGCATACACTACACCCCCGCACACTATCGGCATTATCAATGCTGCTGTAAACAATAGGATCTTATAGATTTTATCGTTCATAGCATTTGTTATTGCATGATTGAAACCCCGTCATAAGTAACGGCCTTCAAATTGGTCATACTCAACTCCTTGGCCTTAGCAGGAAGTGGCGCATAATGCACCTCTGATGTAATACCTTGTGCCTCATCCGAAAGAATATATTTCAAGAGATCAAGTGTTGCCATAGCCTGCTCTTTTGTACGGTCAGAATAGTTCTGTTCCTTGTAGATAATCATCCAAGTAAAGGTTGAAATAGGATAAGCACCGGCTGCATCAGAATTTGTTATGGAGCAGCGAGTATCGGCAGGAATATCGCCCGATGCTGCAGCTGAGATGGTTGCCGATGAAGGTAATACAAACTCACCTCGCTGATTCTGAATGCTTGCATAAGGAATCTTCTGCGCAAAAGCATATTCAGAACCCACATAACCAATTGTATTCTTGGTCTGCTTAATTACGCCTGCTACACCTGGATTACCCTTGGCAGCTTGTCCCGAAGGGAAGTTTACAGATTTTCCTACACCATATTTTGATGCCCACATGGGACTCACTTTTGTGAGGTAATCGGTGAATACGAATGTGGTACCCGAACCGTCTGAGCGATATACAGGAATAATAGATTCATTGGGAAGTTTCACACCCGGGTTCAACTCTGCCAAACGAGTATCATTCCACATTTTCACTTCTCCCGCAAAAATATCGGCAACCAGTTCGCCGGTTAGTTTCAACTCATCTACACCATCGAGGTTGTAGGCAACAACCACAGCACCCATACAAGTAGGGATATGTACAACGGGAGCCATCTCTGCCATCTCCTTATCCGAAAGATAAGCATCGCTACCTGCAAAATCGACAATCTTGTCACGCAAATTACGTACGCCACCGCCCGAACCGATACCACCGTAAGCAACTTGGTCGCCGTTTACTTGTCCAAACTGTTCGAATACTACATTATAGAAAGGAAGTGGGAAGGTAGCACCTGCTCCCGAGAGTTCTTGGGCTTCACGACCATCCTTGTTAGAATTACCACTACACGATACCATTGCAATTGCAATGACCAATGTCATAACTGACTGAATAATCTTTTTCATATTTTACTGTCTTGAAAATTACGTTGCAAAAGAACAGATTATTTGTTTCAAAATCATTTCAAAACAGATAAGTTAATATTAAAAGAAAGCTCTTGCATGAAATCACTTCAGGCAAGAGCGAAAATAGCTATTTATAGCTTAATGGAAAAAATGTTTTCAGCCTTTAATCTATTTTGTCCGCTTCACAGAATATAATATATTTCCCTTCTTGTCTATCATGTGCAGACAAAGTTCGTTCTTGTCTGCTGCTATTACTGAAAAACCGGATTCAGGACTACAGAATTGTGTACCCTCTATCGGTTTGACTTTACGACTGAGTGAAGCTGATGAGTTGACTACATAATCTATCGAACTGTCTGGTACACGGATGTGTTGGAAATTGTGGATATGTCCGCACAAGTACATCGCCACTTTCGGGTACTTGCGAAGTACCTTGCCTAAAGTATTTTGCATATCGATACGTTCACTTTCATCCTTCGGTGTCTCGGCATAAATGGGATGATGGCCTACTACCATGACCCAATCCTCCTTGGCTACATTCAGGACCGAATCGACCCAAGCCAACTGCTTTTCATTGTCTTGAAGACAGGCTTCGGGGTATTTCTGATTTTCTTCGCGATACTTGCTCATCAACGGAGTGGTATCGACCATCACAAGACGAACAGATGTACCTTCTTCTTCATAGACACGGGTATAGTAACGGGCAGGCATCTCCCAACGACGACTTACATCCGAATAGTCCATCACAGCCTGTGTACTTCCCCGATATTCGTGATTTCCCAAAATTGGGAGCCAGTCGATCATCAGTTCTGGATGGCTATAAATAAGTTCATAGTTGGTCATCCACAACGGGTCATTGACACTCTGCACACCATCGAAGTGATGCACGTCACCGGCTGCCAATACACATTCCGGTCCTATTTCTTCGGCCATCAAGCCCATCAATTCAGCAATAGGTTTCTGGTCATAATATCCGTTTCGTCCCAGGTCGTTGGCAAGGAAGAAGTTGACTTCTTTCTTCAAAGTAGCCCATTGTTCGGGAGTTTGGGCAAAAGCGGTAAGGGTTGCCATCAACAGGATGGCCCATGTTGTCATTCTTTTCATTGTTCTGTTCTTTTAAAAGTTAATCTTTACTCCGGCATTCAGACGAATACCATAATATTCTTCTTGCATGGTTCTGTCCTTCGTACCTTGATAATAGCGCAAGGGTTGGTTAAGCAAGTTGTTGGCTTCCACATAGAAAGTGGTTTTGAACTTGTCGCCAAAGGTATAGCTGGCATTGGCATCCAAGTAGTTCACCTTGTCATAATATCGGTCAAGAGCAGCCACGGTGCCAAACTCATCTACAAACTCAGAGGCAAAGTTATAGGACAATCTTACATTCAATCCTTTCTTTTCAAAATATAGTGAAGCGTTAGCAGTGTGTTCCGGCGAACCGGTCATCTTGATGTCCTCGCCTTCTTCCATCGTGCGATACTCGAATTTGTGGTTTTTGGTTGAGCTATGTGTATAGGTATAGGTACCATAGAAGCCGATGCACTTCAAAGCCGGAGCGATGAAACCAAAGTCACGCTGATAGGCAAATTCCAAGCCGAAGAGGTCAGCATCATACGCATTGATAGGCTTGGTTATTTCGTACTTCACCGGTTCGCCATCTTCATTCAAGAGACCTGACGGGATATTGGGGTCGTTGGTAGATTTCCATTTCTCCTCTGCAATGACGTCCTTCACATTCTTATAGAAGAATCCAAGACTAACCAATCCTACACTCTCGAAATAGTATTCACCGCTGAGGTCAAAGTTATAAGAAGTAGTCGGCTTCAGATTGGCATTACCGAACATGGCCTCTTCCTCTGCAATGTTGTAATGGATGCAAGGCACAAGTGCCGAATACTTGGGACGCGATAAAGTTTTGGTAAACGAAGCACGGAACTTCAAATCGTCGGTGGCATTATACTTCAACAGAATACTCGGTAACCAGTTGGTATAATCGTTCTTCTTCTCACCTGTGGCTTCCAATCGTCCTTGTTCGTTTTCCAAATCATCTACCACCCAATTGAATCCGTTATAGTTCAATGCCGTATGCTCCAAGCGAAGGCCAAGCACCATATCGAACTTGCTACCCAACTGCTGGTCGAAACGCAGATAGGCACTGGTTATCTTTTCACTTGCCTTGTAGTTACCCGATGCTTCTTCATAAAGTTCGTATGCACCAGCTTGGTTGGGATTCATTGTCAGGCTTCCCAAATATTCTTTTGTAATGAAGGATGTATTAGTCGGATAATTTCCTTCAGGCATGAATCCGCTACGGATTTGTCCGTTCAGTTGATTCATCCAAGCCTCATCGTACGTTTCTTCGTATGGTTCGATATAGTCAAAGCAATGCACTTCCTTCTCCTTCGACTTATCGGTATATTTGGCACCGAAACGAAGTTTATTGGCATAGAGACCTTGATGAAGAGGAAGTTCGAAGTTCAAGCGGAACTTCCATTCATTTTCACTGATTTCTTGATCAGAATTGGTCAGTTCGTCAATGCTCCAGTCATAGCCACTCAATTGTCCTATGCCTTTATTCGGATAAGGATTGCGTCCACCGGCATTCACGAATTGCAAGCCACTGAAATAATCTTCGTTCTTCTTTCCTTTCATCGCCACCCCGAAGTAACGTTCGTCGGGACGGTCTTCAGTAGCTCGTGAATAAGAACCTGCCCAATCCATGTTCAATCGTCCGAAGGTGTGTTCCCCGTCAAGAGTGAAGTCCATCGTTTGCTGCAATTCCAAACGGGCATTCCGGTTGTTGTCTAAACCACCTTTGGTCTGCAATACAATGGATTGCTTGGAAGGGGCATCATTCAGTTTCTTGTATGTGATGCGATAACGGTTTTCCCAATCACTCCGTCGGTTGTACATTCCTTTGAACGAAATCTTATGATTGGCATTGAACTGATAGTCGGTAGCCAACGAATAGCTTTGGCGTTCACGGGTGACATAATACTGACGCATTTCGGCCTTGTCGAGATAGACTTTTCCATCGTCGTCCACATCGTATTCAAACTCCACATTGTCTGCTCCACCCGGTGCATTCTGATAGCTTGCTGCCAACATCATACCTAATTTGTCATCAAAATAGCGGTCACCATACGTCAAACCCAAGTTGAGCTGCATCTTATCGGCTACCCAATTGTATCCGCTTCCTGCGGTTGCATTCAGTACTCTTTTATAAGGTGTATTCTTTGTCACCAGGTTGATGGATCCCCCGATGGCGTCGCCATCCATATCACTGGTTACCACTTTGCTCACTTCGATGGTTTGTACCATGTCGGCAGGTATCAAGTCGAGCTGTACGTTACGCGTATCTCCTTCGGCCGAAGGTATACGGTTCCCATTAACTGTCACAGAAGTCAAGTCGGCACTTGTACCTCTTACCTGACCGAAGCGGGCCTCACCCATATCATATTGTACATTGATTCCATTGATACGCTTGAGGGCATCACCAATATTGGAGTCCGGGAATTTTCCTACTTGGTCGGCAGAAACTACATTTTTTACTCCCATTGCATTCTTCTGCATATTCACCGCCCGTTTTTGTCCTTGGAAAGCTCCTTTTACTTCTATTTGTTGCAGCTCGATACCTTCGTTCATTACAATATCATATTCCAAGGTTTTTCCTTCAGGTACTGTCAGTTTCATTTCTATGGGTTCATAACCCACATAAGTCACTTTAACAACATACTCGCCGGGTTCCAGATTAGGCAATGAATAAAAACCATTAATGTCACTGATAACTCCTGTATGCAACTTCTCAATGTATATAGAAGCTCCAGGTAACGTTTGTTGCACATTGTCAATTACTCGCCCACTGATAGTTCCGTTTTTGGGGTTCAGAACTTTTTCTTCGGCTTGAGCAGAAAAAGTGGTTCCGCTCATTAGCAGTAGCAATAAGACTGCTTTAAAAATTGTCTTCATTTTCTTTTTCATCGTTTTAATTTGACGATGCAAAAGTATCGGGAAAACATTTCACAAATGTTTCAAAAAAATGAGGTTTTTGTGAAATGCAGATATGCCATAAGGACAAGAAACAAGCTGCCCATCGGTATAGTTACTCATCTGAGACGAATGCTGCAAAAGTGGGAAATCCCCCATAAAAGGGAGCGTCTTTTACTTGTCCTTTCTTGTATCCATCAAACCTATAGATACTTGAAAGGATATAATTATTCTAGAATTAGGTTTTTCTCTAATTCCATGCAAAAATCTCCGAACCCCTGATAATTACAATTGGTATGTGAAGAACTTATAGTATCCTTATTTAATATGATATCAAAAAATTCAAAGAAAGTACAACCGTTTCCGTCTGCCCCGGTTGCTTTGTCGATTACATCTTTTTCAAAAGTCAAATATTTCTTTAGAGTTTTAGGCGAGACTTCGTAAACTCGTTTTTCTACAAATTGCTTACCTATACTTGTCCAACCGATTTCCACGTATAGGTCGCATCTTAGCGTATCACTTTGATTGACATAATAAATGTTGTAGGTTTCAGAGAATGGGCCATCTTCACAATAATTCTTTTCATTGACAATCTTTAAAGTATCACCTGGAAGCAATTTCCCGATAAAAAGACTATCCTTCATAGTATAGCTACTATTATGCTGACAGGCTACTAACAGAAAAGGAATAAAGTAAAGTAGTGGTTTCATAAATGCTTGTTTAACGACTCTATTGTTTAACATCCTCTAAATAGTCAGATTCAAATATATCTACAGGAGCAACCACATATTGTTCCTTCGTGATTTCTCGCTTCTCCATAACCTTTTCCAATTGAGGCAGATTACTTAAGCCCAAAATCAGATAATCGCTTACTTTTTTTGGTTTACACAATTCAATGCCTAACTGATTCTTATATATATCATAAATCAGTTCAGAGCAATAAAACTTATCATTATCAAACTTAAAGGCCAAATCGTATGGTATGCCTAAATAACTCTCGTATTTAATTTTGACATTTTCCTTATTGCTACGCTTCACCCAATATTTTCCATTTTCACCACGAGCTATGAACTTATCTAATGGAGTAATGACCAACGTTTTTAATGTTTCAAGTACATAAGGCTTGCCATCTTTTATCACAATAATTCCACAATGGCTAATTTTAGAACGTGTAGCCATTTGAATCAAAGGTGATTGTTGTGACAGCGATGTTTGAAAAATTACATCACCCTCTTTTACTTCTTTGATAGGTTCGGTTTGAGCGGTCAGAGTTTCTGTTACCATTGAGCTGAATGGTAACGCAAGCAGCAATAAGATTATTCCTAATATCATAAGTACCTTTTTCATGCTATTTAGAGATTTCTTTCAAATTATTAACCGTAAAATGCTTTTTCTCCTTCTATTAATTCTCCTTTGTATTTTTCAAATATAGACCTAAATTCTGAAAACTCAAAACTATAGCTGATTTATTTAAAAAAGAATACCAAAACTCTATTCACTATAAGGCCAAAATTAAGAGGCTTTATCAATTCTATCAAATCAACTGATATCATGTATACACATATAAATAAAAAACCCTCATAAGTCCTTTGACTTACAAGAGCTTTACAGAGTACTCGAAGCGGGAGTCAGGAATTAAACCCATACGCAATAGTAATAAAACATAATACATTGATAACCATATTTATAAATGTTAAATCTTTTGCATTATATTGTATAATTGTGGTGCAATATTGCGATTCAGTGGTGCAAATTTTGTATATTTGCACCACATTAAATAATGCATGCAATGAAAGGACTAACATTATTCAGAAGAACCACAAAATCAGAGGGAACCATCAAACTTAGATTCCGATTAAGGGATGGTCGTGGAGTTGACCTTTATCATAAGAGTGAAATAAAAGCCGACCTCAAGGATTTATCAAAATTTGAAGACGATGGTGAACTTCGTCCCAAGGTATCTATCTACAACCACGAGCTTAAGGAAAAAATCGACAAAGAAATCAAAGCCATTGAATCTGCATATATAGAGTTATGTGGAAAGATGGATAAAAGCCTTATAACAGCAGAACTTTTTGAAGAAACAATTAGTCGGCATCTACACCCTGAAGATTATATTGCCATAACTAAAGAGGAGACTTTGTTGGAGAGATACAGCCGATTTATAAAAGAAGGTTTTCGTGACGGAACTTTTGCGGAAAAAAGAGTCCTTCAATATAATGGCCTCTATAAAGAATTGAAACGTTATCTAGCCATCCACCATCAAACAAGCATATTGCCAAAGCATTTTACAGCTGACGATTTAATGGAATTACGTATCTTCCTTTTTGAGGAATATAAATATGTCAGTAAATACCCTTCGCTATATGCCGATGTAAAAGAACAATGTTTGCCCACCAAAGAACGCGCACAAAATACAGTAGCCATAAAATTAAGAATGTTACAAGCTTTCTACACAGAACTGGAAGAGCGAGATGAAATAGAAGTCTCCCCATTCAGAAAGCTTGGCAGGAATAGAAGAAAAGCAGTGATGAAAGAAAGCTATGACGCTCCTATTTATCTGCTACAGGAAGAACTTTTAAAGGTAATGAGCACGGAAGTACCGGAAACATTACAGGAAACAAAAGAGTGTTTTCTGCTTCAATGTGCCTTTGGTAGTCGTATTGAAGATTTCAAAGCTCTCAGTATGGATAAAGTCACAGTGAGTACTGATGGTATTCCTTATTTACGTTATCTACCACAAAAGACACTTAAAAGCAACGAACATAAGGATGAAGTGGAAATTCCTATTGTAAGATATGCATTAGACATAATAAAGAAATGGCAATTCAACTTTCCTATTCTTAAATATGTTACGGGCAAAAGCGGGTATAACGTAAAAATCAGAAAATTGCTCGAATATTGCCAAATAGACAGAGAGGTAAGAATCTTTGATGAAAAGTCTTCTGAGAATATCTATAATCCTCTTTATTCTATGGGCAGTAGCAAAATTTGTCGTAAGACACATATAGATATGCTTACAAAGGTACAAGTCAACATGTATGTTTCAGGACATCACAAAGAAGGGAGCAACGCTGTTAAACACTATTCTTCTTTATCCCTAAAAGACCGTTTTATTCTAATGAGTGCTGCATACAAACAACCACTTTATAAGGTTGACAAGGAACTTAACATAATAGAAGAGGCATAGTCAACATTCAACTTTTTGCATTAAAAATAGAATCGGATGCACAATCAAATGTTAAAGATTGTTGTCCGATTTTTTGTTTTTATTGTACAATACCCCTTTCCTCTAATTGGCATAAATGTGGCAAATGATGTGGCATAAACTTTGAGCAACATGTGGACACTCATATTTTATTCAAATATGCTAACATGTTATGATATCAGTCTAAATTCACTAAAACATCTGGACACGACTCTGACTATTATGTGGCAAATGATGTGGAACGGTTCTGGCATTTTCCCTTTTTAGTGTCTGGCAAAAGTTTGATTATTCAGCTTATTATCAATTTGTTAAGTAATATTTCAAGCCTTTGCATATCAATTTTAGCATATTACATTTGCAGCGTCAAAGCCGTTATTTCATCATTGTAACGAGTGGAGACCCAAGTGGGCGCAGCGGTGAACGTATCACCAATGATGGCTGCCAACAAACCCACTTTCACAAATATGATGAACGAATTCAACAAAAGCACACAAACGCTAATGATTGTCTCTAAAGATGATTTAGAGAATGTTGTTCAAGACGCTGTTAACCGTCTATTGGAGAAGCGAGAAAACAAGCCCGAAGTGTATTTAAGCGTGGAAGAGACAGCCAGGAGATTAAAAGTAGATCGTTCTACTCTTTGGCGTTGGAACAAGGAAGGATATCTGACCACTACAAAAGTAGGCAATAAGGTACGCTACAAATTATCCGATGTGGAACGTATTCAGAAAGGGGAGGTCTATGAATGAAACAAGAATTACCGCAAAAGGAATCATGGAAGATGCGGACAAACTGATAAATCAAGTCTGCAAGTCTCAGTTCCCGGTTGAAATATTCCCCACAATGATTCGTAAAATCATTTGGAAGATGAAAGAAGCATTGACATATCCGGTAGACTATACAGCCTCAAGTATGTTAGTTGCCATAGCTGTAGGCATAGGTAACACCCATGTATTGAAATTCAAAAGTGAATGGACTGTTAAAGATATCCTCTATATGGCGCTTGTTGGAAGACCTGGTGCAAACAAAAGCCACCCCCTCCGTACTGTTCTACGTCCATATTTTGAATTTGATAGCGAGCAATACCGAAAATTTAGCGAGGAACTGAATCGCTATAACAAAATTATGGGAATAAAGAAGAAGGAACGGATGGAACAGGGATATGAGACAGACCCCACGTTGCCAGTCCGCAAACGATTCTTGGTATCTGATATCACGCAGGAAGCAATGGTCAAGGCTCTTGCCGAGAATCGTAGAGGTATATGTTTATACATGGATGAACTTCAAGGCTGGGTAAAGAATTTCACCCGTTATAATAATGGTTCCGAAGAACAGTTTTATATTTCTCTTTTTAACGGAAGCTGCTATATATCCGACCGAAAAGGAGATACAAACAATAATTGCATCGACGATCCTTTTGCTTGTATCATTGGGACAATACAACCGGCTATACTTACTGAAATGCTCAAAGGGAGTAAAAGCGACAATGGCTTTGCCGAAAGAATCCTGTTTGCTATTCCAGAAGAACAAGAAAAATCCTATTGGAATGATACAGATATGGACGCTTCCTATTACGGTGATTGGGATAATATCATTCAAAAACTCATTCACTTGAAAATTTCAACAGATGAAACTGGCCGCGTAATACCAACAACAATAGAGTACGAGCTAGAAGCAAAGAAACTTCTATTGGAATGGCAGCGAAACTGGACTGATATGATTAACGAGGAAGAGTCTGACAAGAAGAAAGGTATCTATAGCAAATTTGAGATATTCATTCACCGCTTTTGTCTCATTATCCAAGTCTGCAAATGGCTTTGCAATGAAGGGAGCGTAGATAAAGTGGATTTTGATACTGTCACTAAGGCTATTAAACTGGTAGATTACTACAAGGGAACAGCTTTATTGGTTAATGATATGATGAATGGAATATTTCTAACTGCCAAACAGAAAGTATTATTGCAGAAACTCCCTGAAGAATTCAGTCGTGCAGAAGGATTGGAGATTGCAATACAACTGGAATGGAATCCCAGCACATTCGACAGGTTCTTGAAAAAGGCAAGCACCAAATACCTCGGGCACTATCAAAAGGCACTTAACAAAATGCCAAATTGACAAATTCATGGACGATTTTAGCATTTTAGCAATTTAGCAATCACAAAAACTTAATGCAAATGACAAATTATAGATTCATATTAGAACCATATAACAGGAGTAAAAGAAACCGCTACACTTGTCCAAGTTGCGGAAAAAAGTTTCAATTCTCACGCTATATTGACATTGAAGGCAGTATTGAATTTCCTGACTATGTGGGTAAATGCAATCGCGAGAACAAATGCGGTTATCACTATTCCCCATCTATGTATTTCGACAAGAATCCAAACGAAAGGGAAAAGACAAGAGAACAATCTTTCTCTCCCCCTACCACAAAGGATGTAAAACCTTTTACACCAGAAGCAATGGACGCATCATTTATTGACAGACGGATTATGGAACAGTCATTACGTCATTATGAACGCAACAACCTATATGCATATCTGTGTGGACAACTCGGAACAAAGACCACCATCCAACAAATGCAAATGTATCATGTAGGTACAGCAAAAAAATGGGGTAACTCTACTGTATTTTGGCAAGTGGACAAAGAAGGCAGAGTACATACAGGTAAAGTCATGCTCTACAATCCCAACACCGGCAAACGTGTAAAAGAACCATATGCTAAAATTTCATGGGTACATACGGTACTTAATCTGTCCTCTTTTACACTCAACCAATGTTTCTTTGGCGAACACCTGTTGGCTGGCAATAACAAACCAGTAGCCATTGTTGAGAGTGAAAAGACTGCCATCATAGCTTCCGCTTATATACCTAATTATATCTGGTTAGCCACAGGTGGAAAGAATGGCTGTTTTAATGAACAGCACTTTGATATTCTTTGCGGCAGGAATGTGGTCCTCTTTCCGGACATCGGCATGGAAGATGAATGGCAAAAGAAAGCATTCTTGATGAGACGAAAAGGCATCAACGTTATTCTGTCTGACTATTTGGGGCAACATGCAAGTGCAGAGGAAAAAGAAAACGGATATGACATTGCAGATTATCTGATAAAAGAGAAGTCCGGTGAAGCCATATTACAAAGTATGTGCCAGAAAAATCCCTCTCTTAAGAAGATGATAGCACTCCTCAATTTGGAACTGGTAGGCTTCCATTTCGAGAACAAATAAAGAAGATTTAACCCTTATAAATCTGAATAAAAACGGAATGACGGAGGAATGTAGTTTTTTCGGTTAGCAAGTTTATGTTTTGGTAATCCCAAAACCACGATTCAACCACTCCTCACATTCCATCAACAATAAACTTTCAACCGAAAAAAATGAATACCAACGATAAGAATAAAGGCGGAAGACCGCAACTGACAAGAGTAGAAAAACGAAGTGAGATTTTCACAATCAAATGTACTCCCATAGAGAAACATACCATCAAAGGAAAGGCTAAAATGTCTGGAGTCAAGCCCGCTGAGTACATCAGAGAATGTGCAGTAAATGGAAGCATAAAATCCAGATTGACTTCGGAAGAGGTAAAGCACATAAGGGTATTAGCTGGCATGGCCAACAACTTGAATCAATTGACTAAGAGTGCGAATACTTATGGCTATCTTCATGTGGCAACTGAGGCCGGCCATTTGATGGATGAAGTGGACAACATTATTAAAAAGATTAGAGGATGATTGCAAAGATTATGAAACGTAGCAGCTTTGGTAATGTCGTAAACTACGTCTTCAAAGATGGCAAAGATGCTAAGTTATTGGCATCTGAAGGTGTTCGGACAAATACCTTACCCAACATTATTGCATGCTTCACTGACCAGGCTTCGCAAAACGACAAAGTGAAGAATATGGTTGGGCACACAGCCCTAAGTTTTAGCGAGAATGATAATCATAAATTGACTAATGAACGAATTATTCAAATTGCGCATGATTACATGGAAAAGATGGGCATCAAAAATACGCAATACATTATAGTTCGCCATTTCGATAAAGACCATCCACATATACATATAGTGTACAATCGTGTGGATAACGATGGCCATACGATTAGTGATAGTAAAGATCAAATTCGCAGTGCTGCTATTTGCAAACAGATTACCTTACAGTACGGATTATACATGCCTAAAGGTAAAGAAAAAATCAAGTCGAATAGATTACACGGTATGGATAAGGAAAAGTTTCAATTATATACATCCATCTTGGATTCCTTGCACAATTGTAATAATTGGGATAGTTTCCAACGTAAACTTGAAAGAAGAGGGATTACTATTTCATTCCGAAGAAATGAAAACGGCAATGTGCATGGTATATGCTTTACTATAGATGGTCACACCTATAGTGGCTCAAAAATTGACCGTAGCTTGGGTTACAATAAATTAGTTAATGTGTTAGGAAAAACAGATCAGTTCCAACAGAACCTACAAGAGTTAACTCCAAATACGTTTGCTCATGTTTATCAAGAAAAGTTGGATGATGGAAGTGTCATCCGAATATATGAACCCGATAACACAAATACTGATAATGGACCATCATTAGGAGAAAAACTGGTAAATGCAGCTATTGAGTTCGCATTACAACCTCATGTTGTGCCTTCATCCGGTGGTGGAGGTGGTGGTTCTTCCGATGATGAAGAGAATGACAAAGACAATAAAAATAATAAACCGCGTAAATTTAGAAGAAGATGAAGAAAGAAAATGAAAATGCAGCTTTGCTATCAATGTTTGACGACCTAGTAAATGAGGTAAAAAAGAACCGCCAGGCAATACTACAATTACAAAATACCATTCAACAATATGACATTGGGAAAATCGTAGATGAATCCATCTTTATTGCGCTCAATGAAAAGTTCCCTAACAAGTCTCAAATAGAGAAAGACGAAGAAGCCAAGCGCCATCATCAAGCTATGGCAACTTGGACAACCCAGAGAGAGAAGAATCTTTTTGAGCAATACATCAAACCTACTCTTACCCCTCTAAATGGTATTGAAAATAAACTGATAACTATAGCAAACGGCCTTATCAAAGAATATCGAAAGGAGCGCGAGTCACAAAAGGTGGCATATTACAAAACAATAGCGATAGTTATACTCAGCTCGCTATTATTGATATCTATCCTTATAATTTGTCTCGTATAACACAAAGTCCAATAGTATAAAAGCCATTTGCTATTGGACTTTATTCATAAACCACTCTGTTTTGCGAAAATTCTCCGCAAAGTTTCTTTAATTTAATGAATAATTATTAATTTTGCGTTTGACGCAATAAAAATGGCGGTGAATATGAAAGATTTGAATCGAATAAAAGTCGTTCTCGTAGAAAAGAAGAGAACAAACAAGTGGTTGGCAGAGCAGCTTGGCAAAGACCCTGCTACCATATCCAAATGGTGTACCAATACATCGCAACCCGATTTGGCAACTTTGCTCCAAGTAGCTAATTTGCTTGAAGTGGATGTAAAAGACCTACTCAATTCTTCCAGAGAAGAAGAGTTTAAGATCGTGAGAGTATAATCTAAAGGAGAGATTACAATGAAGATATTGAAGCAATACATACCAACTGGCGCTCGCCACAAGCTACTGTTCACTTCGCATCATGCCGAAGGGATGAACTTTGTGGATATAGGTGCTTTATTGGCTCGTGCTATTGAATCTTCATTATCCAATCGACATCTTTCTTTCGTTGCTGAAGAAGAGTTAGAAAAGATTATCAAGGCAAATGTATGCCATAGTTCCGAGATTGGAGATTACATCGCCATCCGCAATATCGGTATCCTATTTGAACCTGCTTTAAGACTCGATTTACATGCAAAATTCAGTACATGGTCAAAAGCATACGTGCTTATTGTAGATAGTGCTGAAGGAACAATCCAAAAGGACATCTTCTATTTGGCGGGTGATACAGACTCTTCTTACAGAATAAATTTATCTGACATATCCTATAAAATTCATTACGATGAAATATAAAGACCTTATCCAATTCGACCCCATCGACGAAATTATCAAGTTCGGACAACTTGACAACAATGATTACCGTGCGAAGCTCGTCAAGAACTTTGTATGTTCCAATTTGTATGAGACCCATATTATCCCGCAGATATGTGCCAAGCTTGACTTAAATGCTACTACCGAGACCAAAGGTATTCAGATTGTGGGTAATTATGGTACGGGTAAGTCTCACTTAATGTCGCTATTCTCTATTATTGCTGAGAATGCAGACTATCTGCCATTGTTACAAAGTCAGAAAGCGAAGGATTGGTTGAAGACGATAGCCGGTAAATACATGGTCTATCGTTTTGAATTGGGTAATAATCAAGAATTATGGGATATTGTATGCTACCAAATAGATAAGGCATTGGCAGCATGGGGAGTAGATTATTCAATTACGGATGATACGACACCTGCTACCTATTCCGAAAAGCTTCAGTTAATGATGGCTGCTTTCGAAGAGGTATATCCAGATAAGGGCTTTATGTTGGTTATCGATGAAATGCTTTCTTATCTGAAAGGCCGTAGTGAACCATCGAAGTTAAATCGTGACTTGGCGGTACTCCAGGCATTGGGCCAAATGAGTGACCGTACCCATTTCCGTATGGTGTTTGGTGTACAGGAATTGATATATCGTTCTCCTGAATTCCAATTTGCCAAGGAAATGTTGAGTCATGTCAATGAACGCTATATCGACTTGACCATTCAAAAGGAAGATGTACAGTTCATTGTACAACAACGTCTGTTGCAGAAGAATGAGCATCAGAAAGCACAGATACACCAACATCTGTCACAGTTCATTGTAATGTTCCCTCACATGAACAACAATTTGGATACATACGTCAACCTCTTTCCAGTTCATCCAAGTTATTTTGAAAACTTCTCTCTTATCCGTATCGGTAAGAGCCAGCGCGAGGTGTTGAAGACACTTTCCCGTAAGTTTGCCAGCATCATGGACAACGAAGTGCCTGATGCAGAACCAGGACTTATCTGCTACGACTCTTATTGGAAGGACATGTTGAGCAATGTGGATTTGAAAGCCGATCCGGATGTAAGTAAGGTCAGCGACATTGCTGCACTCATTGATCAAAAGATTGAGGATAACTTTACCCGCGGATTGGCTCCCAAAAAGACTTTGGCACATCGTATCGTAGCTGCAGCATCCATCAAAATGTTGCAAGCAGACCTCAGTCATGCCAATGGTGTAACAGCTGATTCTTTGGCAAACGACCTTTGCTACATCGACATCACTTGTGAAAACTACGACGAATTGGTTGACCTTGCATTTACTCGTGTGCTTGACTCCATTGTTTCTGCTACTATCGGCCAATATTTCGAGAAAGGAGAAAACGAATACCATTTGCGTATTGAAGGTGGTGTCAACTACGAACAGAAGGTAAAGGACTACACCCTACAGATGAGTCCAGAACAAAAAGATGAATACTTCTTCAAGTTCTTAGCAGAGGTACTTCCTGTAGAAGGTGATACTTACCGTACTGGGTTCAACATCTGGCCACATGCCATCGAATGGCAATCACACAAGTGCAACCGTGCCGGTTATATCTTTATGGGCAATCCGAACAGCCGTTCTACTACCCAACCTCAACAACACTTCTATATCTATTTCATGCCGATATTCAACCATACGGCAAAAGCACATGATGCCGAGATAGATAGTGTATATTTCATCATGGATGGTTTGAGCGAAGAGTTCAAACAAAAGGTTACACTCTATGGTTCTGCCCTTTCACAAGAAGGAAGTGCCAGCAGTGATGAAAAGCCTAAATACAAATTGTTGCGCGATAAATACTTCAAGGAAGCCCGTAACTTATTCAATACTCAATTCCTCAGCAATACCCAAGTGGAATATGTGGGCGAGCAACATCCTTTGCAGGTAATGCAGGGGGCACAAGGCGATTCTAAGATTGACATTGTTAGCAATGTAACCTCTTTCATCATGGAGCAACAGTTCGAAGCAGAGAACTCTTGCTACCCTAAGTTCACTGCATTGTTGCAACCACTTACAAAGGAAAATCGTGACAACATGTTACGTTCGGCTCGTTCAAAGATAGCCAATCCTACGACCATGAACCGCAATGGTGAGGCCATCTTGATGGGACTCGGCTTGTGGGAAGACGGACATCTTTCAACCGAACATTCACAATATGCCCGTAGCTTGAAGCAAAAATTGGAAGCAAAAGGGGGCCAGGTGGTCAATCGTGACGAGATACTTGAACTCTTCTTTGCAGATACTCACGAATATATTTCATCTGACTTCCATATCGAAGCCGATTTGGAAATGCTTGTAATGGGTACAATGGCTGCTTTGGGTGAGATAGAAATCGTTCTCAATGGCGGCAACAGAATCAATGCAAGCAACATTGCTAGCTTCAACAACTTGGCACCACAGGATTGCTATACTTTCTCTAACATTTGTCCACCTAAGGGTATCAACATTCCTCTGATACGTGAATTGATGATTGGCTTCTTGGGCATTGACCGAACATCGGAGTTGGATAATCGTGAAAGCAGTGTGTTTGCCGACTTGTCAAGCAAAGCCAAGCAGATGGAAGAACGTGTTGTTGCATTACAATACAAGATAAATGGTGGATATCGTTTCGCAGGAAATATTGAAATCATATCAGAAGAGGATGCCCGTCAGCTCAACCATGAGTTTGACAAACTGAAAGGCATTGCCAATCAAATTCAACGTTACAACTCCAAAGCCAAGATGCGTAACATCGAATGGCCTATCGAATTAGTTCGTACTGCTATGCAGGAAACACGCATGAAGTTGGAAAATACAGAACGTACATTGAAGCAGTTAAGAGAGTTTGAATCCTATATTTCATACTTGCGTACAGCACTTTCCAACATCAACGAACCGACACTTCGTGGTGACATTTGTGAGGCTATTGAAAAAGTCAAGGAAATAGTAGATAAGGACGAAGCAGCCAGAAACGCTTACAAGGGCGAACTGGATGCCATAAAGAATCGCTATGCCGATTGGTACATGGGTGAATATCTCAAAGTTCATGTTTGTGAAATGGACTACCAAAAGGCGCAAGCGCTCAAAGCCACAGAAGAGTATAGCGTATGCGAAATTGTTTCAGGTGCTTCATTTATTAACCCTGCACAATATGAGCAGTGGAAGCAAAAACTGAATCGTCTTAAATTGGCCAATCCACAGGTAACCAAGCAAAGCATTCTCTATGCTCCGACCTCCGTGGATAGTTTCAATCCTACGACTCAGCGTAGTCAATTGCCAGAAGTGGGTGATTTGAAGGACGAGTTGAAAGGCATCTATGAAGAATATGTAAGACAATTCCACGATGCATTGGAAGACCCCATGACTCGTCGTAATCGTGATGTACTCAATAATGATGAAAAGAGTTTGATAGAGCAATTCGAGAATAACCAAATTTCTTTGAATCGTCAATTTGCCCGTCCTTTGATGGAAGCTATCGGCAAACTGCAACGTAATTTCACTAAGATTGAGATTACCCATGATGATATGCTCCGCATCTTCTCTCGTCCAATGACCAAGCAACAGGCCATCGATGCTTTGACTGAGTACATCGAAGAAAAGAGTTATGGAAAACGCCAAGAGGACATTCGTATAATAATCAAGTAAAGAACAAAGCTATGAGCAACCCTGATATAAATTTGTTTCGCGACGAGGAGTTTGAAGAAGTAAAATTGACTCCTGAAAAGGTGGTATGCCTTGGTATGGAATTTGAAAGCGACGATGCCCGTCGTGCATATTTCCGCGAAGAGCTTCGCAAGAAACTGCCTGAGCTACGCCAGATAGAAGGATTCCCTATTGGGGAGGATGAGGATATTATCAACCTTTCCGACCCTCCTTATTATACAGCCTGTCCTAACCCTTGGCTCAATGACTTTATTGCTGAATGGGAAAAGGAAAAGGTAGAATTGGAGAGACAAGGGAAACGTAGTGCAGAGTTTGAAGTAAACGAACCCTACGCAAGCGATGTAAGTGAGGGCAAGAATAATCCTATCTATATGGCTCATGCATACCACACCAAAGTACCACATCCTGCAATAATGCGATATATTTTACACTATACCCAACCGGGTGATATTGTATTTGATGGTTTCTGTGGCACAGGTATGACCGGTGTTGCAGCTCAGTTATGTGGTTCACTAAAAGACGTATTGGCTTTAAACGAAAAAGATGTAAAAGTTGGTGTACGCCATGCTGTTTGCTCCGACCTCTCTCCTATTGCTTCATTGATTGCTGCTACATACAACCTAAAGTTCGACCCTGTTGCTTTTGAAAGAAAAGCAACGAAGATTCTTAACCAAGTAGAGGAAGAACTGGGGTGGATGTACGAAACAGAAGTGAATGGTAAAAAAGCAAAGATAAATTATACCATTTGGAGTGATGTTTTCACTTGCCCAACATGTGGAAATGAAATCGTATTATGGGATGAATCAGTAGATTTAGATAACGAAACAATGAAAGATTCATTTCCTTGTCCTAATTGTGGCGCAAATTGTACAAAAAAAATATTGGAAAAAGTACATGACACTTATTTTGACACCATTCTAGGAACTACGACTTCCATAACAAAGAAGGTTCCTGTTCGAATCAATTATATCATAGGTAATAAAAGGGGAGAGCACGATATTACATCTCTTGACAAAGAACTGTTAGATAGAATAAATCGAATAGACCTAGGAACATTGCGAACATCTAAGATTCCTAAAGGAGACGAAGTTAGCAGAAATGAGAAGGATGGTATTAGTCATATACATCATTTTTACTCAAATCGAAATTATATATTCTTAAGCCGAGTTAATGAATTGGTAAAGGGGGATATTTTCTTACAAGCATGGTTTACATCTATTCTTTTGAACGTCTCTAAAATGTATAAATTTAGACTCGACCGAAAAGGTAGTATGCTATACGGAACATTCTTTATACCATCATTTAATGTGGAATTTAATCCTTTAAGGAACTTGTTTGCGAAAGTACGTGATTTTTGTTCCACTAACTATATAGAACGCGGAAATGCGATAATATCATTGAATTCTGCAACAAAAATAGAGTCATTAGCTAACAACTCTATAGATTACATATTTACAGATCCACCATTTGGTTCTAATATCATGTATTCAGAATTAAGCTCGATATGGGAAGGATGGCTACAAACCAAAACGAATAATACTGAAGAAGCTGTAATAAGCAGTGTACAAAGCAAAAACACTATGGCTTATAATGCATTAATGACTAATTCATTGAAAGAATATTATAGAGTTCTTAAACCAGGAAAATGGATGACGGTAGAATTTAGTAATACTTCTGCAATAGTTTGGAATAGTATTCAAAATGCTCTTCAGAGTTCTGGTTTTATTATTGTAAATGTAGCTGCACTTGATAAAAAACAAGGTTCATTTAAAGCTGTAACCACTACAACAGCAGTAAAGCAAGACCTTGTTATTACCTGTTATAAACCAACAGCCGAACTCATTAATAAGTTCGAACAATCCACAGATAAGTCCGTCAATGCCATGGATTTTATTGAAGAATTGCTCTACCACTTACCAGTGCATTTGGAAAAGAACAATTCAACAACAGCCGTTATTGAACGAAGTCCAAAGATTCTTTATGACCGATTGATTTCATACTATGTACAACATGGTTATGCAATCCCTATGGATGCACAAGAATTCCAAAAAGCTCTTCGTGAACGATTCATAGAACGTGATGGAATGTTCTTTACCGCATCGCAAACGGTAGAATACGAAGCGAAGAAAGAAAAGACAGATGGCGTTGTACCTATGGCACTCTTCATCAGTAGTGAAGCCGAAGGTATCGAATGGCTAAAGCGTGAGCTTGCAGAACCACAGACCTACCAAGAAATTCTTCCTAACTGGATGAAAGACATGGTAGCACCCAAGAAGGGAGACGTATTGCCAGAGCTAGCTGTTATCCTCGAAGAGAACTTCATCAAAGACGAAGACGGGAAATGGCGTAAACCGGATGCAGAAAAGGCTGCCGACCTCGAAATACTCCGTGGTAAGAAGTTGATGAAGGAATTCAACCTCTACCTCGAACAAGCATCAAAGCCCAAAGCTAAGCGCATGAAAGACACTCGTCTGGAAGTGCTCCGCTATGGCTTCAAGGAATGCTACAAGCAGAAGAATTACCAAGCCATCGTCACCGTGGGCGACCATATACAGGAATCACTCCTCCAAGAAGACGAAGTACTGTTGCAGTACTACGACATCGCTTCAATGAGAGTGTAAGGGAATGGTGGTATATTTGTAATTGATTAGAAATTGTTTAGTATGAAGAAATATACGATAGAAGAACTACAACTTCAACGAGAGTCTGAAGACCATGTTGAGTTCAAGAAAGCTGAGAATGGAAACTTCTCGTACAATGGTGCAAGCAAAATGGATCCAAAGGACCGTAGAAAATGTATTCTTGGATATGTCGTTGCATTATGTAACGAAAATGGTGGACGATTGGTTTTGGGAATGCATGATGCGTATCCACATGCAGTTGTTGGCACATCGCAATCATTAAATGCAATCGGAGTGTTAGAAAGTGAAATCTATAAGGATTTGGGAATCCGCCCAATGATTTATGAACTTTATGACGAAAATAAGAAAAGAGTTTTGGTTATAGAAGTTCCACCTCGTCCAACAGGAAAATTGTATAAATTTGAAGATGTTCCATTGATGCGAGTTGGCGAAGAACTCAAACCAATGGATGATAAAACATATATCTCTATTATTCAAGAACAAGAGCCTGACTTCTCAGAACGTATTTGTGATGAAGCTACATTTGACGATTTGGATTTAGAAGCAATTGAAATCCTTAAAGAAAAGTATTCAATCAAACAGAAAAATCCTTCTTTTACTTCATTACCACCTTTCCAAGCCTTGAGTGATTTAGGATTGATCAAAGAAGGAAAAGTAACCAATGCCGCAGTATTGCTCGTCGGAAAAGAAGATGTTATAAATAAGATTTTCCCACAAGCCAAAGTAAAGCTTGAATATAGAAGAACAGAAGGACAAATCGAATTTAATAATAGAAAAGAATTCGGCCAACCTTTTTATAAACTGATTGATTTAGTGTGGGATGAAATAAATGACAAGAATGGTTCTTTCCCCGTTAGAGAAGGTGCCTATATTTTTGACATCCCCTATTTCAATGAAGATGTTATTAGAGAGATTGTCAATAATGCTTTTGCACATCGTGATTATAGACGTAATAGCGAAATCGTTATTAAATTATATCCTACCAGATTGGATATAATCAATGCAGGTGGATTCCCTCAAGGAGTTTCATTGGAAAACCTATTGACTGTACCAAGCACTCCTAGAAATCGTCTTTTAGCAGACGTCTTATCAAAAACTGGTGTCGTAGAACGTTCCGGACAAGGAATGGACAAAATCTTCTTATATACTCTTGCGGAAGGTAAACCAGAACCTGATTATTCTAAATCGGACGACTTTGATGTTACAGCCATTTTGTCGGCTTTAGTGAAAGATGCTAGTTTTGCTCTTTTTGTACAAACAATTCAGCGTGATTTACCAGACAATGAAAAGCTGACTGTTTTTGACGTCATCGAGATGTGTAAAATTAGAGATGGTCAACATAAAAACATAGACAAGAATATTGCCAAAAGACTGGAAGAAAAGAATTGTATAGAAAAGCATGGTAAAACTAATTCTCAGTTCTATACTCTTGCTAGGCATTATTATGAGGTTGCTGGTAAAACTGCAGATTATTCTAAACTTGTAGATTGGACAGCAACTCAGGTTCTTGCAGTATTAGCTCCATATCTTGAAAAATATGGTAAAGCTAAAAAAGCAGATATATTAAAAATTGTTGGTGATCATGTTACAGACAAACAGTTGCGAAACTTCTTGGACCAACTAAAGAAATCAGAACTGATAAAAACGGAAGGTGAAAGAGGGAAAATGGTTTATATGCTTGGCGAAAAATATAAAAAACAAAATGATATTATTGCTAAAGCTTTAAACATTGGACTTAAAGCTCTTGAAGAGAGTGGAGAACTATAAGTTGGTAAAGGGCGAATAAAAGGGCGAATTGTTACTGTTAAGACAAGTCCAAATCAGCCTTAAGTGTCTGATAATCAATAAAAGCAAAGGGCGAATAAAAGGGCGAATAGAATGAGATATAAAGGCAAAAGCATAGAGGTAATAGGTAGCAAAATGCTATTTGGAAAGGAAACACTTTGGATTCATATCCTTGAAGATGATTCCTTTGCACAGGTATTGCGCTCTGACTTAGAGGAAGACATGCCGGAAACAAAACATTCAGGCATGTCATACGTGCGGTATATTGCTATAGCTGCACGTATCAAAGAAGAAATGGCGCAGAAACGCTTGTTAGCACCCTATGAAAGTAGCCTTATCCCCTTACCACACCAGATATTGGTACTGGAGAAAGTGATGCAGGGAGTTCAAACCCGTTTTATGCTTGCCGATGAAGTGGGTATGGGTAAAACCATCGAAGCTGGATTAGTACTAAAAGAAAAGAAACTACGTGGAGAGATAAAACGCATTCTCTTGATTGTCCCAAAATCGGCCATGATTCAATGGCAACAGGAACTAAAGGAGCATTTCAGCGAGAACTTTTTTATCTACGATAGTGACTTCATTACCGGCATGGCAAGAACTTTTGCTAGCTTTGATGCCGAAGAGGAACTAAACTTCTGGAAGCAACATAACCAAATCATTGTATCATTGGATGCATTGAAACCTGTATCTCAAAGACAAGGCTGGAGCCAAGAGAAGATAAACGAATACAATAAATACCGTATAGAATCGGTTGTGGGTGCAGACTTTGATATGATTATCATTGATGAAGCACACCGTATGGGAGGAAGCACATCACAGGTTTCACGCTATCAGTTAGCAGAAACTCTGTGCAATGCTGTTCCCAATGTTCTTCTACTTTCTGCGACACCCCATAGAGGTAAAAGTGACCATTTCCGTCGTGTGCTCCAATTGATGGATGCAGATGCCTTTTCGGGCGAAGGTATGCCAAGCATTGAAGAAATATCGCCTTATGTGATGCGTTCGGAAAAACGGTATGCCGTAGATTACAATGGAAAGAAACTTTTTCAAAAGCGAGAAACCATCCGATTGGATGTTCCTTTGGACAATACCGCCCACCATTTGCAGAAATTGCTCTATGAACATGTAACAGACTATGTCCGCTATTGCTTTGGTCGTGCTAAACGTGGTAGTCGCAATGCTACAGGTTTAGTAATGGTTATGATGCAGAAATTGGCAAGCAGTAGTACCGCTGCTATATTGGCCGCCATGCAAACACGTCTATGGCGATTGCAACATGAAGAGATTGCAGACAATATCAATGATTATGACGAGGAAGGTGCTTTGGACTTTGAAGACCTTCTTATGGATGACTATTCTGTAAATCTGCAGGGAGATAGCTTTGCTAATGAAGAAGAAAAACTACAAGAGTTGATAACTGAAGCCAGTTATTGTCTGGAAAATGAACAGGATGCCAAAGCTACGGCTCTTATCCGAAAAATAATTCAACTAAGGGAAGAAAAGGGAGATTCACAGCTGAAAGTGCTTGTGTTCACTGAATTTAGAAAGACACAGGAGTATCTAACCAAACTGATAGAACAAGCCGGATTGACAACTGTCTGCATCAACGGTAGCATGGAACTTCAGGAACGACAAAATGCACTCATTAAGTTCAAGAATGAAGCAAATGTGATGATTGCTACTGATGCTGCGGGCGAATCTTTGAACATGCAGTTCTGCCACATAGTGTTCAATTACGATTTGCCTTGGAATCCTATGGCTATCGAACAAAGAATTGGTCGTGTGGATCGTATTGGTCAACAACATCCAGTGACAGCATTCAATATGCTTACTGACAATACGGTGGATACACGAGTATATCAAATCATTGTGGAGAAGTTGGATGCTATTTTACAAGAATTGGGTATTGACAAAACGAGTGATGTGTTAGATTCTACCATTGACATGAAGAGGGTAAATCACTTGTATCTGCAATCGTTGCTTGACCCTAAAAGATTTGATTTTGCCAGTGATAGTTGGTTGTATGAGATTAAGAACAAACTGAATGAATACAAATCTACAGAAGGAGCATTACCCGTTTTTGACGAAGAAGATATCAACAAAGAAAGTGCCGGTGAGATTAAGTTCAGTCCTCTTCCTGTATGGCTTGAAGAATTGATGGATTTATACGCCCTTAGCGAAAATGGAAAGATTGACAAGAAACTAACCGGTGTAACACAATACTCCATTAAAGGAGACAATATTACTGCTATATTTGATTCCTCCAGGCATGGAGATAATCCTGATGCTGAACATCTGACTTTGCAGCATCCGATGGTCAGACGAATCTTGGATGAGATAGATGGTAATACACAAAGTAGTGTGCCTGCTATTATCTCGAACGACGGGAATGATACTCCCGGATATCTGACAATTTGGAAGGTATCTGCTAAGAATAGCTATGAAACAAAAACGACATACTCTGCACAGTTCATCACTGACACTGGTAAAGTGTTTGCTCCATATGGAAACGATATATGGAACAGATTGGTACAGGAAAAGAGTTGTTTCAGCTATGTTGGAGAAAGAATCTGTAATGTAGATTTTGATAATCAACAACAGTTAAATAACAATCTCTTTACCATATTTCATCGCATGGAGAATGAGATTCAAAGCAATCTGCAAACAATCGCAGAAAAGAAACTCCGTGCACTTGGTTTTGCAGAGCAACGCATTGCCCGTATTGGTATTGAAAATATCAGAAAGGCTAAAATGCGTAGATTGCAAACCGAGAAAGAAGAATGGACAAATACATTTACAAGAGGGCGTAGTGTAGTACCGGATGTTAAACTCATTTTAACCGTAAGAGTAGATGGATGAATTTGTTCATAGAATAGTAGAAAGTCTGACAACCGATGGAAGAAGACTTAGTGTTGTAAGAAATCCTGATGGGTTCTTACTTGGTGTTGACACACAACAAAAAGTCCTAACTACAAGCGGTTTGTTGTTACTTCCAGTAAATTCAGGGATAGAACTTCGTGTGCGATACGAACTGGAAGACAAACATTCCGACCAAAAGGTATGCTATATAATGGACCATATCGATGACATATTACCAGATATAAAATCACACCTTTATATAGCTCCAACTTTTACTATTGCCAAACTGATGCCCGCATGTAATGAAGTGGAACTTCTGCAAGCCAAGATGACATATGGTATGGCTTCGTATATCTTTCATAAGAAATTTACTCGCAATTTGACAATTGATGAAACACGATCTTTGTTGAGTGAGGCTGAAAATCTTTATGGGATGGATATACAAACAGTATGTTCTTCACTAAAATCCATACCTCTTCAATGGGATAAAGTTGAAACAATAGACCAAATAAGCGCAATCCTTCTGAAGGTTATAAGTCGAGGAGTATATCATGAAATAGAGCCTACTATCGAAGAATTGAATGCCAACTTTCAGGATTTCATAGACAAACGCTATTTTTCATTCATCAACTCATCATCTGTTCAGAAACCAAAGATGGTGCATAAAATATTACCACATTTAACCCATGCGCATCAACGAACAGATAAGGTCGCTTTGCTTGTCATTGACGGTATGACCTATTGGCAATATTTGATATTGGACAAGGCTCTTAATAATATTGGTATTTCAACAAAGAAAGACATGACTTTAGCATGGCTTCCTTCTATTACCAAGCTATCAAGACAAGCTATATTCCGTGGAGAAGCGCCCAAAACAGATTACAGACAATCACCAACGGATGAAAACCGCTTATGGGTTAATTATTGGACTTCAAGACCTACACCCAAGCGAATGCAAAACTATGAAATTGCATATACTCATGGTAATCTGACGTTGGATAATAATAGCTGTTATCGTCAAGCAATGGTTGATACAAACCTTGATGAAAAGATGCATACATTGAATAGCAATAAGGATTTATATGCACTAACAAAAAATTGGGCAGAAGAAGTTGCTGATGACATAAAGACCATTCACGACCAGGGATATCAAATTTACATAACTACAGACCACGGAAATGTGCTTGCCAATCCTTGGCGTGCTCTCAATTCGCAAGAAAAGACTTACTTATATGAAAGAGAAAGTAGAGGAAACAGACATCTTATATATAATAATGCAGACTATCTGAAATCCTTTTTGCAATCAAATTCTGAAATAGAAGAAAGTCTTCTTGTGCATGAAGAATGGGCTGTGTGGCGAAATGCAAAAAGTTTTAGCAACAAAGACGGTATAACTCATGGTGGAGCACACTTTTTGGAAGTGGTCATACCATTTATAACTATCAAGAAAAAATAATATGGAAAAGAAAGTAGGTATCAACCAACGCATAAGTATCAATGTAATGGAAATGGCTATGAAAGCAGCTCTTGATGGCTGCTTTACACCAGAATATGCCGCAGACCTTGCTTCTGGGGAATACCAGGGAGAAAACCGTATCAACAAGGCGAGAAGCATCATCGGAAAATTGACGCTTCGCAATCCTTTATTTTCATATATAGAAGAACATCGACAGGATTACTTCACAGCAATAAAATACAAAGGAGACCGTGCCATCATCTTTACCGCCTTAATCAATGCAGCCTATTCTTTTGGATATGATGCATTGGTCATTCTTGGAAAATTCTTTCATGTGCAGGAAGAAGTTTCATCACAGTTGCTCATAAATAGATTATCATCCATATATGCCAGCAATCGTTCTTTACCCAATGCTCTATATTGTGTCATGCCTATGTACATCGAGGCCGGACTGCTTGACCGCCCGCAAACCGGTGTATATACAAAAAACGACATTGAAGTGGTAACACCATTTGCCCGTGAACTCTACAAGAAATCCTTTTTTGTGAATAATCCTATGCTGAATGAGGAGGATTATGATTGCTCGGAGCATCCTTATTTTGAATTTGTGTAATTCTCTAATTTATATGAAAAATAGATATAAATCTATAGATGTAAAAGCACCATTAGAATTTGGTTATATATTCAGAGATCTATGCAGAGTAGGATATAAAAAAGTGCTACGCCAATATTCTAGAGAAATGATTATTAGACTTGCAGTGTTATTTAATAGAGAATATTGTAATAAACCAGCTGCAGAAATTTGTCATATGCTTTCGTCTAAAGACCCGAAACAAGCGAAACTTTCGAAAAGAATTGATCGTTTTCTCAAACTAGATGCAAAACCGAATATAGAATACATTGTTGGTCTAGAAATAACATCTCTTGAGCTATTAAGACGCGCATTTTCAATCCCGTATAAAAGTTTCAACAATGCAAACATTCGAATAAATATAGACAAATTACAATTTCAGACAGTCAAATTGATTACCCAAATCAATGAAGAGTCTATGAAATATAAAATAGACAAGAAACATGAAGATGATTTGGGTGTTCTATTATATACTAATAATGCTTCCTCATTTGACATCCTTCATTACGATAAACAAAATGAATATATTGCTCAGGTTGTTCAAGCTACAATGTTTTTTAAGTTACTAGAAAACAATCTGAAGTATGATATATTATTAAAGGAGTTTTACAACAAATATAAAATTTCTAATTGGCGTGAATATTTACGTACTTTAATTTCATTGTTTTGCATAACTTATAAGGGAGAAACTAGTATTATTGGTGACCTTTCAATTGATGTTGACTCTCTCATGACAAAATCTGTTCTTGAAAAGCTATCTATACCTATTTCGCAATCTGCCATTCCATATTCAAGTAAAGACGAATTTGATCTGAGCGGGAATTCAGATTATAAATTTTTTCGAGACAAGCCTCTATTTAAAAGTGTTAATGGTGATTATATAGTACATAGTCAACCTCTTCTCACTGATAGAATATATAGTAGCCTCTATTTTGATTTTAAAAACATTTCCAAACAATTGAATGAAAATCATCCAGACATTGGTAATTTATTTACATCTGAGTTTGTTGAAAAAACATTATTTGTTAGTCAAATGAAAAGTTGTACATCATTAGATATAATTGATTCTCTTGACGAAAATGAACTTAAGAAAAGATATAAGATAAAGAATGGAGAACTTGGCTATCCCGATTATTATATAAAAACGAGAGATTCCGTTATCCTTTTTGAATGTAAAGACATTCGCATTAATGCTTGGATAAAGGAACAAAGAGACTTTACTATAATAGAAGAAGAACTTCGTAATAAATTAGTCTGCAAAACTTATCAAATTGATTACAAGAATCATTGTCACAAACCAATTGCTCCAAAACGAATTGGATGTGGACAACTCGCAGGTCATGTTGCCAATATAAGAAATGGAGTATTCCCATGGGACTCACCCCTTTCCCGTGAAGTAAAAATTTATTCTGTATTAGTGATTGCAGACAATCGACTTCTTGTAGATGGTCTTACTAGTATACTGCAGAGATGGTATTTAGAATGTCTTTGTAAAGAAGGTTTAAATATTATCAAGGAAAATCCTCTTATATTAATGTCACCATTAACATTAATCAAATATTCAAAACGGTTCAGCAAGGATGGTTTTCTGAAGTATTTTAACGATTATTATAATTCTATTTATATTCCATCCATGGATACTTTATCTGCAATCAACAAACAAATATCCTTTGATGACTATATGTCTCAATATCCTTTTAAACTAGATCAATTGGGTGAACAATTTATTAAAGAACTAATGGCAGATAGAGTTGATGTATAAAGTTAAGATAACGAGCTATAACCAAAAAAATAGAACATTTCAAATGTGTAGTTATGCAGATTTAAAAACATCCCCAAAATTGTATTCACAAAAATACACCAAATATATATCAACAATAAATAAAGTAACTTATTAAGGAATTATGGAGTCAGAAAGATTTTTACTCAATAAAATTAGACAACATCTTAAAGAGAATTATAACTTAATTACTGAATTTAAATTGGGCACTGGTTCTAATAGATTGATTCCAGATGCTGTTATTTATCGCAACGAAGAACCTATAGCATTAGTTGAAATAAAGAAGAATCTTAATAATCAATCATATAATTTTGCATTAAAACAATTTGAATCTTACCAAAAAGATTTGAAAGTTCCGTTTGGTATAATCTTTGACGGAAAACAGGCACTATTCGTAAAGTTACCTTGCAATGACACACGCATGTCTAACAGCAGCTCATTAGAAGAAGCATTCGAAAAGCTATATAACTACTATGAAATAGATACTCCTTTATCAGAAAAGGATAGAGATATACTACATAACTTTATTATCGAGATGTTACACAATTCACTCTCAGGACAGAGAGGAAAATACCGTGCTAATTCAGAATTGCCCCAATTAAATGACTTGACTAATGCAAAAGCAACTAAATCTGATAGCATCTTATTACCTCAAAAGTATGAAGACCAATTATTTCGTTATCTTTTAGGGAAATTCTATAGAAATAATATTTGTCGTTATACAACATTATCATCTATTATTAGAATTATTGAATCGAAAAAAAACAGTGTATGTAGTATTGTTTGTATGAACGACAAAAGCGAATGCTATTATTTCGATGAATATATCCATGGGAAAGGGTCACATGTCGATTTCTACCAACAATCCAATAATACAATTAAGGAGTTAAATAAGTATTTTATAATGTCATGCTCTGATATTTCAAGTTTTGACCGTTTAACTATGTGGCGTATGTATGCTGACGATGCCAAAGGAGTATGTTTAAATTTAGAAGTAGACTCTAAATTACTTAAAAATGACTTTTATCTTGCTCCTATCAGTTATGGTAATAATGACGGAACACACCCTGAACTAGATTTTATTGTTAAGCTATTAAGTTCTGACTTTAATGGTAAAAAAATTGTATTACAAAGGATGTCATTATGGTCTCACTTCTTTAAGCCCAATGATTATGCAGATGAAAAAGAAATTCGTTTGCTTTATAGAGGAAATGATTCTTCTCGCTATAAATGGATTACCACTAGTGAAAATATCATATGTCCAGTGGTTGAATTCTGTATTGAAAATGGCAATAATGAGTTTCCTTTAAAAATAGCTTCTATTTTATTAGGTCCCAAATGTTATGAAAAAGAAACAAATGCAGGACAGTTGAGAATACGAATAGAGGCACAGAATATAGTTAGACCTACAAATAGCCAAATTCCGGTGGAAATTTCTAAAATTGACAATTATAGGTAATAAAGGAGAAACAAAATTTAATATAAAGTTATTTATCAATCAATAGTATGAGAATACATTAAATATGGTTTACTATGTTAAAAATATATCTAGATTGGAATATTATAACCCATCTAAAAGATGAGCAGAATAGTGATTTATTTACATTTCTACAGACTAATAAAGACTATTTCATCTTTCCATATTCAAAAGCTCATATAAAAGATTTGTTGGTTAGTAAAGATGCTAACAATAATTATTATGAACAAGATTTTCAATTATTGACAGAGATTTGTGAACATCATTTATTAGAACATGAACAGAATATTAACAATCCATATCCCTATAAATGCTATCCTAAAGATTATCTTACTCAGAATGCCACTGAATTAGAACTATTAAGTTCTGGATTTTCCAAAGATACCTTCTGTAAGTATTTGATGAATAACAAATTGAATCCTGATGACTTTATGTCAATCCTTAAGAAAGAGAATATTGACCCTTTTGTTATTCCTCTTATAAACAAAACGATTGAAAACCTGGCAGATTTATTCTCGCTTATGTTTGAATATGGGCCAACTTTATTTAATGATAAAAAAATACCTAAACAAATACAAAGTTATATTCAAGCAACAACAAATGATTCTCAATATAGAAAGATACAAGGTTCGAACTCTACAAATATTTTTAAGGAATTGGATGCTACTATATTCTCACAAACAAACAAGACTTTTGTGGAACTTATAGAAAATCCTATTGCAGAAAGAAGCAAATCAAATCTTGAACTATTCACTTCATTATATTTGACTTTGAACCTTTCAGGATTCTTTTCTGATAAAAACCGTAATCTACAAAACATCTATACAGATTCAGAGCACGCATATTATGCATCATCCTGTGATATCTTTGTAAGCAATGATTCTAGATTACGAGAGAAAACGGATGCGATATATAGCCAATATAATATACAAACGAAAATAATATCTTCTGATGAGCTAATCACTATAATGACCGAAGAATTAACCCATAGCTATGATATAAAACACATGTTCACTCTCGATTTACCCATATATGGTGAACCGATACGCACAGAAGGAGAGAATAATGTATATAAACAATTGCCATATCGCTTTTGGGGAATTTTCAATTATTGCATCAATCTGAGAATTCCAGATACTAACAACAGAACTGGTGTTTTTAGAATAGTTATTCCACCACGGAGTTTTGTGTTTTATACTGAATTAGAACGTTTCTTTGAACTAATAATAAGTATCATTTCAGAAGAAGAACAAAAGCTATTGTTTAAGAAAGAATTCGTATCCAAATTTCTAACGAAGAATAAAAATATAATAGATACCGCGACATTCACTATTGATTGTCCTAACTACTTAGTTCAGTTATCTGCAGACAAAGAAACTCATATACCATTACCTATTATGTGTATTACTGAAAAGAACTAACGTAAAAATTCAAATGAACATTTTTTAAGTAAATTTGTTTATTGAGTTAAATAGTATACCCCAAAAGATGCAATTATATGAAAAAGAAAGAAATTATTGTTGTTTTTGCAATCATTATAGTTGGTTTGATTATTGTCTTTATTCTTAATTATGCTCTAACATATGGGCGTATGATTGAAACTATTATTTCTAAAGATGCATGGCTGAATTTTTGGGGTAGTTATTGCGGTGGATTATTTGCGGTTGCCGTAGGCTATTTGGCAATCATACATAGTAATAGAAATAATGAAAAAGCAATAAACCAACAATATGTATTGCTTAAGCATCAACAAAATGAGAAAAAACTGGATGAATATAATTTATGTCTTAGAAATAATTTGGAATTAATGAATGCGGTTGAAGCTTTTAGACCTGCTATTTCCATGAATTATGATAATTTATCTGTAACAAAATCAGAAATTGCCAAAAAGAAATCACTAATTTTTTCGTACGATTTACAATATAGATATGTTTTTGAAATAGATTCGAATAACAATAAAACTGAAATAGAAAGTAAATACGACAAATGTTGGATAGAATCACGAACTTTATTATCGGATATTCTTGATAAACAATTAGATTTTGTTCTACGTGTAGGACAAAATATTGCAGAAACAGAAATGAAAAGAAACAATCAGAGTATTTTATCAACATTGTATCAATTGCTTTCTAAAAGTGGAAATCAAGATGAATATAAAAGATATCAACAAGACATTGCGAATACAACTTTCGAGTTGGAAAGACTTGAAAAAAGTATTCATACCTATAAAAATGATGTGGATAACATGAATGCTAACTTAAAAAAATCACTAGACTTGTTGTTGTTTAAAGCTAAAGAGTTATTTGACTTATCTATTGTCTTGATGAAAGAGAAACAAAATATATATTCAATAATGAAGGATTAAATTTAAAATCCATCATAAAATAAGAATTTGGAGTCAGCGGATATTACTCTGTGGTGCAAATGTGGTGCAATTCTATAAAAAGAAAATCGCAAGCAGCTATTAATTAACTGTTTGCGATTTTTCTTTGTACTCGAAGCGGGACTTGAACCCGCACAGCCGCAATGGCCAAGGGATTTTAAGTCCCTCGTGTCTACCGATTCCACCATTCGAGCATCCTCAAGGGAGAGAGCGGAAAACGAGGCTCGAACTCGCGACCCTAACCTTGGCAAGGTTATGCTCTACCAACTGAGCTATTTCCGCATTTCGGTTTTAACGGGTGCAAAGATAAGGGCTTTTACAATAATAGCCAAATTTTTGCACCCGTTTTTTATCATTTATTCAATATTGTTTCTATCTCGGCAAGTTCTTCGGCGCTGAACGAGAGGTTGTCCAGCGTATGAAGATTGGCAGCCAATTGGCGCACGGAGCTGGCACCTACAATGACAGAGGTCATACGTTCATCCTTCAATACCCAAGCCAATGCCATCTCGGCCAAAGTCTGTCCACGACGGACTGCCAACTCATTCAATTGCATGGCTTTCTGTATCTTCTCATCGGTTACTTGACTGAGTTGCAGGAAGCCAGTAGAACGGGCAGCACGCGAGTTTTCAGGAATTCCATGCAAATATTTGTCGGTCAACAAGCCTTGTGCCAACGGAGAAAAAGCAATCATTCCCGAGCCATATTCGGCGGCCAAAGGAAGCGTTTCGGATTCAATGGCGCGATCAAACATGCTGTAACGATATTGGCTGATGAGGCAAGGCACACCGGCAGCCTTCATCATTTCGTATGCCTGACGGGCTTGTGCAGGCGGATATTTGGAGATACCAATATAAAGCGCCTTGCCTTGCTTGACAATATCTATCAACGTTTGGATGGTTTCTTCGACAGGAGTTACACCATCGTAACGATGACTATAGAAAATATCGAAATATTCCAATCCTGTGCGGCGAAGACTCTGGTCAATACTTGCCATAAGGTTCTTGCGAGAGCTGCCGTCGCCATAAGGGCCAGCCCACATGCTGTGACCTGCCTTGGAGGAGATAATCATCTCATCGCGATAGCCCTGAAAGTTTTCCTTCAGGATTCTGCCGAAATTGGTTTCGGCACTTCCGGGTTCAGGGCCATAATTGTTGGCCAAGTCAAAATGAGTCACTCCGTTGTCAAACGCATACTTAATCATGTCTGTTGCCACTCCGAAATCGTCTACGCTTCCGAAGTTGTGCCACAAGCCCAGCGAAATGCGGGGCAAAAGCAGACCGCTGTTTCCGCAATAGGTATACTGCATCTTATCGTAACGGTCGGTTGAAGGTTGATGAGTATTCATAGGCTAAAAAATTAACGTCCTAACAAATGGTTTTCGGCTTGCTCCATAGTGGCAAAGTTGAAGCCTTGCACTACGCTGTCCATCAAAGCGGTTATTTGCTCGTTGCAGAGGTTTCCGATACTGCCTTCGTGGGTATGATGCACCTGTTTATTATGAGTAAACTTACCGGCTTCGATGTCGAGACCTACTTTCTTGTAGGCATCGCGGAAAGGCATGCCTTCACTGGCAAGGCGGTTCACTTCTTCCACACTGAAGATGTATAGATAACGGTCATCGTCCAGGATGTGTTCATTGATGGATATCTTGTCCATAATGTAGGTAGCCATCTGCAGACAGTCCTTCAGTTCCTCGAAAGCGGGCAGAAAGACTTCCTTGATTATCTGCAAATCACGGAAATAGCCCGAAGGGAGATTGTTCATAATAAGCATGATTTGCTGTGGAAGCGACTGTATCTTGTTGCACTTGGCACGAGTGAGTTCAAACACATCAGGGTTCTTCTTGTGCGGCATGATACTGGAACCGGTGGTACACTCGTCGGGTAGTTTCACAAAACCGAAGTTCTGGCTGCTGAACATGCAGGCATCGAATGCCAACTTGGCCACCGTTCCGGCAATGGAAGCCAAAGCAAAGGCTACATTGCGTTCCATCTTACCTCGTCCCATCTGAGCATAAACCACATTGTAGTTCATGGATTCGAAGCCCAATAAGCGGGTGGTCATTTCACGGTTCAGCGGGAAAGAGGAACCATATCCAGCTGCCGAACCGAGCGGATTGCGGTTACACATCTTGAAGGCGGCCTGCAGGAACATCATATCGTCTACCAAACTTTCGGCATAGGCGCCGAACCACAAACCAAAGGAGGAAGGCATGGCTATCTGCAAATGAGTGTAGCCAGGCATGAGTACATCCTTATATTTATTGCTTTGGGCTACAAGAACCTTGAACAAGTCTTCTACTGCCATGGCTATTTCCTTCAACTCGCTACGGGTGTAGAGTTTCAAGTCTACCAAAACCTGGTCGTTGCGTGAGCGCCCGCTATGAATTTTCTTTCCCACATCGCCCAATTTACGAGTCAACATCAGCTCCACTTGTGAATGGACATCTTCTATGCCATCTTCAATCAAAAACTCTCCCCGTTCGGCCGATGCATAGATATTCTTCAACTCTTCCAATAAAACTGCCAGCTCGTCGGCTTCCAACAATCCGATACTTTCAAGCATAGTAATGTGCGCCATGGAACCGAGCACATCGTGCTTAGCCAAATAGAGGTCCATTTCGCGGTCGCGGCCAACGGTGAAGCGGTCTATCTCTTCGTTCACCTGCACGTTCTTCTCCCAAAGTTTCTGTGCCATATCTCTATCCTTTATATTAATATGAAATCATAGCTAACATATCTGCAATCTTTTCTACCCCTTCCTGCAAAGGCTTGGTCACCATAGCCTTCATGAACATGTTCACCTCGGCACGAATGGTTACTTTCAGCTTGGCCTGTTCGCTGGTTACAGGGAGCACCTGTATCCATAGGTTCACGGGGATAGGCGATTTGTCACCCTCAAACTTGATGCATTTACAAGGCTCACGCTCGATGATGCGTAATGTTACATTCATGCCCTGCACAGTGAGTGTGAGTGAATCGCGGTCAAAAGACATATCTTGTATCTTGTCGCCCACTTTTTCGCGCACTTGTTCAAAGCGTTCCTTCAAGGCGGCCAGATTGTTCAAGTCCTCCAACTTATTATATACCTGTTCCTGGCTATAAGGAACGTATTTTATATTACTTTCGAATTGTGCCATACTTTTATAAATGTGAAAAAGAGAACCGTCCGAGTGCTGATGCCGCACCCGAACCGCTCTCAATATCTTATTTTTGAATGAATATCAAATTATTTGCCGGCTTCCCAATGGGCTGGATCTTTTCTCCAGACGTTCAATACCGGAACGTCTTCTTCATTAATATAGCCAGTCTTCAAAGCTACATCCAAAACAGCTTCGTAGTTGGTCAATGTCACCAAATCCACCTTAGCGCTCTTGAAAGCTTCAATAGCCACAGGGAATCCGTAGGTGAACGATGCCACCATACCAATCACTTCGCAACCATCGCGACGGATAGCTTCTACAGCCTTCAAACTGCTGCCGCCCGTAGAAATCAAGTCTTCGATAACCACCACCTTCATACCCGGACGAAGTTCACCTTCAATCAGGTTTTCCAAACCATGATCCTTCGGAGTAGAACGTACGTAAACGAACGGGAGGTTCAATTCTTCTGCCACCAATGCACCTTGAGGAATAGCTCCTGTTGCCACACCGGCGATAGCATCTACCTGACCGAATTCTTCGAGAATGGTACGGCAGATTTCCAGTTTGACGAAATTACGTAAAGAAGGATAAGAAAGAGTCTTACGGTTGTCACAATAGAATGGAGACTTCCAACCCGATGCCCAAGTGAACGGGTTAGCCGGTTGCAACTTGATTGCCTTAATCTTCAATAACTTCTCTGCGAATAATTTTTCTAAAGTATTCATAACTTAACTGTAACTGATATATTTTCTGCAAAATTAGAGAAAGGATTTGAGATTACGAAAAAGAACGATGTAATTTTTTAGATTTTATATCAAAATCAGGTTTCTCCCGCCATTGCCAAGGTCAAGACACTGATTCGGATACCGGACACACTCTTCAAGGCATCGGCACAAGCTATGAGGGTGGCTCCTGTGGTAAACACATCGTCGACCAACAACACATGCTTGTCCTTTAAAGAATAGTGTGTGTTGAGGGAAAACATTTCGTTCACATTCTTCCAACGTCCATACTGGCTCTTGTGTGTCTGCGTTTCGGTGTGTTGTTCCCTACACAATCCATCGGTCAGGACCGGGATACCCGTTACAGAGGACACTCCACGGGCTAACAGTTCGCTCTGATTGTATCCGCGAATGCGCAACTTTTGAGGATGGAGCGGAACAGGGATAATGCAATCTATGCCATTGAAAAAGTCTGCATCCACCATTTCGCTGGCCATGTATCGGCCCAAGACCTCACCCACCTGCCGATGCCCATAATATTTCAAAGCATAGAGGAGCTTGCGTACATCTCCTCCTTTGGAATAATAAAGGAAAGCAGAGGCACGCTCAATCGGGAAACGACCCCAGAAGGCTTGCTCCATTTCATTGTTTTTTTGTTGATGAAGATTAGTTCTTGGCAATTTAGCAAGGCACTGGATGCACAAGTCTCTTTCTGCTTTCAACAATCGTTTGCCGCAAATCACACAACAGCGGGGGAAAAAGAGTTCCCAACAATCATTCCATATACTCATCATCGCATCCCATTTCTTTCAGACAATTCAGAATATCGTTCATTTCATAGCCACGGCCAAGTGCAAAACGAATCAGTTTGCCATTGCGTTCATACGCGTTGCGGGCTTTGATTCCATCCTTCTTTTTCCGAAGCAAAACTGAGAGGGCTGAGTGATATTCTTCTTTATCCAAATGTAGCACAGCCTCTTCGATAAGCGATGAAGGAAGTTGTTTCATACGAAGCATCTGTGCAATCTTGGCTTTTCCCCAACCGTTAAAACGATGTTTTTCGCGAATGAAAGCATCGACATATCGTTGCTCGGACAGATAGTTGTCGGCTACCAATCCACGGATAATTTCATCCATACAATCCTGAGGAGCACCCCATTGCTGGAGTTTCTTCCTGACATCGGTTATGCAGCGTTCGGCCGCGGCACAATAGGCTTCTGCTTTATATCGTGCTTCATTTGCTGAACATTCTTTTTTCATGGTCTTGTAGCTTTTATCATGCGTTCATTGTTAAACCGGTCTTTCCGGATAATGATGTTTTCATAGCCCAATGCCTGAAGCATAGCTATGGTTTCGGTGCCATAAGCCCGATTGATTTCGAAATAGAGTGCACCTCCGTCCACCAACATACTCATTCCCAATTGAGCTATCTTGCGATAAAACAACAAGGGATCATGGTCGGGCACAAACAAGGCGGTGTGAGGTTCCCAATTCAGCACATTGGCTTCCATTTCTGCCTTTTCTTTGTTGGTTATGTAAGGAGGATTGCTCACAATGACGTTCCACTCAGCTATTCCGGGTGAAGCGGAAAGTATATCTTGCTGGTGGAAATCGACCTTCACTTGATTGTTCAATGCGTTTTGGCGAGCCACTTGCAACGCCTCTCCGGAGATGTCCCAAGCTTCCACTTGGACATGTGGAAGTTTCTTGGCCAACGAGATGGCAATACAGCCACTGCCAGTGCCCATATCCAACAACCGACAAGGATTTGTCTGCTGATCCTCCTCGGCAATCCATTCCACCAAATCCTGAGTTTCCGGACGAGGAATAAGCACATGGCGGTTCACGACGAAAGGCATGCCACAGAATGTTTCTCTACCTATTATATATTGTATAGGCTCCCGGTTTTGCAAACGCCTTGACATTTCGTACAAAACATCAAGGTCTTTTTTAAAAACTTCCTTATCTTTGCCACCAAACAATTCGAGGGTTGAGAAATGGAGCACTTCCACCAGCAACATTTTTGCCAGTGCAGATGCTTCAGCATCAGGGTAATACCCCGCAAGCATTTTCTTTATTTCATGATAAACAGGATGCATCTCAATTCTTTTTCGGATACAAAATTAGGAATTTAAGAAGAAAGACGATGACAAAAGACGAAAAATATATGGCCCGCTGCGTTCAATTGGCTCGAAACGGCCTTTGCAATGCTGCACCCAACCCCATGGTGGGAGCCGTTATTGTACATAAAGACGATCACATAATAGGCGAAGGTTACCATGCCCGTTGCGGGGAGGCCCATGCTGAAGTGAATGCCATCCGCTCGGTGAAGGACGAGCAAATGCTGAAGGAATCGACCATTTACGTCAGTCTGGAACCTTGTTCACATTATGGGAAAACACCGCCTTGTGCCGATTTAATCATCAGCAAGGGAATACCTCGTGTGGTGGTAGGGTGTGTAGACCCTTTTTCGGAAGTGGCTGGAAGGGGCATACAGAAACTTCGCGATGCGGGTATCGAGGTCATCGTAGGGGTATTGGAAGAAGAGTGCCGAGAATTAATCCGACGATTCATTACGTTTCACACACATCATCGTCCTTATATCTTATTAAAATGGGCGCAATCGGCTGATGGATACATAGACAACGAACGCACAAACGGAAGTCCCGTAGTTTTTTCCACTCCACTCACATCCATGCTCGTACACAAAAAAAGGGCAGAACATACAGCCATTCTAGTGGGAAGAAAAACGGCATTGCTCGACAATCCGTCGCTTTCTACCCGCCACTGGTATGGAAAGAATCCATTAAGGTTAGTGATAGACAAGGATTTGACACTTCCTACTCACCTGCAGCTATTCAACGGTTCAGTAAGGACACTTGTCTTTACTCAGAAGAACGAAGTCTCCCCCTACCCCAACGTGGAATATGTGACGTTGGACTTCAAGGGCAACATTCTTCCTCAAATAATGGAAACGCTTTATAACCAAAAGATTCAGTCGCTGATGGTGGAAGGTGGAGCAATTCTTCTGCAATCCTTTATCGATACAGAATACTGGGACGAGATCTGTGTGGAGACCTCACCTATAGCAATAGAAAATGGAGTAAAGGCACCAATCATCCCTCAAAAATATGTTTTTTTAACAGAGCACCGATTCGGAAGAGAGTTAAAATATGTGTTCAAGAAACCATTTGGACGTGAGATTTAAGCCAAATAGCTGAAAAAAAGACTTATTTTATCTATAAATTAATATAAAACTTGCTTCAAAACTTCTATGGTGAGAAAAATCTTCCTACTTTTGCAACTTGTAACAAAAGAAGCTATTACAAATGAATATAAGATTACTGAATATTATCACATGTCTTTTTATAACGGCATTCATCGCTACATCTTGTCTGGAAGATGAAGAATTCGAAATTGAGTACAGCTCGGATGCCAGTATCACCTCTTTTAAGATTAATAATATTGATACGAAATATCCGGCCACTGTTAATGGGAAAGACACTACACTGACAACCACTGTAACTGGCAGCAATTATCCTTTTGCCATCGACCAGAATCAAGGGCTTATCTATAACGTAGACTCTCTGCCCGTGGGAACAGATGTAAGTAAGGTGGTAGCAGAAATCAAAGCTGACGGATATGTATTTATCGTAGCAGAGACAGATTCCATCTGGGAAGAAGGAGACTCATTGGATTTCCGTAAGCCTATCCAATTCAAGGTGATGTCTATGCAAGGTTCTTATGGACGTACCTACACTGCGAAGATAAACGTACATCAACAAGACCCAAAGGAAATGAGATGGACACGTGTAGAGAGCAACTTCAATGCGAACATCCGCAACCAAAAAGCAGTATATTTCAATCAACAGATTCTGGTATTCGCCGACCAAGAAGAACAAGTGGCTGTTACTATGACCGGCCAGAATGATGGAGCCGAATGGACCAACCTCCAGCCTATCGACATTCCCGTCAAGGCAGATTATTCATCGGTTATCGTTTGGGGAGAGCATCTCTATATCTTAGCAGGAAATGATTTGTATTGTTCAAGCAACGGTATAAATTGGGTTCCGACAGAGAGTAAACAAAAGATAAGCCAACTTGTTGCAGCGATTGATGAAAAAGAAGTCACAAAGCTCATAGCAACAACTGTGGACAATTTGTATGCTGAAACCTCGGACGGAACAGTATGGACCACTTATTCGACTCTTCCTGCCGATTTTGCAAAAGGAACTTATTCATATGCTTCTTACCCGTTGACAACCAACAATAAACTTCACCGTATTGTGTTGATGGGCGAAAACAATGTGGAAAACGATTCGGCCAACATCGTATGGTCGCAATTGGCAACAGAACATGAATGGACACCCCTTACCATGGAAGGGAACAAACATGAATGTCCCAACATGGAAAATGCAGGAATGATTTACTATAACAATTTGTTGTATAGCTTCGGTGGTCCCGGAAAGAACGATTCTTCTGTTAAAGCCTTTGAATATTTCTATGCATCTAACGACAATGGAATAGGTTGGGAAAAGGTTACAGAAGATGTTGTGTTCCCCGAAGAATTCGCCACACTCTATACCCAAGCAGAGGGCAATTATTCATTCGTAGTTGATGACAATCTGTTTGTATGGTTCATGTGGGGAAAGACAGGCGAAGTTTGGCGAGGCAGAATCAATAAATTGGGATTCGTAAACCCATAAAATCGAACAGAAAAGTTATGTTATATAGCGAGCAAATAGATAGAGACCGTATACCCGCACATGTAGCCATCATTATGGACGGCAACGGAAGATGGGCCAAGCAACGGGGACAAGTGCGTAGTATGGGGCATCAAGCCGGTGCAGAAACCGTACATGTCATTGCAGAAGAAGCGGCTAAGTTAGGAGTTAAATACCTGACACTCTATACATTTTCTACAGAAAACTGGAATCGTCCGCAAGACGAAGTCAATGCACTGATGGCATTGCTGATGGAATCGATTGAAGAAGAAATCTTCATGAAGAACAACATCAGTTTCCGCATCATTGGCGATACAGAGAAATTGCCACCCATGGTGCTCGAGAGACTCAACAAATGTATAGAGCGGACTTCTGTCAATACAGGAATGTGTCTTACACTTGCTCTCAGTTATTCTTCCAAATGGGAGATAACTCATGCCATGAAACAAATAGCCCAAAAAGTAAAGGACGGTGATTTGGTCGTTGATGAAATAACCGACCAAACCATAGACCAACACCTAAGCACACATTTCATGCCCGACCCTGAATTGCTGATTCGTACGGGTGGAGAAATACGCCTCAGCAACTATCTGTTGTGGCAATGCGCTTATTCAGAGTTATATTTTTGCGATACATTCTGGCCGGATTTCAAGGAAGAAGAATTCTGCAAGGCCATTTGCGATTATCAAGGAAGAGAACGCCGATTTGGAAAAACCAGTGAACAAATATAAAGTCAGATAAAATGATCTATCGAATTTCATCCATATTATTAATATTAACAAGTCTGTTCTGCTTCAATGTCCAGAGTAAAGCTCAGGAAATTGCATTGGAAGAGAACAACAGCCCTGTTATCACCTATACAGGTACACCCAAGAAATACGAAATTGGTGGTATAAAAGTAGAAGGTGTAAAAAATTACGAAGACTATGTATTGATAGGTCTATCCGGATTGTCGGTGGGACAAACCATCACTGTGCCGGGTGACGAAATTACAACAGCTGTCAAGCATTATTGGAGACACGGTTTGTTTTCTGACGTAAAGATTGAAGCTGAGAAGATTGTAGGTGATAAAATCTATTTGAAAATCATCCTTGCCCAACGTCCGCGTATTGCCGACATTCATTATCATGGTATTAAGAAAAGCGAGCGCGAAGATTTGGAAGCCAAATTAAGTATGGCCAAGGGTACGCAGATTACACCAAACATGATTGACCGTGCCAAGATTATCATCAAAAGGCATTTTGATGACAAAGGATTCAAGAATGCAGAGGTGACCATTGTAGAACGCAATCTGGAAGGCAACAAGGATCAGGTAGATGTTGACATCATGATTGACAAAAAAGAAAAAGTCAAGGTACATCAAATAACCATTGATGGAAACACTGTTCTGAGCGACAAGAAGCTGAAACGAATCATGAAAAAGACCAACGAAAAGAACAAGTTGGCTAACATTTTCCGTACAAAGAAATTCATTGAAGAAAAATACGAAGAAGACAAACAACTCATTATAGACAAGTATAATGAATTGGGATATCGTGACGCCTTGATCGTAGTGGACAGCGTTACATCATTTGATGACCGTACCGTAGATGTATACATGCGCATTGAAGAAGGTGACAAATATTATGTACGTAACATTGATTGGGTAGGTAACACGGTTTATAATTCGGATTATTTGGCTCACAAGCTCCGCATGAAGAAGGGCGATGTCTATAATCAGAAATTATTGAAGGAACGTATCAGCGAAGACGATGATGCTATAGGCAACGATTATTACAACCAAGGCTATGTGTTTTACAATCTCGATCCAGTGGAAGTTAACATTGATGGCGACTCCATTGACTTGGAAATGCGTGTAATTGAAGGTCCCCAAGCTACCATCAACCGTGTACGCATCAATGGTAACGACCGTCTGTATGAAAACGTGGTACGTCGTGAACTTCGTACCAAACCAGGCGACTTGTTCAATAAAGATGCCCTTGAACGTTCTTATCGTGAAATTGCACAGATGGGACACTTTAATCCTGAAAACATTCAGCCTGATGTGCAACCTGATGGGGTAAATGGTACAGTGGACATTAACTGGAACTTGGAATCCAAAGCCAACGACCAAGTAGAATTCTCGGCTGGTTGGGGACAAACCGGTGTCATCGGTAAGTTGAGTTTGAAATTCACCAACTTCTCTATGGCCAATTTGTTCAAGAAGACCGACAATTATCGCGGTATTCTCCCTCAAGGTGACGGACAAACATTGACCATCAGCGGACAAACCAATGGTAGCTATTATCAATCGTATAGTGTATCATTCTTTGACCCCTGGTTTGGAGGAAAGCGTCCGAACTCATTCTCTGTATCGGCATTCTATTCTGTTCAGACAGACATCAGCAGCAACTATTACAACTCTGCCTACATGAACAACTATTATAACTATATGTATGGTTATGGAAGTTATTATGGCAATAGTGGTATGTATAATTATGAATCTTATTACGACCCCGACAAGTCTATACAGATGTATGGTGCTTCCATCGGTTGGGGTAAGCGTTTGAGATGGCCGGACGACTATTTCACTTTGTCAGCAGAATTGTCTTTCCAACGTTTCGTGTTGAAGGATTGGAGTTATTTGTACATCCGTCTGAACAATGGTGAATACATGTCTACAGGTAACTGTAACAATTTAAGCTTGGGCTTTACTTTGTCGCGTAACTCTACCGACAACCCGATATTCCCTCGTAAGGGATCGGAATTTACAGCTTCTGTTCATTTAACGCCTCCTTATTCTTTGTTCAGCAACAAGGACTATTCAACCTATGGCAAGAATGATTATGAAGAAGCAGCCAGTGTATATAATTGGATTGAATACCACAAATGGAAATTCAAGTTCAAATCTTACACAGCCCTTTGGCAAGCACAAAAGTGTCCTGTTATCATGACACGTGCCGAATTCGGTTTGTTAGGTCATTATAATAAATATAAGAAATCGCCATTCGAAACATTCTACATGGGTGGTGACGGTATGACAGGTTATAGCGTAAGCTATGCATCCGAGACAATTGCACTCCGTGGTTATGAAAACGGTTCATTGACACCATATGGTAGCGAAGGTTATGCCTATGTTCGTTTAGGTGCCGAACTCCGTTACCCGTTGATGTTGGAAAACTCAACAAGCATTTATGCGCTTGGCTTCATTGAAGGTGGTAATGCATGGACAGAAGTTAGCAAGTTTAATCCGTTCAGTTTGAAGCGCTCTGCAGGTTTGGGTGTACGTATCTTCCTTCCTATGATTGGTATGATGGGTATCGACTGGGCGTATGGTTTCGACAAGATCAATGGCTCTTCACAATATAGCGGAAGCCAATTCCACTTTATCTTAGGACAAGAATTCTAAACTATAAAACGTAACTACTATGAAGAAAGTATTTTTATTGTCGGTATTCTGCATGATCAGCCTATTGGGTATGCATGCACAGAAATTTGCATTGATAGACATGGAATATATTTTAGAGAATATTCCAGCTTATCAAGAAGCCAACAATCAGTTGGAGCAGCTTTCGCAGCAATATCAAAAAGCCGTTGAAGCCAAAGCAAAGGAAGCAGAAAGCCTTTACAAGGCTTATCAACAGACATCGGCTAAGCTAACTGCCACACAAAGAACCCAAAAGGAAGAAGCTATTGTAGCCAAAGAAAAGGAAGCAGCCGAATTGAGAATGAAATATTTTGGTCCTGAAGGTGAGATGGCCAAGAAACAAGAAGAGTTGATAGCTCCTATTGAAGACAATATTTATGAAGCTGTGAAACAGATTGCTTTGCAACGTGGCTATGATGCAGTAATAGATAGAGCATCGGCAAGCAGCCTCATTTTTGCCTCACCACGCATCGATATTAGCAATGAAATCCTCTCAAAGTTAGGATATTCAAATTAATTTCATACATTTGCAACTGAATAGAATTGTAATCATTAAAAATAAATAAGAACTATGTTGAAAAAAATTGCTTTAATTCTTTTGCTTATCGCTCCAATGAGCGTATTCGCACAAAAGTTTGGCCACGTTAAGGTCCAAGAAATTATTAATGTTATGCCTGACTTTACTAAGGCTCAGACAGACATCAAGGCTATGGAAAAACAGTATATGGATGAAATCCAACGCGCTACTGATGACTTGAACAAGAAATATGCAGCTTTCCAAGAAGAACAGGCTAACTTGCCCCAAAACATTAAGGATCGCCGTATGAAAGAATTGCAGGACTTGAACGAAAGAGGTATGCAATTCCAACAAGATGCCCAACAACAATTGAACCAAAGCTGGATGCAAATGTTGGAACCTATTGCCAAGAAGGTGGATGACGCTATCAAGGCTGTTGGTCAAGAAGGTGGTTATGTATACATTTTCGATTTGACTTCAACCAACATTCCTTTTGTAAGCGAAACATTGTCTACAGATGTTACTGCTGCTGTAAAGGCTAAGTTAGGTTTGTAATAACTTATTTTAATAATACAAAGGTGGATGCGTCAAAAGGCCCATCCACCTTTTTTATGCACTTACCTATTCTCCACGCTTCGTAACACGACGTTTTATAATTAATAAAACGATGTATTACAAAACAAATCATTATCTTTGTCCCAAATAAATCAAAAAGAAGATTATGAAAGGAGCCATTGGTGTTTTCGATTCCGGATATGGAGGGCTGACCATATTGGATAAAATACGAGAACTATTGCCTCAGTACGATTATATTTACTTGGGCGATAATGCTCGTACCCCCTATGGCACTCGTTCTTTCGAAGTGGTTTATGAATTTACTTTGCAAGCCGTAGAAAAACTCTTTGAGTTAGGTTGCCCTCTGGTTATTTTAGCTTGCAATACAGCTTCGGCTAAAGCATTGAGAAGCATCCAACAAATCAATCTGCCACAGATTGATGAAACCCGCAGAGTATTAGGAGTCATCCGTCCTACAGCTGAGTGTATTGGTGAGATAACCCAAAGTAAGCATGTAGGCATTTTGGCAACCAGTGGTACCATTAAGTCGGAATCGTATGTCATGGAAATACATAAGCTGTATCCAGATATTATAGTCACCGGCGAAGCATGCCCCATGTGGGTTCCGATAGTGGAAAACAACGAATCTCATTCAGAAGGAGCCGATTATTTCGTCCGTCAGCATATCAATCGGTTGATGGAGAAAGATCATTTAATTGATACGATTATATTAGGTTGCACCCATTATCCTTTGCTGATAGATAAAATCAAACAATTTACACCGCCCCATGTTCGCATCATTGCTCAAGGGGAATATGTGGCTGAGAGTTTGAAGGATTATTTGCAACGACATCCTGAAATCAATACTCGATGCACCAAGACCGGTACTTGCCGTTTTCTTACGACAGAGAGTGAGAGCAAGTTTCAAGAATCGGCTGAAGTGTTTTTACACCAAAAGGATATGCTTGTCGAAAGCATTTCGTTAGGATAATTATTTCTCCAATAAACGACGACTCAAATAACGTACGGGATACCATACAGAAAGGAATCCTACCACCCATACTGTTATAAAGACAAGCACCACATCCGACAAGTGGACGCTTACGGGATAGGCATCAACTATAAAGGAACCTTCGCCTACACCCCCTAATCCAATGATGCCAAATTCTTGTTGTATAAGGCAAAGGACCAATCCCAAACCGATACCTATAACAGCCCCCAATAAGGAAATGAGGCATCCTTCGAATAAAAAGATGTGGGATATCAATCTATTGTCAGCACCTAAATTACGGAGCGTTACTACATCGGCTCGTTTGTCAATAATCAGCATGGAGAGCGAACCTATCACATTGAAACAAGCTATCAACAATATAAAAGTCAGAAATATGTATGAAATGAGCTTTTCCACTTCCATGATGCGGAATGTGTCAGATTGTTGTTCGTAACGGTCAAGCACTATAAACTGTTCTCCCAAGTGTTTTTGGATAGATTCCTTAACGGCTTTTGTGTTGGCATTCTCCTTTAACTTCAATTCAATGGAACTGACTTCTGTATCATATTGGAATAATTCGCGTACAAACTCCAAAGAAGCAAGCATATACGAAGCATCATATTTCTGTTGGTTTACCGCAAAGACTAAGCCCGAAGAATACAAATAACCTGTTTCAAAACTGCTTGTAGGATTGGCTATATTGATTTTTGCTCCGCGTTTGGGGGCGTATACTTCTAAAGGGTCAACGAAACGGATGCCTGTACCCAATACGGAAACCAACTCCACTCCAGGGATGACATAATCAACCACTTCGTCTTTCAAGACCATTTCCCCTCTTCCATACAAGATACTATCAATAGCCGTCAGTTGGTTGAAATTGTCCTGTATACCTTTAAGCGTGACCATGACTTGCTTTCCTTTATATTGCACCATGGCATGATCTTCGAGTGATTCAGAGAAAACATCCACTTCGGGCCATTGTCGCAATGCTTGAATCCGATCATCTTGTGCATCAAACACCTTTCCTGTGGTTGCTACAATTTTCAATTGGGGGTCGAAAGCGGTAAATAAAGTGGCTACCAAATCTTGAAACCCATTGAAAACAGACAAGGTACATATCAATGCTAAGGTAGCTAAAGCCACCCCACACACCGATACACCCGAAATCACATTAATGGCATTGTGCGACTTCTTGGCAAAAAGATAACGTTTGGCAATATAAAAGGAAAGATTCACTGCCCGATTATTTTTTCAATAGTTCGTCGATACGTTCAACATAATCCAATGAATCATCGACAAAGAATTTCAGTTCGGGGATGATACGCAACTGATGACGTACTCGTGAACCTAACTCAAAACGGATGGCTTTGGTGTTATTGTTAATGTTCTTCACAATTTCTTCTGCGCGATTGGAAGGGAATACACTAAGGTAAGCACGCACAATACTCATATCAGGACTGATACGTACCGCACTTACTGATACCAATACTCCGTTCATTGCCTTTGTCTGAAGTAGGAATATCTCACTCAACTCCTTTTGAATCAGACGACATACTTTATTTTGTCTGGTCGTTTCCATAAAACTTCTTTTATTTTTTTCTGATTATAGTTAATCCGTCTCTCAACGGTAATATTACTTTCTCTACCCGATTATCGGCAGCAATCAAGTCATTGAACTTCTTGATGCCGATAGTCTGCATGTCGGTATGGTGGGGTTCTTCGAGCACGTGGCCGTCCCACAACGTATTGTCGGCTATGATGTAGCCACCTGGCGAAAGCATTTTCAATACCTGTTCGTAGTATTCCACATACTTCCGTTTGTCGCCATCCACAAAGGCCAAATCAAATGTGATATCCATCTGCGGAAGGAGTTCCAATGCATCGCCTATATAAAACCTTATTTTATCGGCATACGGAGAATTTTCCAACCATGGGCGTGTGAAGTCCTCTTGCTCATCATTGATTTCAAATGTATGAAGCATGGCTCCTTCCTCCAATCCTTCGGCTAGGCAAAGGGCTGAATATCCGCTATATGTGCCGATTTCGAGCACCTGACGAGGGCGAATCATCCGTACGAACATCTTGAGCATACGTCCTTGCAAATGGCCGGAAGCCATTCGGGGACGCAATAATTTGACATGCGTATCACGATATAGCGCTTTCAGATAATCGGTCTCCTGATCGATATGCTGAAGAATATATTCGTCGAGTGCTTCTGTTTCTTTCATAATTCATCTATTTATAATCCGTAACTCATCGTTTTACGGAGCGTAAAACGTCGTTTTCTTGATGATAAAACGACGTTTTATTCTTGCTTACTCAACATAGCCTCTACCGCCAGTCGATAAGAGTCTAATCCGAATCCACAAATTACCCCTACGCAAGCACAAGAAATCATGGACTTATGACGAAATTCTTCACGCTTGTGTACATTCGAAATATGCACTTCGATAACGGGCGATTTTACCGCACGAATGGCATCTTGCAAAGCAATAGATGTATGTGTATAGGCTCCCGCATTGAGTATGATGCCATCGAAATCGAATCCTACTTCGTGAATTTTGTTGATCATCTCGCCTTCTACGTTCGACTGGTAGTATTCGAATGTTACATTCGGATAGCGTGCCTTCAGTTCTTCCAAATAATCTTCGAATGACTGGGAGCCATAGATGGAGGGTTCCCGCTTTCCCAACAAATTAATGTTGGGGCCATTGATAATTTGTATTTTCATAATCTTCATGTCCTAACTTTTAGTAACTTTGTAGACAATTTGGGTACAAAGGTAGAAAAAGAAATGAAAACCGCCGAAGATTCTAAGGAGATATTGAGGAAATACAAGCAATATTTGAAGCTGGAGAAATCCCTATCGGCCAACACGATAGATGCTTATCTGACTGATTTGGATAAATTGCTCCGCTTCCTTTCTCAGGAAAACATACATATATTGGATGTAACATTGGACCATTTGGAAACCTTCTCGGCCGGTTTGATGGATTTGGGTATCCACGCAAGTAGCCAAGCACGTATTTTATCGGGAATCCGTTCTTTTTATCGTTATCTTGTTATGGATGGACACATAGATGCCGACCCTACAGAACTGCTCGAATCTCCCAAAACAGGTTTTCATTTACCCGAGGTCCTTACGGTTGAAGAGATTGACAATCTGATAGAAAGCATTGATTTGTCTACTCCCGAAGGCCAACGCAACCGCGCCATGCTCGAAGTGTTGTATAGTTGCGGATTACGGGTAACCGAACTTTGTACCTTAAAACTATCCGACCTCTATTTGGATCAAGGTTTCATCAAAGTAGAAGGGAAAGGGAGCAAGCAGCGCCTGGTTCCTATATCTCCACGTGCCATCAAAGAATTACATTATTATTTCATTGGCAGGAATGCCATAGCCATAAAGCCCGGTTTCGAGGATTTTGTATTCATCAGCAAACGGGGGAAAAACATTTCTCGCATCATGGTTTTTCACATCATCAAAGAACTGGCCGATAGAATCGGGTTAATCAAGAATATCAGTCCCCATACCTTCCGCCATTCTTTTGCCACCCATTTGTTGGAAGGCGGCGCCAACCTGCGTGCCATTCAAGCCATGCTCGGTCATGAAAGTATCGGCACCACAGAAATATATACCCACATCGACAGGAATATGCTACGAAGTGAAATCATCGAGCACCATCCCCGTAACATAAAATTCAGAGAAAAGCACTAAAAACACCATTCATACCATTAATTTAATAAATTTTCTCAAAAAAAACAGATATATAGGGCTTTCTTAAGATAGTTTTTCCTATCTTTGCCACAGAGAATGTTCTGCAAAGACGAAAAATTGAAATTTATATTATATAAACGTTTAAATAATTAAAGATTTATGATTAAGAAAATGTATTTGCCTTTAGTGGCATTGTTGGTTCTTGCTTTTTCTTCTTGTAGCAAGATGGGTGAATTGTCTGCAGACTATTTCACAACCAATCCTGAAGTACTTGAAGCAGTAGGCGGTAAAGTACCTGTAACTATCAACGGTAAGTTCCCTGAAAAGTACATGAAGAAGAATGCTTCTGTAGAAGTAACTCCTGTATTGAGATGGAACGGTGGTGAAGCAAAAGGCCAACCAGCAGTATTCCAAGGCGAAAGAGTAGAAGGCAACGGCCAAACTATTTCTTATAGAGCCGGTGGTAACTACACTATGAAGGCTTCTTTCGACTATGTTCCTGAAATGGCTAAGTCTGAATTGTACCTTGACTTCGTTATCAACAAGGGTGGCAAGACTTACACTATCCCTTCAGTTAAGATTGCTGATGGTGTTATCGCTACTTCTGAACTTCCTACTGTAAACAGCGCTAACGCTTCTTATGCAGCTGATGCTTACCAACGCATCATCAAGCAAGCTCAAGAAGCTAACATCATGTTCTTGATCCAACAAGCTAACTTGCGTAACAGCGAATTGAAGTCTGAAGCAATGAAGGAATTCCACAACAAGGTTGCTGAAGTTAACGCTGATACTAAGAACTATAAGTTGAACAACATCGAAGTATCTGCTTACGCTTCTCCTGATGGTGGTGTTAAGTTGAACACTGGTTTGGCTGAAAACCGTGAAAAGAATGCTGAAAAGTATTTGAACCGTCAATTGAAGAAGGCTAAGATTGAAACTAACGTTGACGCTAAGTATACAGCTCAAGACTGGGAAGGTTTCAAAGAATTGGTAGCTAAGTCTAACTTGCAAGACAAGGACTTGATTCTTCGCGTTCTTTCTATGTATCAAGATCCTGAACAAAGAGAAGCTGAAATCAAGAACATTTCTTCTGTTTACAAGACTTTGGCAGATGAAATCCTTCCTCAATTGCGTCGTGCTCGTTTGACTGCTAACTACGACATCATCGGCCGTAGCGATGAAGAAATCAACGAAGCATTTGATACTGATGCTAAGGTATTGAGCGTAGAAGAATTGCTTTATGCTGCTACTTTGACTAACGACAACGCTCGTAAGGAAGCTATCTTCAACAAGACAACTCAGCTTTATCCCAACGATTACCGTGCTTATAACAACCTCGGTGAATTGGCATACGCTGCTGGCGACGTTGCTAAGGCTGCTTCTTACTTCAAGCAAGCTGCTGCCAAGAACGCTAACGCTGCTGAAGCTAACGCTAACCTCGGTTTGTGCGAATTGGTAAATGACAACGTAGCTGCTGCTGAAGCTTATTTGGGTAAGGCTACAGGTGCTGATGCTGTAAACGAAGCTTTGGGTAACCTTTACATCAAGCAAGGTCAATACCAAAGAGCTGTTAACGCATTCGGTGACGCTAAGACTAACAGTGCTGCTCAAGCTCAAATTTTGGCTAAGGATTACAACAAGGCTAAGGCTACTCTCCAAGCTATCCAAAAGAAGGATGCTATGACTGACTATTTGATGGCTATCGTTGGTGCACGCACTAACAACGAATCATTGGTTGCAAGCAGCTTGAAGAGCGCTATCGCTAAGGATGCTTCATTGGCTGCTAAGGCTGCAAATGACCTTGAATTTGTAAAATATGCAAGCTTGTTGAAGTAATCAACTCTTAAAAATACAGAAAACAGGATATCCTTTTTAGGGTATCCTGTTTTTTTATCCACAAAATTACCTTATAAGCACAAAATTGCGTATTTTAGCGGAAAATTTACAAGAATGAAAAAAACAACATATTTATTACTGCTGGCAGTAACACTAACATTAATAGGTTGCGGCAAGAAAACCCATTTTACGCTTAAAGGGAAAATAGCAGGGCTAAAGTCCGACACATTATTGGTTCACTACCAATTACCTGATTATAAATTGGATACCATCCTAACAAAAGAAGGAGAATTTACCTATACATTTCAGCCTGACACCTTCACCATTTTCTCTTTGGTGATTGATTCTACAAACATCTATCCTATTTATGCCGATAAAGGAGAAGAAGTTGAGATAAACGGAGCAGCAGACAGCCTCATCGTCAAAGGAAATGGAGACAACCAAACCTTGGCCGGTTTGCTTACCCTTTTAAAGAACACTCCTTCGGATTCCATTGAATATAAAGTCGATTCCATTATTCGCAAAAACAGTTATTCTTTTACCAACATCTATTTGATAGACAAATATCATGTACAAGATAGCTTGCCCGATTACAAAAGGATAAAAGAACTGATAGGCAGTATGAGCGGTATCATCCGAGAAACACCTTATATCATGAATCTTTTGGCTAAAATAGAGCATCTTACTGAAAAAGAAAGCAACCGAAACATCTACACATTGGCCAACAAGGACAGAAATGGGGAAAACATAACTTGGCCAAGTATTAAAGACAAATACATTCTAATTGACTTTTGGGCCAGTTGGGATAAGAAAAGTGTAGAAGCACAGGACTCATTGGTGCCTGTATTAAAAGCATTGAAAAAGGAGAAGTTTCAAATTGTCAGCCTTTCACTCGATTTAGATAAAGAGGCTTGGTTAGCAGCTTCGGATCGTGACACTACCCAATGGCTTCAAGTATGCGACTTTACCGGTTGGAACAACAAATTGGTCAAAGACCAAAGTATCCACTCTCTTCCCTCCAACATTTTATTGGACAAGAACAGACGAATTATCGAAAGGGATATACGGGGACAAGCGCTTATTGATAAAGTGAAAGAACTTATCAAAAAAGATGAAGAACGGGAAAAAGCACGAAAAGAAGCCGAGAGAAAGAGAAAAAAGAAGAAATAAAACAAAGTTTCACATAAACCAAATAAAAACGATATGTTAGTAAAAGTCTACGGTGCAGCAGTACAAGGTATTGATGCCACCATCGTTACCATTGAAGTCAATAGTTCGAGAGGTATCAAATTCTTTTTAGTAGGGTTGCCCGACTCTGCCGTAAAAGAAAGCCATGAAAGAATCATTTCGGCTTTACAAGTAAACGGATATAAATTCCCTACTTGTCAGATTGTAGTAAACATGGCACCTGCAGATATACGAAAAGAAGGTTCTGCCTATGATTTGCCATTGGCTATTGGCATATTGGCATCTACCAATATTGTATCCAACGAAAAACTTTCCAAATACCTCATCATCGGCGAATTAAGTTTGGATGGAAGTTTACAACCCATCAAAGGTGCACTGCCCATTGCCATTTGTGCACGAGCGCAAGGTTTTGAAGGATTTATTCTTCCCAAACAGAATGCTCGTGAAGCAGCCGTAGTCAATAATTTGAATGTTTATGGTGTAGAAAACATCAAGGAAGTTATTGAATTCTTCAACAATGAACGTGAATTATCTCCCACCATCGTTAATACCCGTGAGGAATTCTTCCAACATCAAAGCAATTTCCCTTTCGATTTTGCTGATGTGAAAGGACAAGAGAATGTAAAGCGAGCTTTGGAAGTGGCTGCAGCTGGCGGACATAACCTAATCATGATTGGAGCACCAGGAAGTGGAAAGTCTATGATGGCCAAGCGATTACCCGGCATACTTCCACCCTTATCACTAAGTGAGAGTTTGGAAACCACTAAAATTCATTCTGTAGCCGGGAAATTAGAGAAGAATGATTCCTTGATAGCTATTCGTCCTTTTCGTAGTCCACACCACACCATATCACAAGTAGCCATGGTGGGAGGAGGAAGCAATCCTCAACCCGGCGAAATATCGCTTGCCCATAACGGAGTTTTGTATGCAGACGAACTTCCAGAGTTTTCCAAATCAACCCTTGAAGTACTCCGACAACCTTTGGAAGACCGTAAGATAACCATTGCTCGTGCAAAATATACCATAGAGTACCCTTGTTCTTTCATGTTTGTCGCTAGTATGAATCCTTGCCCATGTGGTTACTACAATCACCCCACCAAACCTTGCGTTTGTAATACGGGACAAGTGCAACGCTATCTAAACAGAGTATCGGGGCCTTTAATGGATCGCATTGATATTCAAATAGAAATTGTTCCTGTACCTTTCGAAAAGATGTCCGATAGGGCCACCGCCGAGAGCAGTGCTGCTATTCGCGAGAGAGTCATTAGAGCCCGCAAAATACAAGAACAACGTTTTGCCAATCACCCTGGCGTACATTGCAATGCGCAAATGGAAAGTCGCTTGATACATCTATATGCCGAGCCTGATACACAAGGGATAAATCTGCTCCGAAATGCCATGAACCGATTGAATCTTTCTGCACGTGCCTACGATCGCATTTTGAAAGTCGCTCGTACTATTGCCGATTTGGAAGGAAGCGAACGGGTCATGTCACACCATTTGGCAGAAGCCATCAGTTACCGTAATTTGGACAGAGAAAATTGGGGAGGTTGATTTTTATCCTCCAAATTATCAAGAAAATGCAATAAATCACTAACTTTGCACTAATTATAAGAAAACATCAAAAAGATATATGGAAAAGAAATTCAAAAGAACCACCGTTACTTCGGCTCTACCGTATGCAAACGGCCCTGTACACATCGGTCATTTGGCTGGTGTATATGTTCCTGCCGACATTTATGTACGTTATCTTCGTTTGAAAAAAGAAGATGTACTTTTCATTGGAGGCTCCGACGAACACGGTGTGCCCATCACTATTCGCGCTAAAAAAGAAGGTATTACTCCACAAGATGTGGTTGACCGCTATCATACATTGATTAAGGATTCATTTAAGGAATTCGGCATTTCATTCGATGTATATTCACGTACTACTTCCGAAACCCACCATGGTTTAGCTTCAGACTTCTTCCGCAAGTTGTACGACAAGGGTGAATTTGTGGAAAAAACATCCATGCAATATTACGACGAAGAAGCCAAACAATTCTTGGCCGACCGTTATATCACCGGTGAATGTCCGCATTGCCATGCCGAAGGAGCCTATGGTGACCAATGCGAAAAGTGCGGTACTTCACTTTCTCCTACCGATTTGATTAATCCTAAAAGTGCCATCAGTGGTAGCCAACCGGTTATGAAAGAAACCAAGCATTGGTATCTTCCGCTTGACAAGCACGAAGGTTGGTTGCGCCAATGGATATTAGAAGACCATAAGGAATGGCGTCCTAACGTATACGGTCAATGTAAGAGTTGGCTTGACATGGGCTTGCAACCTCGTGCCGTAAGCCGTGACTTGGATTGGGGTATCCCAGTACCCGTTGAAGGTGCTGATGGAAAGGTACTTTACGTTTGGTTCGATGCTCCGATTGGTTATATCAGTAACACCAAGGAACTGCTCCCGGATTCATGGGAAACCTGGTGGAAAGATCCGGAAACACGCCTCATCCATTTCATTGGTAAGGATAATATTGTGTTCCATTGCATCGTATTCCCTGCCATGTTGAAAGCCGAAGGCAGCTACATTCTTCCAGACAATGTACCAAGTAATGAGTTCTTGAACTTGGAAGACGATAAGATTTCTACTTCACGCAATTGGGCCGTATGGTTGCATGAATATTTGCGTGACTTCCCTGGCAAACAGGATGTTTTGCGCTATGTATTGACAGCCAATGCTCCCGAAACCAAGGACAACAACTTCACTTGGAAAGATTTTCAGGCACGTAATAACAATGAATTGGTAGCTGTATACGGAAACTTTGTCAACCGTGCGCTCCAACTCACCAAAAAGTATTATGACGGTGTAGTGCCTGCTTGTGGCGAATTGACAGATTATGACAAGGAAACTATTGCCGAATTTATAGGTGTAAAGGCCGAAGTGGAAAAACTGCTTGACGTATTCAAATTCCGCGATGCACAGAAAGAAGCCATGAACTTGGCACGTATAGGTAACAAGTACTTGGCCGATTGCGAACCTTGGAAAGTAATCAAGACAGATCCGGAACGTGTAAAGACCATTCTTCATATTTCATTGCAATTAGTGGCCAATCTGGCTATTGCTTTCGAACCCTTCCTTCCATTCAGTAGCGAAAAGCTTCGTAAGATGTTGAATATGGATAGTTTCGATTGGAATCAGTTAGGTAACACCGATTTATTGAAAGCCGGTCACCAATTGGGCGAACCTGCCTTGTTGTTCGAAAAGATAGAAGACAGTGCCATCGATGCACAGATGCAACGCTTGGAAGAAATCAAGAAACTCAACGAAGCAGCAGCTTATAAGGCTAATCCTATCAAACCGGTAATCAGTTTCGAAGATTTTGAAAAGCTGGATATTCGTGTAGGTACAGTTTTGGAATGTGAAAATGTTCCTAAGATGAAGAAATTGTTGAAGTTCAAGATAGCCGACGGATTAGAAAACCGTACCATCGTCAGCGGTATTGCTCAGCATTACCAACCCGAAGAATTGGTAGGCAAGCAAGTATTGTTTATAGCCAACCTTGCTCCACGCCAATTTAAGAACGGTTTGGTTAGTGAAGGTATGATTCTGAGCGCTGAGAACTACGATGGTTCCTTGGCCGTTACTTCTCTTCTGAAAGAAGTAAAGCCGGGTAGCGAAGTCAAATAATTGAATGAGTGAATCGTTAAAGGAAAAAACAGCGAAAGGCCTTTTATGGGGAGGTATCAGCAACGGCATGCAGCAGTTGCTGAACCTCTTTTTTGGTATATTCCTTGCCCGCCTCCTTACTCCCGACGATTATGGGATGGTGGGAATGCTGAGCATTTTTTCTTTAATAGCTAGCTCTATTCAAGAAAGCGGATTCATATCTGCTTTAATCAACAAAAAAGACATCAAGCACGAAGATTACAATGCCGCATTTTGGTTCAGTACTTTAACCAGTCTTTGTCTATACACCATTTTGTTTTTTTGTGCACCACTCATTGCTCGTTTTTACAACCAACCAGAACTTACAGCCTTAGCCCGATATTCTTTCATCAGTTTTGTTTTGTCAAGTATAAGCATATCTCATAGTGCATACCTTCATAAGAATCTAATTGTCAAGCAGAAAGCTATAGCAGGTATTACAGCATTGATTATATCTGGCATTGTTGGAGTTACATTGGCCTATAACGGCTTCTCTTATTGGGGAATTGTCACTCAGAACATTACATATATTGGAACAGTCATGATTGAATATTGGTTTATCTGTCCTTGGCGACCCACTTTCCAACTTAACTTTTCTCCTTTAAAAGAAATGATTCCATTTAGCAGCAAGATTCTCGCCACGAACATTTTCAATCATTTAAACAACAATATCTTCTCTGTTATTTTAGGAAAGTTCTATTCAGAGAAGGAAGTAGGTTTTTATAATCAGGCCAATAAATGGAACAGCATGGGGTATTCATTGGTAAGCGGAATGATTAATGGGGTAGCCCAACCGGTATTGACACAAGTAACCAATGATAGGGAACGCCAACTACGTGTATTTCGTAAAATGATGCGCTTTACTGCTTTTGTAGCCTTTCCAGCCATGTTTGGACTTTCCCTTATTGCTCCAGAGCTTATCACCATCACCATTACCGACAAGTGGATGGGAAGCGCTCAGATACTCAGATTACTTTGCATTAGTGGAGCTTTCATACCTATTACCGGACTCTGTTCTAATTTGGTAATCAGCAAAGGGAAATCAAATATCTACATGTGGAATGCTATCGCATTGGGACTTCTGCAATTATTGGTCATGTGTACCATTTATCCTTATGGCATTCATACCATGATCATTACCTATATTAGCATCAACATTGCGTGGCTTTTGGTATGGCATTACTTCGTTTGGCGCGAAATCCGATACCGTTTCATTCATTTGTTAATGGATATCGTTCCTTTTCTCGCCATAGCTGGCGGAGTAATGATAGCCACCCATTTCCTGACCTTGAATATCGATAACATACATCTCTTGTTTGTCAGCAAAATAGCCATTGCCGGTCTATTATATATATTAATTATGTGGATGAGTGGTGCAAAGACATTCAAGGAAAGTATACAGTATCTCAAGAAAAAATAACGAATGAAGAAAGTAATCACATACGGTACCTATGATTTGCTCCACCAAGGGCATATCAATCTTTTGCGGAGAGCTAAGGAATTGGGCGATTATCTCATTGTAGGTGTAACCAATGACAACTTTGATCGCGACAGAGGCAAGCTCAATGTACGCAACAATGTTTTGGAACGTGTTGAAGCTGTCAAAGCGACGGGATATGCCGACCAAATCATTATAGAAGATTATGTAGGTCAAAAGATAGACGATATTCAGAAGTACGATGTTGATATTTTTGCGATCGGTAGCGATTGGGAAGGTAAGTTTGACTACTTGAAAGAGTATTGCGATGTAGTTTATCTTCCTCGAACCGAAGGCATTTCTTCCACCATGCTTCGTGAGGAAAGTCAGGACGAAGTCAAAGTAGGCATCATTGGCTGTGGACGTGTAGCCCAACGCTTTCCCTCGGAGGCTGAGGTGGTAAGCGGTATTAATGTTTGTGGAGCATACGATATCAATCCTCTTGCTACAACCAAATTGACAAGCAATCACACTTCCATCCAAGTCTATACCGATTTGGAACAACTGTTAGCTTCCGTCGATGCCGTATATATAGCAACTCCTCACCTCACTCACTATGAGTTGATTAAGCAATCACTTGAGGCTAAAAAGCATGTTCTTTGTGAAACCCCGATGGTACTGGATGGCACCCAAGCGAAAGAACTGTATGCATTGGCTGAGCAACAAGGTTGCCTCTTGATGGAAGCCAATAAAACCGCCCATTGCCCCGCCTTCAATCACTTGATGGTGATGATCAAATCAGGCTTGATTGGTGAAGTGGTTGACGTAGAAGCATCCCTATCCAAACTATGGGACGACAATCTGTCCTTACGCGAGTTTGATGTCCAGCAAGCTGGCGGTTCATTCTACGAATTAGGTTCCTATCCGCTTCTCCCCATTATCAAGCTATTGGGTACTACTTACAATCGTCTCAGCCTTTATTCGCGGATGAAAAATGGAGTGGACATGTATACCAAGGGAATTGTTCATTACGATAAAGCCATTTGCTCATTCAAGGTAGGATTGGGTGTAAAGACCGAAGGCAATTTAGTGATTTCGGGCACCAAAGGATATGCCTATGTACCAGCTCCTTGGTGGAAAACCGACTTCTTCGAACTTCGTTATGAAAACCAGAATGACAATAAGAAGTTCTTTTATAAGTGGGACGGTGCAGGACTTCGTTATGAAATTCAGGAATTTATTTCCAGTATAGTGAATCATCGTCATTCATCTGCACGTCTCCGCATACAAGAAAGTATCTGCATGGCCGAGATTATGCAACAGTTTACAGAACGCCGTAATTTTATAGAAATATGAAATATGCCATTGTTACAGGAGGAACCAAGGGAATAGGTTTAGGAATAGCCCAAATGCTTTTGCAAGAAGGATACTTTGTTACAATTACTTATGCACATGATGAAGATGCAGCAACAAATTGCAAAACAAAGTTATCCTCTCTCTCAAATAATTTTGAGATATTGAAAATCAACCAATCTCAAAAAGAGGAAATGAAGGCTTTCGCATTGTTAATGCGTGAAAAGCCATCCATTGATTGTTTAGTATTAAACACAGGTTCTACATTAAGAAAAAGCATACAAGAAACAACTGATGAGGATTGGGAACAGGTAATGCAAATCAATGTAAATAGCAATGTATTTCTGATACGTGATTTATTCGACAAGATTTCCCAAAATTCTAGAATTATTTTCATTGGTTCCCTTATGGCCATACATCCACATGGTACCTCTTTGGCCTATGGAGTTAGTAAATCTGCCGTTCATGCTTTGGCTTTGAATCTCGTTAAATGCTTTGAAGGAACTGGAACTACGGTTAATGCTATAGCCCCTGGATTTGTAGAGACAGAATGGCAAAAAGAGAAACCACAAGAAATTAGAAACAATATATGTAATAAAACCGCTTTAAAGCGTTTTGCAACCATAGAAGAAATAGCAGATACGGTAAAGTTCTGTATCAAAAATGCATTTGTCAATGGAAGCATAATAGAAATAAGCGGCGGATATAGCTATAAATAGCAACTCCAAATTTCGGGGAAATCGGGGAATTCAACATTCGATGTTACACAAATTGTATATACATTTTTTGTTGCAACAGTTTGTGTAATTACATATTTTGTACTATGTTTGCGGTAGAATAATTAAAATGTGGATTATGGAAACTCCTTTTATCTTTGGTTAGATTGCAACGGAGAAGAATTTTACCAACCGAGAGTTGGAAACTGCCAACTTGGTTCAGAACTTTACATCACTAATCAATACAATTATTATCTCACCTCGGCGCTGGGGAAAAAGTTCCTTAGTAAACAAGGCTGCGAAGTTGGCTATGGAGCAGGACAGTAAGTTGCGTATTTGTCATATTGACTTATTCAATGTTCGCAATGAGGAGCATTTCTATTCCTTGCTTGCACAGAAAGTCATTACGGCAACATCTACGAAATGGGAAGAAGCTGTAGAAAGTGCAAAGAGTTTCTTTTCGCATCTTGTGCCAAAGATTTCCATAGGCAGTGACCCTACCAATGAAGTATCTATCGATTTTGACTGGGAAACCGTAAAAAAGAATCCCGATGAGGTACTCGACCTTGCCGAGAAGATTGCAAAGAAAAAGGGGGTTAAAATAGTTATTTGCGTTGATGAATTCCAAAATATTGCAGAGTTCACAGATCCTGACTATTTCCAGAAGAAGTTGCGTTCGCATTGGCAACAACATCAGAGTGTTGCATACTGCCTGTATGGTAGCAAACGTCATATGATGATGGAGGTCTTTACCAACTCATCCAAGCCATTTTATAAGTTTGGAAATCTGATGTTCCTCAATAAGATTGATACACCTTATCTTGTAGAGTTCTTTAATAGTCGTTTTTCGGATACAGGCAAGTCGATTAATAAGGATGCTGCAAACTTGATTGTAGAGCTTGTTGACAATCACCCTTACTATGCGCAGCAACTCGCACAACAGTCGTGGTTAAGAACAAAGGATGTGTGTACAGTTGAAATTGTACGAGAGGCACACGCAACATTGGTGGAGCAGTTGAATTTGTTATTTGTGACGATTACCGAAACCTTGACAACACAGCAACTGAACTACCTTAAAGCTCTTATTGCCGGCGAAAAGGCAATCAGTTCTACTGATGTGATGCACCGCTACCAAATATCTTCTACAACCTCAATAGCACGCTCAAAGGCAGCTCTAATCAAGAATGATGTTTTGGATAACAAGGCTGGAGAAATCTCATTACAAGACCCGATTTATGCCTATTGGCTAAAGACAGAGTATTTTGCGAAGTAATAAAGACACGCTTGCAGCCTCATCGAGGCATGAGACTACTAACGTGAACAAGTGTAAGTACTCTCACTACCCCTATACACTTACTTAGGCGAACGGATGAGAGTACTCTCACCCGTTCATGAAGCCGCAAGCATGAGTTAAAAAGGATGAAAGGACATTTTAACTAATAAATTTCAAATAAAAATCTTCATCTGTTAGATATTTATTCTAATTCATCCTATCTTTGCTCACTAAGCAGAAGTAAAAGCTATCAAGTTGTATAGAATAAAAACATAACATTTAAAGATTATCATGGATTACTCTGAAGAAAAATATAAAAATATATTACTAGGATTATTAGATAAATTCATACTAATATGTAAAGAACTAAATTTAAGTTATACTTTATTAGGAGGAAGCGTATTAGGAGCGATTAGACATGGAGGAATAATTCCATGGGATGACGATATTGATATAGGTATGCCAAGAGCAGACTATGAAATATTTATCTCTGCTGCCAATAACTTTTTAGGAAAAGATTATAAAGTCGCCACTATATATAATGACAATAATTATATGTATCCTTTTGCCAAATTATATGACAACAACACTACAATAATTGAATCAAAAGATTTTTTTTATATTGGAGGCGTATATATTGATATTTTCCCACTAGACGGTATCCCACAACAAAATGGAAATACAAGATTTACAATAATAAGGAAATTACGTTATTCTATTACAAATCCCTTATTTATTAAATATTCATTTTCTTACGAAGAGAAAATGTCCTTTTATTATTTTGCTAACAAAATAATATACAAAACATCGAACTTAATATTGAAGATATGCAACAAAATGGCCAGCAAATATCCTTGTACTAAAGATTATAATATAGTTAACTATTTTGGCGCATGGCGGGAAAAGGAAATCTCTGATTATTCATGGTTCTTCCCATTAAAAGAGTATTCTTTTGAAGGCAGAAAGGTTTGGGGACCTTATAACTATGATGCCTATTTAAAGAAAATGTATGGCGATTACATGACTCCACCGCCAATTGAAAAACGAAAAAGCCATCATATTCACTATTTTATTGACCTATCACGTAGATATACATTAGAAGAAATCCGCAATATAGGTTATTAAGAATAATAAGATTTAAATGAGTAGTTGGTGAAAATATTTTTAAAACAATAACTCTAAAGATGAATTATAATAAAGCAAATGTTAAAACAATATCCGTTGTAATGTGTACCTATAATGGGGAAAACTATATACGTGAACAATTAGATTCTATTTTACGGCAAACTCATGCTGCAGACGAAATAATCATTCAAGATGATTGTAGCACAGACAACACGTACAACATACTATGTGAATATCAACAAAAATATCCCTTTGTACATGTTTATCGTAATAAAAAAAATAAAGGAATTAATTCTAATTTCTTTGATGCAATATCAAAAGCTACAGGGGATTACATTGCCATATCCGATCAAGATGATGTTTGGGAAGACTACAAATTAGAATTACAAATACAAAACATAGGAAATAAATTATTGTGTAGCGGGCGCTCTACACCCTTTACCGAGGGGGAAGCTATTGTCCGGATTGATACAAGAATACCTAATTACAATCTGTTACGACAGGTTTTTACAGGAACAATACCTGGTCATACATTATTCTTCCCTAAATTATTATTACAGAAGATACCCGACATATCTAATATTAAACCTATTCGGTGCTATGATTCTATTCTTATTATGGTTGCAGGTGCATATGATAGTATTACATATATCAACAAAAATCTTGTAAATTTCAGAAGGCATGTAACAGCAGCTACATACTCTGCACCTATTAATAATCAAAAAAGTATTACCAACATTTGGAGATATATTGTACAAGCATGGAAATACAATAAATTACTCAAACCTGAAATAAGAAGAAGACTCCAACTTACGTTAACTTTTTTAGAAGAAATTCCTTCTCAAGAACTAATCTTAAAAGATACTATAAAAATGATCAATCTTTACTTAAGTGATTCCTTTTTAGATTTTATTCGCCTTGAATGGTTCTGTTTAAAGCACTATAAATATTTTTTCTACACAATGAATATTAATAAATATATAGGTCAAATAAGAGCTTTATATTTCCCTATTTCATTAAGCGATTACTATAGGCATTTATTAAAGCAACAATAAAAACTACTGAAATCAATAAATTTCAATAGCATATCTGTCTTATTTATAAAAGTATGTTTTTATAATTTTTACAAACGCAAAAATAAGATTCGTTCTACATACAAAACAAGTGGTATATATAATATCTGTGCGTGATTTATATTTCTTCAACAAATTCCACATTGATTTAAAATAATATTTATCAGTATATAGACCTGTCGAATTATCCTCTTTATGATAGATAATCTCAGGAAGGACATAACTATTTATTCCATAGTTAAATTTTAATGCATAACATAAATCAACTGCATACAAATGCCAATGGAAACAAACTATTTCATCAAATAGGATTTTCAAGCACCATTCCTTCTTCAAAGCAAAGCAACATTCATCTAAAGAAAAAACTTTTTCTTTATTTTCTACCTGATATCCTGTTATGAATTTATTTGTCCTTCTATATTTTAAATTTGAGAGTATCTTAACATTAACATCTTTTATGACACCTGCAAAGCCCAAGATTTGACGTGGATTAGTTGATAATTCTGTAATAATCCTCTGTAAAAATAAGCTATTATCAAAAGCAATATCTTGATGAACAAAAATTAATATATCCCCAAGAGTTTCTCTATAAGTATTTAAAACAAAGTTATATGCTGATGCCGCACTTTTTACAAATTTATACTTTGGGTTCTTTGTATCTATAAAAATAGAATCAATCTCACATATTGGAATATTCAAATTATTTATAGAGGGAAACAACATGCTAGAGAATTGTTCTTCATTGTTGTAACAACAAATAAATGTTACTTTTATTTTATTCATAATTAGAAATTATTATTTACAGGAAAAGCATAATGTTGTAAACTTTCATAGTTCTTTTTGCAAAATAAGATAAAAGATATTAGAAAACAAAATTTTATTATAACCTTCATTCAAGAATTGAGTAAACCTCCCCGACAGAATAAAATCCTACTATAGAAGCCATGTATGCCATAGCTTTGAAAGATCATGGCATGAGATACAATTGGTTTGGGAAAATTGTGAGATATTTCTATAAGTTACAAAACAAACCCGAGTTCTTGGTACCGCTTAAAGTGATACGAGTGGTACCGCTCTCAGCGCTACGATGGTACCACTTACACCGCTACGATGGTACCGCTTCAGCGCTATCGGCAATTAATGATCCAGAGTATAATCAAAAGCTGATTTCTCTACTTTTTAACAGCTTCTACATATTCTGCAAAGAAAGTATTCCCATAGTCATTTTCATACCATTCAGTACCTTACAATTCTGAAGTAGATATTCCACCTTGCCTGCCAATATCTGTTCATCATATCGTTTGTTTTGCTACTCGCCAACTTGTTCAGCAAAGTATCCTACATGCCTACATACCTACATACAGTATTGTAAATCAAATAGATGAATAATGTAGGATACTTCCATCTATCCTACACTATCCTACATAAATGCAAGAAATTGGCATTTTTCAGGTAATACATACTGCTTTTATTGCTCCTTTTATGGTTATCAATATTCGCATGGTTATATTTTGCCGGCCACTGCCATTAGTCTGGCAGAACTCTGCCAACTATGTTGCACTACTCTGTCAGCATGATGGCATCACTCTGCCATCATGGAGACACAACTCTGCCAACCTATTGACAGAGCTGACAAAAAGTGTCACCACCTATGGAGTTAAACCCAACGCATACTCCGGACACATACAAAAAGAGGTGGTTCTTGAAGATTTGTTCAAATAAGCCAATACACCTTTCAACCTTTTTATGTACCTTTGCACAAACCTATATAACCATGAGAGTACTTATCATCAATACATCGGACAGAATGGGCGGAGCAGCCATCGCTGCATACCGTTTGATGGACGCTTTAAAGAACAACGGAATTAAGGCGAAAATGTTGGTGCGCGATAAGCGGTCGGACCAAATAAGTGTAGTAGAGCTAAAGAAATCGTGGTGGAAAGTATGGCAATTCATTTGGGAACGAATCATCATCTGGAAAGAAAACCATTTCAAGAAACACAATCTTTTTGCTGTAGATATTGCCAATACAGGAACAGATGTTACTACGTTACCGGAATTCCAACAAGCCGATATCATCCATCTGCATTGGATTAATCAAGGAATGTTGTCACTGAACGATATTCACAAGATAATTCTAACAGGTAAACCTATTGTTTGGACCATGCACGACATGTGGCCATTTACCGGAATCTGCCACTATGCTGGTGATTGTGATAAATATACCTCCCAATGCAATCATTGCCCTACACTATATAAAGGAAGCATGAAGGATCTGGCTTTTCAAACTTACATGAAAAAAGAAAAGATCTACAAAGAAGCCAACATTACTTTTGTAGCTTGTAGCCAATGGTTGGAAAGTATGGCTAAAAAAGGCGCATTAACATTAGGAAAGACTATTACTAATATACCCAATGCCATCAATACCAATCTGTTCAAGCCAAGGGAAAAAAACAATGCCAGAGAAAAATGCCATCTGCCCCTTGATAAAAAACTATTGTTATTCGGTTCTGTAAAAATCAGCGATAAACGAAAAGGTATTGACTATTTGGTAGAAGCATGCAAGATTTTATCGACCAAATACCCTGAACTCAGTAAGGATTTAGGCGTAGTAGTCATGGGAAAAGAGGCTGAACAATATTCTACTCTATTTCCCTTCCCTATCTATTCCATGAATTATGTTAGTAGCGAAAAAGATTTGGTGGATATTTATAATGCCGTAGACTTGTACGTCACTCCTTCTTTGCAAGATAATCTTCCCAACACCATTATGGAGGCAATGGCTTGTGGCACACCTTGTGTAGGTTTTCATATAGGTGGTATACCTGAAATGATTGACCATCTGCACAACGGATATGTGGCCGAATATAAATCGGCAGAAGATTTTGCCAACGGTATTCATTGGGCACTGACCGAAGGAGATTATAATACCTTAAGCGAAGAAGCCTATCGGAAAGTAGTAGCAAGCTACTCTGAAGGAGCAGTAGCCAAAAGATACATCGACATCTATAATAAAAAGACTGGCAATCATGCATAATTCCGTTCATCTGAGCCCCAAGTTTTCCATTATCACCGTTACCTATAATGCAGGAAAGGTATTGGAAGATACGATACGGAGTGTTGCGTCGCAAACCTATCAGAACGTAGAGTATCTGATTGTAGACGGGGCTTCCAAGGACAATACTTTGCAGATTGCCGAGAAATACAAAGAACACATCCATCAAATAGTCAGCGAATCCGACAAAGGGTTATACGATGCTATGAATAAAGGTATCAGAATGGCTACCGGCGATTATGTATGTTTCCTGAATGCAGGTGACAAGCTACACGAAGAAAGCACTTTACAACAGATGGTTCATTCGTTGAAAGGTCAAAAAGAACTGCCCGATGTTATCTATGGTGAAACAGCAATTGTAGACGAGAAAGGGAATTTTCTACGGATGAGGCGATTGGCAACACCAGAAAAGTTAAACTGGAAAAGCTTCAAAAAAGGAATGTTAGTATGCCATCAGGCATTCTTTGCCAAAAGGAAACTGGCCATAAAGGAAAGCTATGATTTGTCATACCGCTTCTCGGCAGACTTTGACTGGTGTATTCGTATCATGAAACAATCCACCCTATTACACAACACCCATCAAACCCTCATCGATTATTTGAATGAAGGAATGACCACCCAAAACCACAAAGCATCGCTTAAAGAACGCTTCCGCATTATGTGCAAGCACTATGGTTGGGTAAGCACCACCCTATACCATCTTTGGTTTGTTTTGAGGTTAATATGCAAAAAATAAGCCGCTCCTTTGTTTCATTTGTTTTCTTTAGCGTTTCATAAGCCCCTTACAGTGATACAACTTTGTATCATATAACAAACTATACCCATAAAACACTCATATTAATTTGGCTGTCAATTTTTAACCAAATACTTTTGTCGTATCAATAAAGAAATGCACTATGAGAAAACTAATTGTACTCTTAATTTCCTGTATTTGTTTGTCTTTGTCCTTACATGCACAAACTAAGTTTTTTACTACAGACAACGGATTGTCCAGTAGTCTTATCAACAAAATCTATCAGGACCGTAATGGTATGGTATGGATTGCTACCGAAGATGGTTTGAACCGATACGACGGTAGCAAAATAACTATCTATAAGCATGATCCAATAGACAAGAATTCCTTATGCCACAATTTTGTAAGCACCCTATTCGAAGACAGAGAAGGCCGTTTGTTCGTAGGTACTTATAATGGTATACAAATGTATAATCCGGAAACAGACAAGTTCTCGGACAATGCCATCTGGAACGACGGGAAACCTTTCAGAAGTGACTGTACCGCATGTACTCAATTGAGAAATGGAGAAATATGGTTATCGGGAAACGTTCCCTGCAAATTGAGAGTGGAAGATGGAGAACTGATTGTTTCGCCTCTGGAATCACCCGTACCCGAAGGAAGTATTGAAGAAGTTATGGAAGATGCTTTCGGAAGAATCTGGCTGATCATTGCCGGTGATAAAATCTGCAAGATAACCACTAGCGGACATCTTGTATATTACATGGAAAAAGAACAAAAGGCGGGCTTTGTCACTCTTTGTGAAGATGCAAAAGGTGATATTTATGCCGGTTCATTAACCAAAGGACTCATGAAATACAACGAAGACAGAAATGCATTTATCCCCATCAACAGTTGGAACAAGGCCAAATTGCCTGTAATGACCATTTATGCCGACAAACAAGATAAAGTGTTTGTTGGTACAGATGGAAGAGGTATGAAAATACTCGACAAGGAAAAAGGATACCTGACCGACTTTACCATCGATTTGAGTGGAATGATTTCGGGACGAATGAAAGTACACTCCATCATGAAGGATAAGGACGAAAACCTCTGGGTAGCCATCTACCAAAAAGGTGTAGTCATGATTCCGGCCTCACGCAACCATTTCCAATATTACGGATACAAGTCCACCGAAAGTAATTTTATCGGCTCCAATTGCATCACTGCAATGTATAAGGATAACGATGGCAAATTATGGGTAGGAACTGATAATGACGGTCTTTATGGCCTTTCTGACGACAAGAAAGAAAATGTTCATTACTGCTCTATAGCCGATAAAAGCGGAGTACCCAGCACTATCATGTCACTTTTTGAAGATAGTGAAAAGAACTTATGGGTGGGAGCATACAATAGCGGATTAGGTATATTGAACAGAGAAACTGGCAAGTTCAGAAACATCCGCTTGTTAAACCAACAGAAGGAAGTGGTAGAACGAGTATACGACCTTGCAGAAGACAATGAAAAACGTCTATGGATTGCCACCATGGGAAACGGCATATTCTGCTATGACATCAAGAGACAACAAATAAGATACAACGACGATATAAGAAGAATGGCACAAACCGAATGGACCACTTGTCTGCACTACTCTACCGCAAACAACAAGCTCTATATTGGTTCTTATGATGGTATAGGATGTACCGATTTAAAAACAAACGATTTACAAACATCCTGGTCGCTGCGTAGACAAATTATTCTTGATATATACGAAGGAAGAAATGGGAATCTGTGGTTGGGAACATCCGACGGATTGGTAGAATGGGACATTAACCGGAACATCTTCACCACTTATACCATGGCTCATGGATTGCCAAGCAATGCCATTTATGGAGTACAAGGAGACAAACAGGAATGCCTATGGCTATCGACCAATGCCGGACTTGCCCAATTCAATATCAAGACTCGAGAAGTAACCAATTATTATGTTACAGACGGTTTGCAAGGCAATGAATTCTCCAAAGGTGCATCATATCAAGATAAAGAAGGAAACATTTACTTTGGAGGTATTAATGGTATCACCTATTTTTCACCCAAAGAAATCGTCAATCCCAACAAGAGTTGGAATGTTCGCATTACTGACTTCTACGTACACAACCGTCCTATCAGAAAAGGAAGCAAAAGCGGCAAGCAAAACATCATAGATTGTGCCGTTTACGAGGCCAAAACCTTCAATTTAGGACATATGGACAATAATTTCAGTATCGAATTATCGACCGTAGAGCTGAATGCTCCTGAACGTATCACTTACTCGTACGCTATAAACGACAATGATTGGACTGAATTACCTAAAGGCATAAATTACATCTCGTTCAACGACTTGAATCCAGGAAGTTATCGATTCAGCATCAAGGCGATTGACAATACCATGGAATCGGAGGTACGAACCATTCAAATCAACATTAGAAGTCCATGGTGGTACACATGGTGGGCCATTGCCATCTATGCCATTGTTTCGATATCACTGATTAGTTTGCTTACGCTTTATGTCCGTAGAAAGGTAAACAACAAATAAATAAATTAGGAGTGTCAATTGACACACCTAATTTATTATTGTTTCCTTTTATTTTCTTTTCTTCACTTCCAATATCACTATCACCACCGCTGCAATGGCCAATAAAGCAAAAGCAATATAAGCAATGGTTTCTGTTGCATGGAGTGTATCCGGATCGAACTTGAACTCTACTACGTGCTGGCCGGCTGGTACATTCATAGCGCGAAGAATGTAATTGGCTCGTCCATGCTCTACCTTTTCACCGTCTATGTAGGCTTGCCAACCAGGGTAATAGATTTCGGAGAAGACAACCGTACCACCTTTAGAAGAATTTACTTCGTATTTCAAATCATTAGGTTCGTAAGCGGTAAGTGTAATGCTGCAAGTAGAATCGGATGCTGAAGAAGCTTTCACTATAGATTCAAATCGTTTGTCGACAACAATCTGATGAAGAGGATCAATACCATGAATAGCCTCTATTTCTTCGTTGGCATTGTTTACATATTGTACTTCGTCTACAAACCAAGCATTACCCAAAGCAAAAGGATTTCGCAACGGAACGGTCTGGCCACCTTCCAAAGGGAAAATAAAGTAACGGGCATTCAGCATGTTCAGTACAGGGAACTTGGATGCATCCAAGCTATCCATGTCGCCACCGGCTTCGGCTACCTCTTTAAACAAGGAATTCATTTCTGTAGAAATATGTTCTTCTATCATTTCCTGATAACGGCGTAATTTGGCCGCATGATAACCACCAATGCTCTTATGCCAATACGAAGTATTGTTTTCGTTGAACGTATTGCTGGCTAAATTCAGTACACGATAGTTCAAATCTTTATCCTGAAGGATAATCTTATCGGTTTCTGTAGGTTCGAAAGTGCGGGTTTGTTCTTGCTTTTCTACAAACTGGCCATCGTACAGATAGCGTTTGTTTACATCCCACATATCCACCAAGCACAATACAATCAATGCACCTACCAACACATTCTGCTTCAATTTACCGGCACTATACATCCAAAGCAGGTTTATACCAATTAGTATAATAAAGACACTTCTCCAGGCATCGGACGTAAACATGCTCATACGAACTTCTTCCAAATTGGCAAGCAATGGTACTAACTGATCGGCAGGAATACCTTGCAAGGCATGCATTTCCATACTGGATACGTAAGACGAGAAGAACAACTTAGGAGCTAAGGCAAACAATAAAGCCAAACCTCCGGTCAACCCTAAACTGATAAGGATTTCTTTTCTGTTTTCCTTCAAAAGTTGGGGACGTTCTACCCATTCCTTCAAAGCCAACATAGCTAATAGAGGAATAGTAAATTCGGCTACAACCAGGATGGAAGATACAGTACGGAACTTGCTATACATGGGGATATAGTCGATAAAGAAATCGGTAAATCCCATAAAGTTCTTACCCCAAGAAAGCAATATAGAAAGAATAGTTGCTACCAAAAGTGCCCATTTCATCGGACCTTTTACAATAAAAAGACCTAAAACAAAAAGGAACATAACGAAAGCACCTACGTAAACAGGGCCGGAAGTGCCCGGTTGTTCCCCCCAATATTGACCTATCTGGCGATAGATATTCATATACATCGGATTGGCTTTCTCCATCGCCTTTTCGTTCATTGCCAAAGGAACGGAAGCACCTCCCTTGGTATTGGGAACTAACAAAGTGAAAGTTTCGCCTATACCATAGCTCCATTGGGTAATATAGTCACGCTCCAAACCACTATTGGTTTGATTGGCAGAATTCTCTTTCACCAATTCACTCTTTCCACGCATCGACTCCTTACTATATTCATAAGTGTGGTATAAATTGGATAAATTGATGCAAATACCCAAAAAACCGGCCAAAGCCAATACACCGGTAGCTTTCAAAAAGTGAGACATTTCCTGTTGTTTACGGGCCATAATGCCATAAGCAATGTACATGGCAAGCATCACAATCAAGAAATAATAACTCATCTGAATATGATTGGAATTGATTTGCAAAGCTAAAAACAAGGCGGTAAGCAATCCTCCCAACAAATATTTCTTACGGAATATCAATACCATACCAGCAATGGTAGGAGGGATATAGGCCAATGTCATCAATTTCCAGATGTGACCAGCTGCAATGATAATGAAGAAATAGGAGGAGAAAGCCCAGATAATGGCTCCCAATGCCGACATCCAAACCTTAAAATTGAAGGCACGAAGCAGAATATAGAAGCCCAATAACATCACAAATACATACCATACATAGGTAGGGAGATATAGATGATACAATTCGGCTATCTTACTCAACAAATTGGTTGATTCATAACTGGGTGCCAACTGATATGTAGGCATACCACCAAATACGGCATTAGTCCAACGTGTTTTCTTACCCGTACGTTTATAATACTCGGAATGTTCTTGTCCTGCACCTATACCGGCAACAGAGTCATGTTGTGACAAAATACGCCCTTCGGTAACTGCGGGACAAAAATAAACAAACGAAATTACAGCAAAAAAAGCAATCACTATAATATCGGGTAATAATCTTTTAATAGCATTCATAATCATATCTTAATTATATTCAGCCGCAAAGATACGGATTACTCCAAATAAAATGCTTACTTTTGTGCGATAAATAATTTAATTTATGAAAATAGGAATCATTACCGCCATGAGTTCGGAGCATAAACAAGTGGCGCAACTCTTGAATAACAAAAAGGAACATACCGAAGGTATTTACTCATATACCGAAGGGTGTATAGGAAACAACACCATTATACTTACCCAATGTGGTATCGGGAAGGTGAATGCAGCAGCAGGTGCCGTAGAACTGATTCGTGGTTTTCAGCCCGATTGCATTATCAGTACAGGGGTAGCCGGAGGCATAGACAAATGTCTCAAAGTAATGGATGTGGTAGCCAGCAAGCAGATTGTTTACCATGATGTATGGTGTGGTGAAGGAAATGCTTACGGACAAGTACAGGGTCTCCCCACTTATTTCAAAGGGAATGATTCTCTTTTTAATTGTGCCATGTCGCTCGATACGGATACGGCTATTCATGGTGGCTTGATTTGTAGTGGCGATAAATTTATAACCGACCGCAAGGAACTGGATGAAATCAAAAGAAATTTCCCTGAAGGGTTGGCGGTAGATATGGAATCGGGCGCCATTGCTCAAGTGTGCTATATATATAAGGTGCCATTCATCAGCTTCCGTATCATCAGCGATACACCGGGAGCCGAAAACCATTGGGAACAATATACCAACTTCTGGGGTGAGATGGCCGATCGCTCATTTGGCGTAACCAAAGCCTTCCTCGATTCTCTTCCTAATCAAATTTAAAAGAAAAAAATATGAAAAAAATACCCAGCTTTACCATTGACCATATCCGTTTGCTTCGAGGTATCTATGTTTCTCGTAAGGACCAAATAGGCAATGAAGTGATTACCACCTTCGATATCCGCATGAAAGAGCCCAACCGTGAACCGGCTTTGGGTCAGGGAGCACTTCATACCATTGAACATTTGGCTGCAACTTTCTTGCGTAATCACCCTACATGGGCTGATAAGATTGTGTATTGGGGACCAATGGGTTGCCTTACCGGTAACTATTTGTTAATGAAAGGCGACCTTGAATCGAAGGATATCGTACCTTTGATGCGAGAAACTTTCCGTTTCATTGCCGATTATGAGGGTGAGATACCCGGTGCCGCCCCTAAGGATTGTGGCAACTATCTGCTTCAAGACCTTCCCATGGCCAAGTGGGAAGCAAACAAGTATTTACAAGAAGTATTGGAGAATATGACTGAAGCTAATTTGTACTATCCTAACTAACTAATCATAAAACATCGTTTCTTGATGCACAAAGCGTCGTTTTCCTAACAAGAAAACGACGCTTTATTTATAAAAGAAAGCATTTCATAATATAAGTTAGGCACGGATTACACGGATTAACACGGTCTTTAGTGTATGGCTTTCATCAATTTTATCCGTGCAATCCGTGTAATCCGTGCCTAAAAAAAAAGTGGATGCGTATTTTGACACATCCACTTAATTCCTTTGCTATAAGCAACGGATTACTTACGCAATCCAAGAGCCTTAACGATAGCACGATATCTTTCGATGTCGCGAGTCTTCAGGTAGTTCAACAAAGCACGACGCTTACCTACCAACATAGTCAATGCTCTTTCAGTGCTATAATCTTTACGGTTGACCTTCAAGTGTTCGGTCAAGTGAGAAATACGGTATGAAAACAATGCAATCTGAGCTTCTGGTGAGCCAGTATCAGTGTTAGACTTTCCGTACTTTTCAAAGATTTCTTGTTTTTTAGCTGAATCTAAATACATAATTCTTAGATTTTAATATATAACTTAAATTTGCGGATGCAAAGATAGACAATCTTTTTTATATGGCAATGATTTATAGGCCATTATTTTAAAAACTTTTCTTTTCTACCAAAAAACATTGCCATATTCAAATTTCTTCTTACCTTTGTCGTATTAAAAGTCCCTTCATATCATTTTTATTATAAAGCCGTTCTGAACTTGTGAAAGCCAACAGAACGGCACTTTAAATTTATAAACCATGATAATTTTTATCCTAATCATATCCATACTTCTCATTCTATTGGTTGTCCAACACCTTCATTGTAGACAACTCAAACAAAAGATAGCCTTATTGGAAGCTGCCTCACACACTCCAAGCGTAGAACAAGCTCCCATACTCTCCCCTATACCCGAAGAATCGACAAAAGAATTGCCCATCGAAAAAGAAAAGGAAACAAACAAGTATAAATTGCTTGTCATTGAAGACCATAAAGATATACAGCTCTACTTAAAAGTTCTGTTCGGAAAAGAATATGAATTTCATTTGGCCGAAAATGGCGAGGAAGGCTTGAAGAAAGCTCAAGACATTATGCCCGACCTCATCATTACAGATATCATGATGCCGGTTATGGACGGATTTGAATGTACCCGCTTATTAAAGGAAGACATAACGACTTGCCACATCCCCATCATACAGCTAACCGCATTAAGCGATGACCACAATGCCATCAAAGGTATGGAATTAGGGGCAGACGATTATATCATAAAGCCATTCAGTCCCGAAGTCTTACGAACTAAAGTCAAGCGATTGATTAAAAGCCGTTCGGACTTAAAGGATTTCTACACCCGTTTATTACTTCCTTCGAAGGAAGGAAATAGTGTTCATGAAACGAATGAAGAAAACACACTGAAAAAGCTAGAAGAACAAGATCCATTCATTTCCAGACTATTGCAGATTATAGACAAGAATATTCTGAACAAGGACTTGAACACCAAGAATCTGGCAGACGAGATGAGTGTCAGCCTACCTACCTTATATAGAAAGGTAAAGCAATCTACAGGCTTTACAGTGGTAGAAATCATCCGATCGGCTCGAATCAAGAAAGCATCCGATATGCTAAAGGAACATACACACACCGTTGCCGAAGCAGCCGAAGCTGTGGGATACAACGATTTATATACTTTCCGAAAGCATTTTGTAGAAATATATGGAATCAAGCCATCGGAATTCTACAGAGATATATAAAGAGACGAATAAGATAGCAAAAATACTCCTCTAGGCTAAATATTTTTCAACTAAAAATACTACCTTTGCACCCAAATATATAGGTATAGTATGCAAGATATAAGAAACATTGCCATCATTGCCCACGTAGACCATGGTAAAACTACGTTGGTAGATAAGATGATGTTGGCGGGACACCTTTTCCGCAATGATCAGACCAATGGCGAATTGGTTTTGGACAACAACGATTTGGAACGAGAAAGAGGGATAACAATTCTTTCGAAAAATGTATCCATCAATTATAACGGTACAAAAATTAATATCATCGATACTCCGGGGCACGCCGACTTTGGAGGTGAAGTGGAACGTGTATTGAATATGGCCGACGGGTGTATTCTGTTGGTTGACGCTTTTGAAGGCCCCATGCCACAAACCCGTTTTGTTCTTCAAAAAGCACTCCAGATAGGCTTGAAACCCATTGTGGTTGTAAATAAGGTGGACAAACCTAATTGTCGCCCTGAAGAAGTATACGAAATGGTCTTCGATTTGATGTTCAGCTTGAATGCAACAGAAGACCAGCTCGATTTCCCCGTTATTTATGGTTCGGCCAAGAATAATTGGATGGGTGAAGATTGGCAAACACCAACCGATAGCCTCACACCATTGCTCGATTGCATCATTAAGCATATTCCGGCTCCACAACAGTTGGAAGGTACACCACAAATGTTGATTACTTCACTCGACTATTCTGCTTATACAGGCCGTATTGCTGTAGGGCGTGTGCATCGTGGTACTTTGAAAGAAGGAATGAACATCACCCTTGCCAAGCGCAATGGTACTCAAGTAAAATCCAAAATCAAGGAACTGAATACGTTCGAAGGATTGGGACGCAAAAAAGTAGAATCCGTATCATCGGGCGATATTTGTGCCATCATTGGCATAGAAGGTTTTGAGATTGGGGATACCATCTGTGATTTCGAAAATCCGGAACCATTGCCACCTATTGCTATCGACGAGCCAACCATGAGTATGCTCTTTACCATTAACGATTCACCATTCTTTGGAAAAGAAGGAAAGTATGTCACTTCTCGTCACATACACGACCGTCTGATGAAGGAATTGGACAAGAATTTGGCGCTTCGTGTTAGCAGAACTGAAAATGAAGATGGTAAGTGGATTGTATCCGGACGTGGGGTATTGCATCTTTCTGTATTAATTGAAACCATGCGCCGTGAAGGATATGAACTTCAGGTAGGTCAGCCACAAGTAATCTATAAGGAAATTGATGGTGTAAGATGTGAACCAATTGAAGAACTGACCATCAGCGTACCCGAAGAGTTCAGTAGTAAAATGATTGATATGGTAACCCGTCGTCGTGGAGAAATGACTTCCATGGAAACTCAAGGTGACCGTGTGAACATTGAGTTTGATATGCCTTCTCGTGGTATTATCGGTTTGCGTACCAATGTGTTGACTGCTTCTCAGGGCGAAGCCATCATGGCTCATCGTTTTAAAGAATATCAACCTTATAAGGGAGATATCGACCGTCGAAGCAATGGTTCAATGATTGCGATGGAGAGTGGTACCGCTTTTGCCTATGCTATCGATAAATTGCAAGACCGTGGAAAGTTCTTTATTTATCCACAAGATGAAGTATATGCCGGTCAGGTAGTAGGTGAACACGTACACGAGAAAGACCTGGTTATCAATGTTACCAAGTCTAAGAAACTGACCAATATGCGCGCTTCAGGTTCGGATGACAAAGCCCGCATCATTCCTCCAGTGGTATTCTCTCTAGAAGAAGCATTGGAATATATCAAAGCTGATGAATACGTGGAAGTGACACCTAAGAGTATGCGTATGCGTAAGGTTATTTTGGATGAATTGGAACGTAAACGTGCCAATAAGGAATAAAGATAATAAGAAAGGCTGCCGATTGGCAGCCTTTTCCTTTATTATCATTCTATGAACTTTACCTTCTCAACATTACGGGGCTTGGCAGCTGGAGCTTCATCCGGGTAACCTACGGCCAATGCATAGAGCAATTCATAATCATCCGAAAATTCCAACTTCTGTAAATAAGGTGCAGCCTCTTCATTGCTCTTCATAAAGCGGATAGGACCACCCAGGCAACAAGTTCCCAAATCAAGGGATAAAGCAGCGAGCATCATGTTCTCACCTAACAAGCCACAATCCAATTGTCCGCTTCCATTCTTAGGGGAGGCAACAAAGATTACTGCAGTCCCGTTACGGAACATGTTTTTGAAATCAGGATCTTCTGCAGCCTTCGGATTTGCCTTCTTATAGATCTCAGTAATACCATTGATATAATCGGCATTATCTACTACACGCACTTCCCAAGGTTGTTGGTTCATTCCACTTGGAGCATTGATACCGCATTCAACTATTTGTTGTAACTTCTCGCGTTCTACAGGCTGATCCTTATATTTACGGATACTACGGCGAGCCATGATGTTTTCAATCACTGGATTTTTTCCTTCATCTGCTTTTACGGCTTCCTTCTGGGCTGGTTGTCCACAACTGCATAGAACAAATAAGCCACTCAACAAAATTGTACTAACTGCTTTCATATTAAATCAATTAAAGTTTCTTCACAAAACTAATGATTCCCATGCAAATAAAAAAGCGATTCCTTAAAAGGAACCGCTTTTTTACATATTTTATCTAAATCGTTTCGATTAGAGCTTAGGACCAGCAGCAACCAAAGCCTTACCTGCTTCGTTACCAGTGAACTTAGCGAAGTTCTTGATGAAGCGACCAGCCAAATCCTTAGCCTTTTCTTCCCATTGACAAGCACATTCGTAAGTGTCGCGTGGATCAAGAATCTTAGGATCTACACCTGGCAATTCTGTTGGAACTACGAAATCGAAGAAAGGAATAGTCTTAGTAGGAGCAGTGTTGATAGAACCATCCAAGATAGCATCGATGATACCACGAGTATCCTTGATAGAAATACGCTTGCCAGTACCATTCCAACCTGTGTTCACCAAGTAAGCCTTAGCACCTACCTTTTCCATCTTCTTCACTAATTCTTCAGCATACTTAGTTGGGTGCAAGCTCAAGAAAGCAGCGCCGAAACATGCAGAGAATGTAGGAGTAGGTTCAGTGATACCACGTTCTGTACCAGCCAACTTAGCAGTAAAGCCTGACAAGAAGTAGTATTGAGCCTGTTGGTCGTTCAAGATAGATACAGGAGGCAATACACCGAATGCGTCAGCAGACAAGAAAATTACTTGATGTGCGTGAGGACCCTTAGAGATAGGCTTAACAATATTGTCGATGTGGTTAATTGGGTAAGAAACACGAGTGTTTTCAGTTACGCTCTTGTCAGCAAAGTTGATCTTACCTTCAGCATCAACAGTTACGTTTTCCAACAAAGCATCGCGACGGATTGCGTTGTAGATATCTGGTTCTGATTCCTTATCCAAGTTGATAACCTTAGCGTAGCAACCACCTTCGTAGTTGAATACACCTTCTTCGTCCCAACCATGTTCGTCGTCACCAATCAACAAACGCTTCGGGTCAGTAGACAAAGTAGTCTTACCTGTACCAGACAAACCGAAGAATACAGCTGAGTCTGTACCTTCCATGTTAGTGTTAGCAGAACAGTGCATAGAAGCGATACCACGCAATGGGTTCAAGTAGTTCATGATAGAGAACATACCCTTCTTCATTTCACCACCGTACCAAGTATTAAGGATAACTTGTTCGTTAGTCTTCAAGTTGAACACTGTAGCAGTTTCAGAGTTCAAACCAAGTTCTTGATAGTTGTCAACCTTAGCCTTAGAAGCGTTGAAGCAAACGAAATCAGGTTCACCATAGTTTGCCAATTCTTCTTCTGTAGGACGGATGAACATGTTCTTTACGAAGTGAGCTTGCCATGCTACTTCCATGATGAAACGTACTTTCAAACGAGTAGCTTCGTTAGCACCACAGAAAGTATCCATAACGAACAACTTCTTGCCGCTCAATTGCTTAACAGCCTTAGCTTTCAAATCAGCCCAAGTTTCTTCAGAACATGGCTTGTTGTCATTCTTATATTCTTCAGAAGTCCACCATACAGTGTCCTTGCTTGCTTCGTTATAAACGAAGAATTTATCTTTAGGAGAACGACCAGTGTAGATACCAGTCATTACATTTACAGCACCAAGTTCAGTTTCCTGACCAACTTCAAAACCTTCCAAACCAGCCTTAGTTTCTTCTGCGAACAAAACTTCGTAAGAAGGGTTGTGGAGAACTTCCACAGCACCGGTAATACCGTACTTGCTTAAATCTAAATTTGCCATTTTGTTTTTAATGATTAATTGGGTTATTATAATATTATTATTTTCCTCTTTATGCCTATAATACCTATTTACTCAACAAGTTTCAAAAGCCCCTTGTTTAGGCGATACAAATTTACTGCTTTATTTTAAAAAAAAGAAGTTATTAGAGAAATATTTCTTTAATAAGCAAAGATTTAAATTTGTGTAACAAAAATGCTATTTCCACATAGCAAAAGGAGGTGATTCGCAACCGAATCACCTCCTAAAAATATTGTTTATTTCACTTCCCAAGTATCGTTGGTCATCAACAACTCTTCAAAGTTATGATATTTTTTCTTCTCCGAAACCTCTTCAATCTGTGCATACACACCGTCATCGTAAGTCGGAGCATCCACATCACGTATCACACCAAGTGCAATCGGGAAATCAGGTCCTTGCATCAATGCCAACTTCAATTGGAGGGTATTGTCTTCGCAATGTGCATCGTGTATTAGGATATCCTTTTCAGTGATGCCATTTTCACCCAACTTTACGACCTTCAAGCCGAAACCTTCTTGTACCAGACCGAATTCCTTGTTTTCTCCAAACAACATCGGTTTTCCGTGTTCCAAATAGATAGCATTCTTAGCACGACCTTCCTTAGTATACACCGATTCATGAGTTCCGTGATTGAATATCACACAATTCTGAAGAATTTCACAAACCGAAGCGCCTTTATGTTTATATGCTTCCTTCAAGATTTCTACAGTACCAGCAGCATCAGTAGCAACGGCACGAGCGAAGAAATGTCCACGAGCACCAAAGCACAATTCAGCAGGACAGAACGGATCTTCTACAGTTCCATAAGGTGATGATTTGCTCACAAATCCACGAGGAGAAGTCGGAGAATACTGTCCCTTAGTCAAACCATAAATACGATTGTTCAACAGAATCATATTTAAGTTGATGTTACGACGGTTGGCATGAATAAAATGGTTACCACCAATGGCCAATCCGTCACCGTCACCCGACACTTGCCATACAGTCAGATTTGGATTAGCCACTTTACAACCGGTAGCAATTGCAGCCGAACGACCGTGAATGGTATTCATACCGTATGTATTCATATAATGAGGCAAACGGCTGGAGCAACCAATACCCGAAATAACGGCGATATCCCAAGGAGCCACACCGATTTCTGCCATTGCTTTGTGCAGTGAAGCCAAGAAGAAGTGGTCACCGCAACCCGGACACCAACGAGGTTGTCCTTTTTTATAGTCTTTTGCTGTAAATTCGCACATAACTCATTCCTTTTATTTGTTCAAGATTTCGGTGAAGGCCGTTACCAATTCGTTTACAACAAATGGCTGACCCTTAACTTCATTATATTGATAAGGTACAAAACCATCTACTTTCATTCGCAAGTAACCGGCAAATTGACCCATATTCTGTTCAGCAACCACTACCTTTGGATATTTCTTCATCACTTCAGCAGTATTGGCTGGTAATGGGTTTATGAACTTAAAGTGTGCCAAGGCTACCTTCTTGCCTTCTGCACGCATTTCATCCATTGCCGCATGAAGGTGTCCGTATGTACCACCAAAACCAACAATCAGCAATTCAGCATCATCCTTATCACCTTCCACCACCACATCAGGCACTTGAATCTTGTCAATCTTCTGTTGGCGGAGTTGTGTCATCAAATGATGGTTTTCAGGATTGGTCGAAATAGCACCGGTTGCATTGTCTTTTTCCAAACCACCAAGGATGTGAGTAAATCCTTCCTGACCGGGGATAGCCCAATAGCGTACGCCATCTTCATTACGTTGATAAGGAGTCCATGAACCCTTCAATTCAGCAGGAACATAAGGAGGATTAATAGTTGGATAATCTGCCAACTTCGGAAGTTTCCATGCTGCCGAACCATTGGCAACAAACGCATCAGTCAAAAGAACAACAGGTGTCATATGCTCAAGAGCTATTTTTGAGGCCTCGAATGCCGCTTCAAAACAATCTGTTGGAGAAGTAGCAGCCAATACAGGCATTGGACTTTCACCGTTACGGCCAAACAAAACTTGCAACAAGTCGGTTTGTTCACTCTTAGTAGGCAAACCGGTAGCCGGACCACCACGTTGTACATCGAGCACTACCAATGGGAGTTCCATGATTACCGCCAAGTTCATAGCCTCTGATTTCAAGCAGATACCAGGGCCAGAAGTGGAAGTAACAGCCAAAGCTCCTGCATAGGATGCACCTACAGCCGAAGCACAACCTGCGATTTCGTCTTCACATTGAACAGTAACCACGCCCAAAGACTTGTGCTTGGACAATTCATGAAGCACATCTGTAGCCGGAGTGATAGGATATGAACCTAAATATAACTTCAACCCGGCTTTTTCAGCAGCAGCAATGAAACCGTATGCTGTAGCCTTGTTACCGGTAATGTCCATATATTTACCTGGTACGGTTGTCTTGCTTTCAATTCTATAAGTATGAGCTACACTGGAGTGTGTATTGTGACCGTAATCATAACCGGCATGAATTACCTTAATATTAGCTTCGGCAATAGCTGGTTTCTTGGCAAACTTTTCACGAAGGAAGTTTTCAGCGATAGTCAAATCACGGTTAAACAACCAACAAACCAATCCCAAAGCGAACATATTACGACATTTCAACATCGATTTGTTGTCCATGCCACTATCAGCCAAACAATCTTTTACCATCTGCGAAATAGGAGCTGCAATCACATCGTTCTTGATACCCATTTCTTCAATTGGATTGTCTGTCTTAAAAGCCGCCTTTTCCAAATCTGACTTTTGGAAGCAATCTGTATCAATAATGATACAAGCTGTAGATTTAGCAAACTTATACTGAGTTTTGAGTGCGGCTGCATTCATAGCTACCAATACATCGCATTGGTCACCCGGAGTGAACACTTTACCAGCACCAATATGCACCTGGAAACCTGAAACACCCGTTAAAGAACCTTGCGGGGCACGAATGTCCGCTGGATAATCCGGGAATGTACTGATGTCATTTCCCACCGTAGCCGAAATAGTCGAAAAGAGATTTCCGGCAAGCTGCATACCATCTCCTGAGTCACCGGAGAAACGAACCACCACTTGGTCCAGTTCCTTGACTATCATTTTTTCTGCCATAACTTATAAATTAGTGATATATCGTAATTTTTTAATGCCGCAAAGTTCGCAAAGTTCCATTAAATAACCAAATATTCTTGCAAAAAAGTCATCAAACATTATATAAATATACAAAAGAACGAATATCTATCTATTTTTTATACTCTTTGTTGGCAGATAAAACAAAAAGGACTACCTTTGCACCGCTTTATGTAGGCGGCCTTGTAGTTCAACGGATAGAATAGAAGTTTCCTAAACTTTAGATAGGGGTTCGATTCCCCTCGGGGCTACAAAAAAATCCGTGCCTAAAAAAAGTGGATGTGCATTTCGACACACCCACTTTTTCCTATTATAATCTTTTTCTTGATCTTACTTAATTACTCCAAGTTCCTTACCTACTTTAATAAAGGCGGCAATAGCCTTATCCAAATGCTCGCGCTCATGACCGGCCGAAAGCTGTACACGAATACGGGCTTGTCCCTTTGGAACTACAGGATAATAGAAACCTGTAACATAAATACCTTCTTCCTGCATCTTGGCTGCAAAGTCCTGAGAAAGTTTTGCATCGTAAAGCATTACGGCGCAGATAGCACTTTGTGTGGGCTTGATATCGAAACCAGCAGCAAGCATCTTATCACGGAAATAAGTTACATTTTCCATCAACTTATCGTGAAGGGCATTGCTTTCTTTCAATATCTTGAACATTTCAATGCTGGCACCTACAATGGATGGAGCAACCGAATTTGAGAACAAATAAGGACGAGAACGCTGCCGGAGCATGTCAATAATTTCCTTTCTACCTGTAGTGAAACCACCCATAGCACCACCAAATGCCTTACCTAAAGTACCGGTAAAGATATCAATACGGCCATAGGCATCGTATTGTTCAGCTACACCATGACCAGTAGGACCTACTACACCAGCAGAGTGTGATTCGTCAACCATTACTAAAGCATCGTATTTTTCAGCCAAGTCACAAATCTTGTCCATAGGAGCTACATTACCGTCCATTGAGAACACACCATCAGTTACAATGATGCGATGACGTTGGGCTTGTGCTTCTTGCAAGCATTTTTCCAATTCCGCCATATCGGCATTGGCGTAGCGATAACGCTTAGCTTTACAGAGACGTACACCATCAATAATAGAAGCGTGGTTCAATGCATCAGAAATAATAGCATCTTCTTCAGTGAACAATGGTTCAAACACACCACCGTTAGCATCGAAACAAGCAGCATAAAGAATAGTATCTTCTGTCTTGAAGTAATCAGAAATAGCTGCTTCAAGTTGCTTATGCAAATCTTGTGTCCCGCAAATAAAACGCACTGACGACATACCATAACCGTGGCTGTCCATAGCAGCTTTGGCTGCTTCAATCAATCGTTTGTTATCAGCCAAACCTAAATAGTTGTTGGCACAGAAGTTCAATACCGGTTGACCTGCATTCACTTTGATGTCAGCACGTTGAGGAGTTGTAATGATTCGTTCGTTCTTATACAATCCTGCTGCCTTTATATTTTCGAGTTCTTGAGAAAGGAACTCTTTCATTTTACCATACATAGTTTATATTATTTAGTTTATAATTATTCCCAATCCAAGATTACTTTACCACATTGTCCGGATTCCATTACGTCGAAACCTTTTTGGAATTCGGCAATCGGGAAGTGATGAGTGATAACCGGAGTCAGATCCAAACCAGAGATAAGCATTTGTTGCATCTTGTACCAAGTTTCCCACATTTCACGACCATAGATACCTTTAATAGTCAAGGCTTTGAAGATGATTTCACTCCAGTCAACGGTTGTTGTCGGAGGAAGAATTCCTAATTGGGCTATTTTTGAACCATTATACATATTGGCTACCATATCACGGAAAGCAATGGGTGAGCCTGACATTTCCAAACCTACGTCAAAACCGCGCATACCTAACTTTTCCATAGCACCAGCAACTGTCTCACCTTTCGATGCATTGACAGTAATGGTAGCTCCCATTTTCTTGGCAATATCCAGACGGTAATCGCTAAGGTCAGTCACCACTACATTCTTGGCTCCTGCAAATCGGGCAATGGCAGTAGCCATCGTTCCAATCAAACCAGCTCCTGTAATAAGGACATCTTCACCCAAAAGTGGGAAAGAAAGAGCTGTATGAGTAGCATTCCCAAACGGGTCCATGATAGCTGCCATATCATCCGAGATACGGTCATCTAACTTTACCACATTTGACTCAGGAATACAAAGATATTCTGCAAATGCACCATCACGATTGACACCCACACCAATGCTGTTTTCACAGATGTGTTGTAAACCACGACGGCAGTTACGACAATGTCCACAGGCAATGTGACCTTCACCGGTTACACGATCACCTACAGCAATATTACGTACACCCGGTCCTACTTCGGCAACAACGCCTACATATTCATGACCAATGGTCATAGGAGTCTTGATAGTCTTCTGGCTCCATTCATCCCATTTGTAGATGTGCAGGTCGGTACCACAAATAGCCGTTTTCTTAATCTTGATGAGAACATCGTTCACACCAACTTTAGGTACTGGAACTTCTTCCATCCAGATACCTTTCTGAGGTTCTTTCTTGACTAAAGCTTTCATAATATTCTTGACTTAGAGCTAAAAATTTTCTCTTAATTCTACTAATGTACAAATATACGCAAAAAAGTGATTGCTTATTCATTAAAGACAATAAAAAAGTGGATGTGCCTTTCAACACATCCACTTTCCTCTATAGAACATTTATCAAGCTTTCACTTCTTCTTCCTTAATCTTCTTACCCATAGTAAGGAATGCTACAGGAGCAGCGAAGAACAAGGAACCGCAAGTACCGAATACCACACCAAGTATCATGGCGAATGCGAAGCTACGAATGCTATCTCCACCCAATGCGAAGATACAAACCAATACAACCAATGTACTTACTGATGTATTGATAGTACGGGCCAAAGTAGTGTTCAACGAATCATTGAACAACTGTTGACGGTCGCGCTTTGGATACAAACCGAAGAATTCACGGATACGGTCAAATACTACCACCTTATCGTTGATAGAGTAACCGATAGCTGTCAAGATAGCACCGATGAATGTCTGGTCGATTTCCAAAGAGAACGGAGCCCATGTATGACACAAAGAATACATACCCATAATCATCAGCACTTCTACAACCAACGATGCAGTTGCACCTACTGAATAAGCGATGTTACGGAAACGCAACAAAATATAAGCACCGATGGCAATCAAGGCTAAAACAATCGACCAAATAGCCGAAGTCTTGATATCATCTGCAATACTTGGACCTACCTTCTGTGAACTGATGATAGAACCACCTGTACGGTTTTCACGATCAATAAAGATATCCAATGTAGTACCTTCGCCTAACAAACCACCTTCTTTCAAAGATTCATAAATAAAGGCTTCTACTTCAGAATCAATAGTTGGAGATTCTTCTTCGATACGATAGTTGGTAGTAATACGAATAGTCTTCTTGTCTGTACCCAAAGCGATAGCTTGTACATTATCTTCTGTAATCTTGGTTCTCAACAGATCACGAACAGTTTCAGGCTCTACTTGTTGTTCGAACTGAACTACGAAGTTACGTCCACCTGTGAAGTCGATACTTTGAGCCAAACCACGAACAAAGAATGATACGATAGAAATAACAACGATAGCACCAAAGATAGCAAATGAACGTTTGTAGCTACCCATAAAGTTATACTTAGTACCTTGCATCAAATTCTTTGAAAGGTTAGTGCAGAAGGTCAAGTTCAACCACTTTTCTTTACCCATTCGCCATTCATATACAATACGTGTCAAGAACACTGCAGTAAAGAATGAGCAGAGGATACCGATAATCAATGTAGTGGCAAAACCACGGATAGGACCTGTACCAAAGTTAAACAAGATGATACCAGTGATAATGGATGTCAAGTTAGAGTCGAAGATTGCTGAGAATGCATTGGAATAACCATCAGCCAAAGCAGCCTTTACAGTCTTACCAGCTCTCAATTCTTCCTTAGTACGTTCGTAAATCAACACGTTAGCATCCACTGCCATACCGAGTGACAACACCATACCGGCAATACCAGACATAGTCAAAGCAGCCTGGAATGAAGTAAGGATACCTAAAGTAAAGAAGAAGTTCACGAACAATGCACAGTTAGCAACCATACCCGGGATAAGACCATACATCGCACACATGTAAATCATCAACAATACCAATGCTACAATGAATGATACGATACCCTGATTAATAGATTCCTGACCGAGTGATGGACCTACGATGTCTTCTTGAACGATACGTGCAGGAGCCGGCATCTTACCAGACTTCAACACGTTTGCCAAGTCGAGTGTTTCTTCCGGAGTAAAGCTACCAGAGATTTGTGAGTTACCACCAGTGATTTCACCGCTTACGTTCGGAGCGCTGTATACATAACCATCCAATACGATAGCGATAGCACGACCAATGTTGTTCTTTGTCAATACGGCCCAACGACGAGAACCGTCTGTGTTCATAGACATACCTACACATGGCTTGTTGTATTGGTCGTATTCATTGCGGGCATCAGTGATTACATCACCTTCCAATGGAGCCTTACCGTTACGTTCTGTAACCTTGATAGCATACAATTCAAACATTTGACCGGCATTATCCATTGCCTTTACACCCCACTTCAAGCTAAGATCCTTAGGAAGGATAGCTTTAGCTTCTTTCATAGCCAACAACTTGTTAACTTCAGCAGTATCTCTGTGATTGGCAATACCTACAACAGCACCATAGCCACCCAACTGCAACACTGATTGCAACGGATGTTCCTTCTTCATTTGAGCCAAAGCAGCTTCATTATTCACTGTTTCGCCCTTCAATGCAGCAGCCAAGCTGTCTGTAGCTGATACGGCAGATTCTGTTGCAGCTTCTTCAGCAACTTCTTCACCAGAAGCAACGGCCAATACATCACGCAACTTCATGTCTACACTTTGCAATGTAGGAACAATTTCGCTACCGTTATAAGTTTCCCAGAATTCAAGGTTAGCAGAACCTTGGAGCAACTTACGTACACGTTCCGGTTCCTTAATACCTGGAAGTTCCACCATGATACGTCCCATGCTTCCTTCCAATGATTGGATGTTAGGCTGAGCCACACCAAAGCGGTCGATACGGGTACGGAGCACGTTGTAAGAGTTGTCGATAGCAGCTTTCACTTCATCGCGCAACACTTTTTCCACTTCCGCATCTGTACTGCGGGTATTAACCTTGTCTTTCAACTGTTGAGTAGCAAATAACTCTGCCAATGTTCCTTGCGGAGCCAATTTCTTATACTCATTGACAAATAAAGTAATGAAATCGTCTTGACTGGTAATAGCTTGCTTTGAAGCTGTTGCAACTGCTTGGTTGAATGCTTCGTCACTCTTGTGATCAGCCAATGCCTTCACTACGTCAGGAACTGACACTTCCAAGATAACGTTCATACCACCCTTCAGGTCCAGACCCAGACCGATTTCCATCTCACGACATTGTTTCAGCGAGTAAACTCCCAAGTATACCTTTTCATTCTGAACAGAATCAAGGTAATGTGCTTCACCTTGCGGATCTTCTGCGGCCTTGTTCATGTGATGACGGGTCACAAAAGAGAACGAAAGATAAAACAGACACACAAGGGTCAGTAATACTGCGAAAACCTTTACAAATCCTTTGTTTTGCATCTTGATTTAATTTATTATTTTATTGTTTATTTGATTCCTAATTTATACAAGGTTGCAAATATAGGATTTTTTTCACAATCCAACGGAATAAAAAAGAAATATTTGCTTTTTGAGGTATAAAAAAAGCCGTAAACGGGTGTTTTTCTTCTCTTTTGGTAGTTATTCGAGAGAAATATAGCACCAAATGGGATAATGGTCAGAAGCTTTGACAGAACGGTCTACCGTACATTCATAAGATTTCATGTTCTTACTCAAAAAAACATGGTCTATCCGGAAATAGAAACGATTTTCATGATAGGATATCCCCAGCCCGTTGCCAGATTGCGCAAAAGCATCTTGCAGATATTGTCCTACCACACGATGGGCATACGAAACCGGTGAATCATTAAAATCACCGCAAACCACAACTTTCTCCCCTTGCAATTCCTTTATATATGAAACTAAAGAATCGGCTTGCGAAGCACGAATAGCCGATGCTTCCGTCAACTTCTTCAATAGCATACGTGAGCCGGAAGCAATATTTTCCTTATTGGGTGTATCAATCATTTCCTGATAAATAGCTTTTTCCGATGCTTCTATTTTATTGGATTCTAAATGATTGTTGAAGACAGTCAGCGTATCTTTCCCTACGGCTATCCGATAAACAATGGAACCATTCCGTGAATCCTTATATTTAATAGGTATAGCCGACAATATGGGATAACGCGAGTAACAAGCCAATCCATTGAAACCACCGGCAAATGAATAATAATGCTTGTATCTATAGTTCCGTAAAGCATAATCGGCCTCTTTCTGTTTCATTCTGCTCATCCAAATACACTCCTGAATGCAAATGATATCGGCATCACTGGCTGCCAGATAAGCCAATACCCTATTGGGCGATTCTTTGGTATGCTTCTCTCCCAACGCAAAAGCCATCGTGTTATACGAAAGGAACTTGATACTGTTCTCCGGTTTCTCCTCTTCAAACAAATTAATCGGGAAATAAGTCCGTAGAGTTCCCCAACAAGCAACTATGACCAATATGGGGAATAAAGTGTATTTACGATAAACAACCAACCAGAAAAGCAAGAACAAGAAATTAGCACACCAAAAGATGGGAAAGGCCAAACCAATACACGAAAGCAACGGGTACTCTTGGGGCTGAATGTAAGGACTGTATGCCGATAGCAACAACAAACCGGCAATCACTACATTTATCCCCAGCAGGATCCAACCTAAAAATCTTCCTATATATTTCATGAATTATCGCTTGCTGGCATCAAACAACCGCTTTTTTTCTTCGGTAGTCAGGCTTCCATAACCCGATTTCTTCAACTTGTCCAGAATGCGGTCTACCTCTTCGTCCTGCTCCTTCTTGCGGGCATTGTATTCGTAATCGTTTGCACGTCCGCCATAGTGTACTTTCATCTTTGGTTTCTTGGGGGCACGTTTTACCTTCCATCCACCCAGCAACCAATCTATTGCTTGGTTTATCCATTTGGTTACATCCGTACCCTTACGCAAACCGGCAGCAAACCACCATCCGGCCAGCGCACCTCCCAAATGAGCGATGTGTCCGCCTGCATTGTTTGAAGTAACGAACAACAAGTCGGTTATTATCATAATCAAAGCCAAGTATTTCAATCTCACCTGACCAAAGAACAATAAACTCACTCTAAATTCCGGTTCACGTATGGCTGTAGCAATAACAATGGCTATAACAGATGCCGAAGCACCCAATAAATATGAACCATATAAATAGGAAGAGAAATAAGGAAATACGTTGTAAGCCAACATGTACAGCAAGCCCCCACAAAATCCACCCAAGAAATACAATCCCCTGAAATGACGGGCCGAGAAGAACATCAGGAACAACTGACCAAAGCTATATAGCCACAACATATTGAACAACAAGTGGAATAGACCTGCATGAAGAAACATATAGGTTACCAATGACCAGGGTTGCTTGATGAATTGTGGCAACCAGGCCGGAAGTTCCAACCATTCCATCCATGAATAATTGCCAACATTGAACAACATCCTCACGATGGCCACCAAAGCGGTCACTACGAAGATGCCGCAATTTATATAGATAAACTGCTGACTGATGCTTGCTCTACGGAAATCGTTTTTCAAATCAGTAATTATAGGAGCCATTGTTTCGTTTCTTTTTCCAATACATTATTAATAAGAAGCCAAAAATCATACCACCCAAGTGGGCAAAGTGGGCAATACCATCGGCACTACTTCCTAATCCGGCCATCAATTCCAATATGGCATATCCTATCACCAGATACTTGGCCTTTACCGGAAGGACAAAGAATACCAAAATCCTGCTTTCAGGGAACATCATGCCGAACGCCAGCAATATGCCATAAACGGCTCCCGAAGCTCCCACCGTATTCATCAGGTTCAAGTATTCAGACATGGGGATGACAGTAGTACCAATATCTACATTCTGATAGTTCTGCAATATGGTTGCAAACTCAATGTATTGTACCAGTTCCTGTATCAACCCAGCACCTATACCGCACACCATGTAATATGTAAGATAACGTTTGGGCCCCCAAACAAGTTCAACGGCGCTACCAAACATCCATACCGCAAACATATTGAAGAAAAGATGTTCCCAATTGGCATGAAGGAACATATAGGATATGAGTTGTGCCAAATTAAAGTCAGAGGCCATAAAGAAATGGAGACCACACATTCCGTTCAAATCCATTCCGTGTCTTTTAAGAACCTCGTAACCTAAAAAGCACAATACATTAATGATGAGCAGGTTCTTGGTAACTGTAGGCATATTGTTCATAAAGATTCAGTCTATTAAGTTTATCGGGTGCAAAGGTACAACTTTATTTGAGATTGCCTCTCTTTTTTATATTTGTTATCATTCTCCTTAAAGGATGATTCCTCCACCCAATACTCGGTTTCCATCATAAAAAGCAGCCGCTTGTCCCGATGCAATGGCGGTAAGTGGCTCATGGAGCTTTACCAAAAGTGTTTGGTCGGGCAACAAACTCACGGTGCAACGGTTGGCTTGCTTGCGATAACGTATTTTCACTATCACATCATCCCTATCCAATAACATTTCAGGAGACACAATGTTCCAATTCTTCAGCCTCATCTCTGTTCGTTCCAACGATTTCAAATCGCCCAATATCACTTTGTTTTCTTCCGGAATGATTTCCTTTACGAATACAGCACGATTCAAGTCAATGCCCAATCCCCTTCGCTGACCGATGGTATAAAAAGGATATCCCTCATGTTTAGCAATATAGTTGCCTTGGTCATCATAAAACTTACCTGGCTGAATCCTTGCTTCAGGTACATGATTGCGTAGAAAAGTACGGTAATCCATGGGGCAGAAGCATACCCCGATACTGTCTTTTTTACGGGCTACCTTCAAGAAGCCCCGTTCTTCGGCCATTTGTCTGACTTGTGTTTTAGTCATTCCACCCATAGGCAGAAGCATTCGCTCCAAAATGTCTTGAGGAAGTCCCCATAAGAAAAAGGACTGGTCTTTGTCGGCATCTGCCCCTTGAATGATATAATGACGACCTTCTACCGTAGTCCGTTGCACATAGTGACCCGTTGCAATGTGATAGATACCTCGCTCATCAGCCAATCGGGCCAGCAACGGCCATTTCAAATAATTGTTGCAAAGTGTACAGGGTACCGGCGTATGCCCCGCCATATATTCATCAATAAAATAGTCGACTATGGTCTTTTGAAACATTTCCCTGGCATCATACACCAAATGTGGAATCCCTATTCGTTGGCATAAATCGCGGGCATCGTCCAGATATTCCGTCTGCCCGTCCTTTTCATAAAAGCGGAAAGTCACACCGGTTACATCATACCCGGCATCCTTCAGCAAGAGGGCAGCCACCGAACTGTCCGTTCCTCCGCTCATTCCCAACAATACCTTGTTATTTGGTTCCATATTACAAAAATACGTATAAACGAGCGAGAAATATCAAAGTTGCCTAATTATTTTTATGTTCGAAAACAACTTTCACATCTGTCACAGGCCTATAATTCTCACATAATCAGATAATAATGGTGAAGGATAACTCTATTTTAAAGGTTCACATCCTTCACACTTTTGAGTGTATATCTACTACATCGACCCACTTTTATAAAACGATGAGTTAGCCATGATAAAACGTCGTTTTACGAGATAGAAATCGTCGTTTTTATAGTGTGAAGGATGTGAAAGATGTTGAAACCTGCCATCCTTCACCATTTCTCGCTGACAACCAATCATTTGCAAGCTGGTGAAAGATGTGAAGGATGTTTTCGAACTTTTTAGATTCTTCATAAATCATCTTCTTACAAATCAAGGATAAATTAATGCTTACTCCACTTATAAACCGTATTATATTGATGAAATAGGCTGCATCAAAATCAATTTATAATTTTTTACTTCATCTGCCACAACTTGATATTCTGGAAAATCCTTTAAAGCATAACGCAAAGTGCTGAGAAGATTACTTACCCGATTTTCTGTTCCATGTTCATCTTTCCAGAAAGCATGTTTTATCTCATCACGGTTTAACGTATGATTTGGCTTTTCGACGAACATCAATAATAATTGAAATTCTTGATTTCGCAATTTGCATTCCTTGCCATCGATTATTACTTTGCGGTCTATCTTGTCAAACAACATATTACCAAATTTCACTTTGTTTGAATCTTTCTTGCCCCATGGCGTGACAATCATCCAAAAGGCAACAACACCAAACATCAAAAGGCTCCAAAAAGCACCTGAATGAACATTCCGGAACAAATGCCAAGGGCCAATATCTATCCAAGCTTGCACATCAACAATTCCTTTTACATCAAGCGTACGCTGATGGCTCCAATACAGAAAAGGACGTTTAAATGACATGGAATCATTATCACTATATTGTTTCTGCCCATTATATGTATAGATGATACCGCTTGGAATTGTAATATCATATTTCTTCAAACTCCTCTGTAACAATCCATTCAATGTGTCGGGATGGATAGGATGTATTTTAGCCAATAAGTATTGCGTAACTAAACGATGTGCTATCCTTTCATCAATGCTATCCTCAAACTCAAAATCTTCCTCTCCATTTTCTGTAACAACAGTCACTCCTTTCACTTTTCGTCCTAATTTCCTACCCGCATACTTTAATTCTGTAAACTCCCTTTCTTGAAAATCTTTTTCTATCACCTCCTCCAATGCATATTCTGTAGCTTTGATAAGAGTGTCCTTTTCATCATATAATAGAAAGGTATACCCTATTAACATGCTTATGGCCACTATACAAAGAGCTATCTTTTTAACGGTTGTAATCTTTTTCTGTAGCATATCTATTCTTATTCTTATCGCAAAAGTATAAACATAATTCAGTATTCATACGATGAATACGACCTTTTTTCACCTTAAATTAATTTAAGGCTCATCTTAAATCGATTTAAGCACAAATATTAGGATTCTATTCATAATAGCAGTAACTTTAAACAAATAATTCAGAGTATATATATTAATACCAATCATTAGTGTCCACTAATGTTGTAAAGTATAGAAAGTTGTTCATTAAAATTAGAAACCAATGAAGAAGTTTATACTAGTTTTATTAGCCTCATACTTTATGTTCGGCTGTACTCAAAAGAATATAGGTATCGACTGTCTTACTTTGTCGGTTGACCTAAACCGATCATCTTTATATTATAATGATGTATTCAGTGGTGCGGAAGTTATACCATTAGAAACGACTGATAGCTCACTGATTGTTTACCCGTTCGAAGCCATAGAGTATAAAGAAAATCTTTATATCTATGATCTACATTTAGCCAAAACATGCGTCTTTGATCAAAAGGGGAAATTTATTCGTCAGATTGGACGTAAAGGACAAGGGCCAGGAGAATACAGTTGGCTACAATCTATTTCAATAGATAAGAAAAATGATGTATTGCATTTAATTGAACCAATAGGAAAGTTTCATGACTTCGCCCTTGACGGGAAACTAATAGCAACAAGAAGATATCCCAACGGTAGTGTTTATCACAGTATGCATCATTTAGATGACCATATTGTATTATGGTCTCCACCTATTGACAATGAAAGTGACTGTATCATCATCATTAATCCTCAAACAATGGAGATAATCAACACATACGGAAATGGCCCAATATTGTTACAAGATGGAGACTTTTACTCGTGCAATGAGGATTTGTATTTTTTTAAATACCAAGAGAATTACGTATATAAAGTAACTAAGGACTCTTTGGAAATATCATACCAGTGGGATTTTGGCAAGGACAATCTCAATATGTATGATTTAGAATTTACATATGAAGATGAGAACTATCAAGCAGAGAAAGATTTATATTGGGAATATATGAAAAATGGGACCATTCCCTATTTAATTATAAATCAGGGACAAAACAGTAAATACTATTATGCTTGTCTGCGCCATCAATACAAATATGACAAAAATATTTTTTATCGAAAGAGCGATGGGAAATATCTTGTTTTCGGTGAAGAAACATGGAATATGCCAACCAATGCTTTGGTGTTTACAGATGATTATTTAATAATCCTTTTAAATCGAAATAATTACTACAATTTTAAGTCCATCCTTCCTGATTCAGAATATAAAAAGCTGGAAGCGATGACAGAAGACGATAACCCTTGTTTGTTGAAACTCTATTTTAAGAAATAATCCTATTCTGTCGATTATTCCTAAATGATGTTGCTCGGTAGAAAATAAATAAGTGGATATGCATTTAACATACCCACTTACCTTATATTAATATCAAATTATTTGTTCAGTCTCCAAGTAAATCCGTCTTTGGTATCTTTTACTTCGAAACCGAGGGCGGCCAACTCGTCACGAATCTTGTCGCTGGTAGCCCAATCCTTGTTGGCTTTGGCTTTCATGCGTTGTTCAAGGAGCATGTCAACCACCTTGCCGAATGCTTCCTCACGAGCTTCGTTGTTGGCGGTTTCTTCCTTCAAACCAAGTACTTCGTACATAAAGAGGTGGAATACACTCTTCAGTTCTTCCAAATCCTCAGCAGTAACGGTAGCTTTCTTATCGAGAAGGGTATTGATGATGCGTGCGCCATCAAACAAGTGGGCAATAACAATCGGCGTGTTCAAGTCGTCGTTCATGGCATCGTAACACTTGCCACGCAGTTCCTTGATACCCTCGATGGTAGTTGCCTTGGCAGGAGTGATGCGTTCCAATCCCTTTACAGCCTCAGTAAGTCGGGCCAATCCCTTTTCGGCAGCCTGCAAAGCTTCGTTACCAAAGTCTACGGTGCTACGATAGTGGGCTTGTAGGATGAAGAAACGGATAGTCATCGGAGTATAGGCCTGAGTCAACAATTTGTGCGAGCCTTCGAAGAATTCGCTCAAGTTGATGAAGTTGCCATAGCTCTTACCCATCTTCTGGCCGTTGATGGTAATCATGTTGTTGTGCATCCAGTAGTGTACCATATCATCGCCTTGCGAAGCTACACTCTGTGCTATTTCACATTCGTGATGCGGGAAGATAAGGTCCATACCGCCTCCGTGAATATCGAAGTGACCGCCCAAGTATTTGCGACCCATAGCGGTACATTCGCAATGCCAACCGGGGAAACCATCGCTCCATGGTGAAGGCCAGCGCATGATGTGTTCGGGTTGGGCACATTTCCACAAGGCAAAGTCGGCCGGATTACGCTTTTCGCTCTGTCCGTCGAGTTCACGCCATGTGTTCAGTACATCGTCCAAGTTACGTCCCGAAAGCTTACCGTAATGATGGTCGTTGTTGTATTTGGCTACATCAAAATACACTGAGCCTTGACTTTCGTAGGCATAACCATTCTTCAGAATTTCTTCCACCAACTGAATCTGTTCGATGATGTGTCCCGATGCATGAGGTTCGATGCTGGGAGGAAGTACGTTGAGCGCTTCCATAGCCTTGTGGTATCGGTTCAAGTAATGTTGTACCACTTCCATAGGTTCCAATTGTTCCAAACGAGCCTTCTTGGCTATCTTGTCTTCACCTTCATCGGCATCGTGTTCCAGATGGCCTACATCGGTAATGTTGCGTACATAACGCACCTTATAGCCCAAGTGGGTGAGGTAACGGTACAGAATATCGAAAGTAATTGCCGGACGGGCGTGTCCCAAATGTGCGTCACCGTATACGGTGGGACCACAAACATACATGCCCACATGAGGAGCATGAAGCGGAACAAACAGCTCCTTCTGGCGGGTCAATGTATTGTAGATGAGTAATTGATTTTCCATAATGCTTTCTGTTTAAAAGTGCAAAGGTAAAAATAATTATGAGGAAAGCATGACAGAAAGGTATAAAAAAGAAAAAAAGAGTGTCATCCTGAGACTCAGGATGACACGATACTTATGCTGACATTAATTGGATTTCTTTCCCCAATAAGTCTTTTGCTTGTTCAAACCAACATATACAATGGTATGCTTACGAGGATTGGCTTCCCAGTCGGTTTCACGCTGTACATACAATTGTACACCATTGGCGGTCAATATTTGTTTGGAAGCATCGAAACTCCAAGAGCTTCCCTTCCATGTTCCTGCGGTAATCTTATGATCGGCTCCTAATGTCATCACACTTGAGGTTTTCTGATTGCCGTAACTATATCCTAAATCAATGTGTTCCCAATTGCCGACCAGTTCTTCTTCAGTAATAGCTATCTGAGGTACAGCACCGTAACGTTCAGGCATAACAAGCGGCCAACCGTCTTCTGTCCAACGGATGCTGCGCACATGGCCCATCATAATGGCATTACTATACGGATTACCGCCTACATTGGCCGGGAAACGTGCTTGGGATGCATAGTACCAATTACCCTTTCCGTCGTCGAATACGCAACAATGCGAAATACCTACCCAACCGTATCCTTTGCTGAATTTATAAGGATGAGTCACGATAGGATACATATCCCCTCCTGTATTGGTTACATCGGTGCCATCAATTCCTACATAAGGACCATCTACATTCTTCGAACGAACTACACGGGTATTGTAAGGAACATCCAATGCGTCGTAGGCTACAAACAGATAATAGTAACCTGTAGCTGGATTATAAACCACTTCCGGTCCTTCGGAAGCTTGCCAACGGTCGCCCATCTTACGGGTAGCCACTAACTTACCATAAGGTGCAATATCGTTATTGTTTCCCCATGGATTAGGAAGATCCATCATTGGTTTACCGGTTTCGGCATTCAGTTCGATAGCGGGGAATCCACTGTGCCAAGAACCATAAATCAGCCAATGCTTACCTTCGGGTGTAATGATATAACTTGGGTCAATGGCATTCCATTTGAAATAACAATTACCCCAATTATCCGGCTTGACATAAAAATTCAGTTGTTTATCGGATGCATTGGTAATGACATATCCCTTGTCTACCCATCCATCGTTATTGGCAGGATCGGAATTTTCCATCATACCGATAAAAGCACGTTCGCTCCAACTGGTTTTGTTGTTGTCTATATAACCAGGGCAAACAATGGAATAATACATACGATAAAGACCTGTCTTTACTTTTCTTACACAAGGTGCCCAATAGCCGAAGGAATTCTTGTTGGGGTTAACCTCAGGTAATCCCATAGCTTTACGAATTTCATTCAACTTAGGAATCACCCAATCGGGTAAACTCTTCATGGTACCACCCAGATATTCCCAGTTCACCAAATCTTTAGAACGACGGCCATGGAAGTGTCCACCCTTTTCATGAGCATTTCCGTAAGATGCATCGGTTTGATACATATAATAATATCCATCATCGGCAAGCACTACTGTTGGATCATGAACATTAGCCAAATTCCATTGAGAACGCTTGCTCCAATCGGCTATGCTGGTATAATCATCGGCATAGGTGGGAGCTACATACGATGCAAGGTCCTTGTTTTCCGATGTATTGGTGCCCGTAACAAAGGAAGTGACCGTAGAATAATAGGTATTGGTTTCGGATACCGTTGCATAAGCCCGTACATAATAGGTTGTACCGGCCTTTAAATCAGTTAACGATGTTTGCAAATCATTTCCTGCGGTAGTAACCTCTGCCGTAAAATCATTAATCATCGGTCCTTTGTTAGTCGAAGAATAACAGAAGCCTTTTTTCAAGACTTGCATGTTACCCGACATTTTGGAAGTAAGTACAGCACTCTGATGAGTTACTTCCGTTATAGTAGGAGTAGTGAGTGTAATAGGAATAACCTGATTGTTCGGTTCTTCTGTTGGGTCGTCTTCGCCTCCACCACTACATGCAACATTCATGCTGCACACCATCAAGGTAAAAACAGAAAAGATAAGATATTTGTATTGTTTCATATAGGTTGATAATTTAATAGGTTATTTCAAAAGTACAGGCCATCCGTCGGTAGTCCATTGAATAGGCCTTTGCACCAAAATGGATGCACCTTCGTGAGCAATGCTATATCCGTGGCTGACGAAGATGTCTTCACCATTGAAATGATACACCGCACAATGACCGATAGCATCGAACGCTTTCTTGTCGCCTTCAATAAATGGAACACCACCACCATCGCGCATATCAACACCCTCGCGGTCTAAGTATGGACCATCAACAGATTTACTACGGCCAACTGCTACCCGATAAGTGCTCTTACTGCCTTGGCAACAATAATCCCATGACACGAAAAGATAATAATAGCCATCATGCTTGAAGATGAAGGGAGCTTCAATGGCATTCGGTCCTGCATATTGTGAAGTAGGGTTCTTTGGTAAATTATCTTTGGCTTCCTTGACAGGATAACGACGAGCGATGGTACGTGGTTGTTCACCTGCAGCAATGTGCATGGTTGAATCAAGACGCGCTATTTGGATACCATCCCAAAACGAACCCCATGTTATCCATGGTTGGTCGTTTTCATCAATCACGAAATTAGGGTCAATGGCATTCCAATTATCACGTTTTTCTTGTGAACTGACAATGCAACCTTCGTCTTCCCAAATAGGGAAAGACAATGAACGATTGGACAACAGACCAATAGCAGAACCATTCTTACCGAAGGTAGAACAGCTATAGGCCAACCACCATTTACCGTGCCACTTGATTACATCGGGTGCCCACACATGATTACGAAAGCCGGGAACACTGTCTTGTGCCCATGTAGGAATAACAGACATGACGGGATTTGGTGAAACGTTCCATGTCTGACGGTCTTTCGAGGTCATCTGTTGGATGCCTAAACCAGTAGCAAAGATATAATAGGTACTGTCTTCGTATGCCATAACGGGATCATGCAACATGGGTGTATCCGTTGTAAACACTTCACGTGGAAAACGTCTCCGTTGTTGGGCTTGTAAAGTCATACATATAACAAGAGTCAGTAGTAAAAAGGATGTTCGCTTCATTGTCAGAAAGTTTATAGTGATTAATAAAGGGGACGGGCAATTGCTGTCCGCCCCCTTTGATTATAATGCTTAATTGGCAAATACCTTATTATTCGAATACAAGGTGACTACCATCAACAGTAAAACGGAAATACAAGTCATCTGCATCAACCGGAGTGATACCGATATAATCTTGATAGTAAGTATTTCCATCGTTACCTACCATAACAGCTTTCACATCGGCTGTTCCATCGCCCTTGTTAACAACAGAAACAGTAACCAATGCATCATCCATTGCAGCAAGCCATGCAGCCCAATCAGTTTGTCCACCACTGGTAACCAAGCTTGCATTACCTTCGTAACTAGCACCCCAACCATAATTATCGGCACGAAGCACTGCATATTCAGTATTGTCCTGACGAGTAAGAACTACTACGAAGTTGTTCCAGTTAGACAAAGCACTTGTGCGGTTTCTGAAGCGTGTTGTATAAGTTGCTCCGGCAGGTACTTGTATCATATCTGAATGTGCACCCCAGAATGCAGTTGAATTATCTTCTGCACCAACCACATTGTCAAATTCAAGATGGCTGCTATCTACTGTATAACGGAAGTAGAAATCATCTGGATTGATTGTATTAATGCCTAAGTAATCTTGATAATAAGTATTACCATCAGTACCCAACATCACTGTCTTCACGTCGGCAGTACCATCACCATTATTGGTAACATATACAGTAACCTTACCACCATTTATTGCTGCAAGCCATGTAGCCCAGTCAGTCTGACCACCGCTGGTAACCAAATCAGCGTTACCATCGTAACCAGCACCCCAACCATAGTTGTCGGCACGTAAAACAGCGTATTCAGAATTATCAGCAGCACAAAGTACTATTACAAAGTTATTCCAGTTAGATACACCACTACCGTAATTGGTAAATGTAGAAACGAAAGTTTCACCCGGTCCAACCTTGATGTTTTCAGAATGAGCACCCCACCATCCAGTAGAGTTATCTGTTGCACCAACAGATGTGTACATCTTGTCAACTACTTCAAATGATGAATAAGCAATAATCGGTTGAGGACTATTTTCACCCTTATAAGTCTTATTGTATACAACAACCAATGTCTTTGTACCCAATGATGCCATATCAGGAATAGCTTCGAATGTCAAATCAGCAGCAGTCACCGCTTTCGTAACACCTGTTTCGAAATGTACGGTTGCAGAAATGTTTGCAAAAGCATCAGCAAGTTCTGTACCTTGAAGTACTTTTTTAGGTACACCAACCAATTCCATAGAAAGAGGCAACTTGTCTTCTGCAGAAGTAAAGCCACCAATCGGTTCGATAGTTGAACCCAAGAAATTGATGTAAGAACCTTCAGGCACAAGGAATGCACGAATGTTAGTATTGGCAGCATCGGCATTGAGAATAGGCAGAGGTTCCTTTGCCTTGTAGGTTTTAGTAACAGTACCATTAGTCATAGTCACAGAGAAGCCACTTGGATCCGTACGGTCTACCGTCAGAGTTACCTTACCACCCAATTTTTCTACACCAGCATCGGTATCGGTAGCAAATGTCAGTGTACTCTCCACGCAACTACGGTCAATGTGATCTCCCCATTCCGAGTTACCACTGGGTTGGTTGTCGAAACGGATAGCACCATATTCCGCATAACCAGCGCCACCGCGATCATCGTCAGAACAAAGAATAAGAGCAAAGTTCTTATAAGTATTTGGTGCAGAAGGATTAATACCCAAGTTGAATTGGGCAATCCACTTTTCGCCGTCAGGAATCACATAATATTTGGAAAAAACAGCCCACCATCCGGTAGAATAGTCTGTATTACCAACGGTATACACATCTTCTTCCAAACCTTCTATTTCAGAATTATCAGGCTCCGGTTTTGCATTATTGATAGAATCGACTTTTTCTGCGATCCAATCGGGAGCATCCACGCTATATAGCTCGCCTCCTTCACAATTGGTCAAAGCCAATAGCCCAAAGGCAGCAGCACCAAAGAAGGATGCCATTTTATTCAAATGTTTCATAATCTTTTGATTTAATAGGTTTGTTTTTAATTATTCAAATCGACTACCGGATGAATAGTCCAACCCTTAGCTGCAAAATAGTTAGCATTGCTTGTACTATAGTTGGCAGAATTACCTACCAAGTTAGGATTATCGTTCAAAGTACCTTGATAGATAGGCAGGAATTCATGACCGGTTATCCATGAATCATAGCTACTCTTGCTACAAGTAGCATAGTCCACTGCATCCTTAGGAGTATAGTCGTAAGTACCTGTCTTGGTCCAGAAATTGAATGAACCGTGATCCTTCAATTGTTGCAAACGGTCTGCGCTATAGAAGAATCCCCAACGGATGAGGTCCCATCCACGGCCAAATTCACAACCAAATTCTTTTGGACGTTCTACATTGGCAATTTGTTCGAACAATTTGTCTTTAGAGTTGAAGTTAGCAAGTTGCAAACCAGCCAAACCAGCACGGCTACGAACTTCGTTAATCCAATCGATAGCTTGTTGTGTAGGACCGTTCACTTCATTTTCGCACTCAGCAGCACGAAGCAATACATCCGAATAACGCATCATACGAAGGTTGATGCCACATTTCAAACCGGTTACAACCTTGTCATAAAGACCTGTACGAAAGTTAGTCCACTTAGCGATAGGAAGACCACCATAACCATTGTTGGTTACAACAAATGCGTCAGCAGTCATCGGTTGAGTATATGCTACATTACCATATTCAAAGCCATCCCATTCTGATTCGTAAGTACCGATAGTCCAATAGAGACGTGGGTCAAGGCTTCCACTTGTAGTGCGTTCGGCTTTGAACAAGTTGTAAAGCCAAGGTGAAGCCGAGAGGTCAGCCCATCCACCACAATCACCAGGACCGAAGTTACTTTCAATAGCATGACCTTGTGTTGCATTCGGACTGGTATTAACTGGTGTCCATTCATCGTCAGTACCTTGAGTACCATAATCCAGGAATTGTACTTCGAACAAGCTTTCATCATTGTTTTCGTAAGCAGCACCTTCACGGAAGTTGTCACCATAGTTGGCCATCAACTTATAAGAACCATACTTCTTACCAATGATATCCTTCAATACTTGGAGAGCATCGCTGTATTTGTGACGTTGCATCAAAACGCGGGCATAGTATCCGGCTGCAGAGCCACAAGTTGCACGACCTTTAGCCCATTCACCACCAGCATCACGACTGGGGAGCAATGCCATGGCACCTGTTAAGTCTGCTTCAACTTGGTCAAGCACCAAATCAAACTGAGCGTTAGGATCTTCAACAGCGCCATTTGAACAATAAAGACCATCCAATGAAGAATATTGGCTATAATCAGTAATTAATGGAGGATTCTGGTAAAGCATAGCCAGATTATAATAAGACAAACCACGGATGAAAAGGGCTTGTCCCTTAATACGCTGCATCTGAGTAGAGAGTTGTGCATCCTCTTCACCACAACGTGAAAGGATATAGTTACATACATTAATGGTATAATACCATTCGCGCCAAGACCATTGTCCGATTTCATCGGTGATAGGTTCGTTCAAATCGTCGAAAGGCATGTACCATACCTGTGAAGAGTTCCAAACTTCATCACCACGACAAACATCAATGTTATAACCTACACGGGCATAACTTCCTTCCATACGGAGGTGGTTGTAAGCTGCAATAACAGTTTCTTCCAACTCATCGGTAGTCAATCCGAAGGTACCGGTTGTCTGCTGGTTGGGGTTAGTCAAATCCAGCTTACCTTCACACGACGACATCATCATCGTGCCGAGGCCCAATAAAAGGGCGAAAGAAAATTTATATAGTTTCATATTCTATTCTTATTTATATATATGTATACTTACGAACTCTTAGAATGAGAAGAGTACACCACACATGAAGCTCTGTGCACTTGGGAATGAACAGAAGTTATATCCCGGAGTAAATGTACCACCGGCATAGTCCACATTGTAACCCTTATATCCTGTAAAGGTATGAAGGTTCTGAGCTGAAACATAAAGGCGTACATTGTTCACATAACCACGGAACCATTGGTCTGGGAAGTTATAACCCAATTCAATGTTGGCAATCTTCCAATAAGCTGCATTCTGGATCTTACGGCTGCTGAAGAGGTCGTTCCAAGCCAAAGTTGCATTATTGGCTGCATAAGTACGTGGAATATTTGAAATGTAAGTATCGCCATCCCATTGATTAGCATTCAACATGGCCACATCTTTGTTACCATAACCATAGCAAGAGTTCAAGCTGTTATAGATGTCGTCTGCTACATGATAATCCAAAGCTCCGAATGTAGAAATGCTCAAGTCAAAGTTCTTGTATTCCAGGTGTGCGCTCAAACCGAAGTTAATCTTTGGCAAACCGCTGCCAAGTACGGTTTGGTCATCACCATTCACAATACCGTCATCGTTGATATCCTTATAGAGACAGTCACCTACATTGGCACCTTCCTGAGTTGGATGGTTGTCCAAATCGGCTTGTGTACGGGCAATACCTTCGTAAACCCAACCATAGAACTGACCAATTTCTTCACCAACATAAGTAGCATATGCACCTGTAATGTATTTTTCTGTACCGAAACCAAGAGAAGTAACCTTGTTCTTCAATGTACTAACATTAGCACTGATTTGATGCTTCAACGGGTGATCGCTATTGCGATAAGTCAAAGAGAATTCGAAACCGCTGTTTTCCATAGAAGCGGCATTCATAGTAACAGATGTATTGGCCACACCGGCACTGGCAGGAACAGGAACACTATAAAGCAAATCTTCTGAAGTATTCTTATACCATTCAGCAGTAAATTCAATACGATTATTCAAGAATGCCAAATCGATACCCACGTTAGCAGTTTTCTTCTTTTCCCATGCTATTTTTTCATTCACGAAAGTAGAAACAGCCGAACCGGTCACTACATTGTTACCGAAACTATAGGTCATATTGTTACGAGCTAAAGTAGCTTGGTACATATATTCACCGATGTTTTCGTTACCCAAGATACCGTAACTACCGCGAACCTTGAACATATTGACTACATCACGATTGAATGGGAAGAAGTTTTCCTTATCAAAACGCCAGCCCAAAGAAACGGATGGGAAAGTTTCCCAACGGATATCCTTTGTCAAACGAGAACTACCGTCACGACGTACAACAGCAGAAATCAAATATTTGCCATCGAAATCATAATTCAAACGAGCAATGTAAGATGCCAATGCATGTTTGTATTCCCAAGAATCCGAATAAGTATCGTTTGCATTCTGAAGTTGCAAGAAATAAGGTTCAGAGAAGTTAAGGCCCCAACCGGAATTGGTCTGAGTATTTTCTTCCTGATAAGTCTGACCAACCAAAAGGTTTACATGGTGCTTACCCATAGTACCGTCGTATGTCAATGTATTTTCAATCAACGCATCGGTATAAGTACGGTTGTTGATAGTCAGTCTTTCATTACTCTTGTCCAAATATACACGGTTACTCTGAATCCATGCAGGAATCCAAGTCTTGTCCTTAGCCATAGTCTTGCTATATGACAAGTTCAACTTGTAAATCAACTTGTGATTCTTGCTCTTGATACCCAACATTCCCAAAAGGTCTACATCAGCAGAACCAGAACCTACAAAACGGTCAACGATGGTATTACGAGTCAACAGAGTATTAACCAACAATGGGTTGGAAGCGGAAATATCACCATGAATAGTATCATAATAAACACCAAAACCATACGCATCGTAGTTAAAGCTGCTGGCTGAACCTACCTTATCATCGAGTACCCATGTAGAAGGATCGTATGCCTTGATGGTAGGCTGCATTAACAAGGTGCCGCGAAGTACATTGGTAACATCACCATAAAGACCTTGTACATATTCTGATGCGTTTGACAAACCCATACCGTCCTGATTCGAGTGTGAATAAACAAGGCTGGTACGGAATTTGATGAACTTGGCATCCATTGTGTTGTTTACACGGGCTGTATAACGTTCGTAGTTAGGACCTGCACCTTCAAGAGTACCTCTTTGGTCGAAATAGTCCAAACCTATATTATAAGTACTATTGGCGCTACCACCACTGAAATTTACGTTATGGTTTTGACGGATACCAGTCTTGAACACTTCATTGAACCAATCGGTATTGGTATTGTCCATAAACTGATATTGATTGGCTGAACCACTTACCAAACTGTATCCACCAGGCAACGGTGTACCTGAGTTGGTACAAGCCTGACCCAAATATGTACTATATTGGTTAGCATCCATTACATCGTATACACCTTTGCTGATACGGTCTACACCCAAATAGCCTTTATAATCTACCTTCAAAGGCTGGTCTTTCTGACCATTCTTAGTAGTAATAATAACCACACCGTTAGCTGCACGAGAACCATAAATAGCACCTGCCGAAGCATCTTTCAACACTTGAATGGTTTCGATATCATTCGGAGAGAAGTCACGGATAGTGGTACCCATAGGAACACCATCAACAACATACAAAGGTGCGGTACTACCAAATGAACCGATACCACGGATACGTACGGTTGGGTCGGCACCCGGCTGACCGTCGGAAGTAATCTGCACACCAGCTACTTTACCTTCCAACATGGTAGAGATATTGGAATTAGAAACTCTTTTAAGTTCATCGGTATTAACTACAGCTACAGAACCGGTCAAGTCTGCCTTCTTCTGTACACCATAACCAACAACTACTACTTGGTCAAGCATCTGAACATCAGATTCCAATTGAATCTGATTCAAGACAGCACGACCACGAACTGCAATTTCACGGTCCTTGTAACCTACATAACTCACTACGAGAGTGGCATTGGCCGGAACATCCATTGAAAAATTACCGTCTAAGTCAGTAACAACACCGCCTTCGGCATTCTTCAACCGGATGGTTGCACCAATGAGTGGCTCTCCATTCTGATCTACAACTTGGCCACTGACCTTAATGGTCTGTTGCTGTTGTACAACTGCCATTGCAGGAGTAGGGCAGACAGTAAAACCTGCCATTGCCCCCCAAAATAGCATTGCAGAGAATAATACATGTTTTCTCATTGTAATTGATTTTAGATTTGGAATTTAATATAGTTATTAATTGTTAGCTGGATTATATGTCCAACATGGACGGAAAAGATGGCAATGGGAAATAATCATTGCGACATGAAGTATTTTTCTTTAGTCTTCATAATACAGATTCATAGGTTTATTGTTAATAAATGCAATTATCAATGATGCAAATTTAAAAAGTGTCATCAAATATAAAGTGGACAAAAAAACACTTAACGTGGATAAAAAGTGAGAGTACTTTCATCAAACGCCGAGAGTAGTCTCGTTATCATACGTAAGTAGTCTTATAGGGGGTATACAAGTAGTTTCATTATAAAACGAGAGTAGTCTCGGGGATAAATGAGACTACTCTCGTATGTCATGACAGCTCAATATAGTCAAAAATCGCCCATTTCATCGCATTTTCTGCTTATTCATCCTCTTCCGATGATCCCATCATGGAACTTGGAGTCTGATTGAAATGTCGGGTAAAACAGCGGGTAAAATACTTGGGATCGTTGAACCCTACCTCATAGGCTATTTCAGAAATATTCTTGTTGCGCGTTACTTTATTTTTCAAAATTAACTCACGGGCAATATTCAAACGATAGTTACGGATAAATTGTCCGGCCGATTGCCCCGTCAGGTTTTTCATTTTTTTATTCATAAGGCTTTTACTTACTCCCATAGCTTCAATAAAATCGCTTACTTCGTAATAAGAGTCCTTATAGTTTTCCTTAATAATCTGCATCGCTTTATTCAGGAATTTCTTATCGCTCGATTCTTCATCAATATTCAGTTCTTCGATATCCATATTGAAAGTAAACTTCTGCTGATAACGTTTACGGTTCTCCAAGATATTGGCTATACGTGCCAGCAACAAGGTATCATCAAAGGGTTTCAACAAATATTCATCAACTCCAATACGGAAACTTTCAATACGAGTCTCGTTAGAGGTCTTTGCCGTCAGCATTAAGAATGGAATGTGAGAAATATTGATATTGGCTTTTACACGCTTGGACAGTTCCATACCATCCATAACGGGCATCATCAAATCACTGACTATAAAATCGATGTTGTGAGTAGAAAGCATATCCAGGGCTTCTTTCCCCTGAGTAGCTTCTACCACATTATAATACTCTTCAAGAATGGAACGGATATAGTTCCGCATATCCGAATTGTCTTCCACTACAAGTATCGTCAGTTTTCCGTTCCCCATAGAAAGTGACGGTACTTCCTGATTTTCCTCTACATTCAAATCTTTCACTTCCAGGTCTTCCATCGCTTCGGCCTTTACCCAAGGAATCAAAACTCGGAAAGAGCTACCTTGGGTATGGTTATTCCGCGCATAAATCTTACCCTTATGCAATTCTATAATCTGTTGACATAGATACAATCCAATCCCTGTACCACTCTGTCCGCTAACAGAAGTATTAGTCTGACCTTTAACCTGATAAAAACGGCCAAAGATTCTTTCCAAATCATTCGCAGGAATACCCGGTCCATTGTCCTGTACACAAAGATAGAGCCAATCTTCGTCCTGGCGGCGTATTACCTTAACATAAAGTGCTATTTGTCCACCCTGCGGAGTGAACTTAATGGCATTCCCCATTAAATTTGTCAAGACCTTCTGCATGGCACTTTCGTCATACATCATGTTTTGTTCAGGCAACGAAATGCGAAGTTTCAGTGTCATCTGATGTTCGTTGGCATACGCTTCAAACGGTAATAGGAATTCAGACAAGAATTTCTTAAAGTTACCCGGATTCGGAGATATTTCCATTTTCCCCGATTCAATCTTACGGAAATCCATCAATTGGTTGACCAACGAAAGCAAATACTTGGAATTCCGCTCCACAAAATGCAATTGTTCTATCACTTGTGGATTATAACTAAGTTTTAGTGCACGTTCAATAGGACCTATAATCAAGGTAATAGGTGTTCGGAATTCATGAGTGATATTGGTAAAGAAAGCAAGTTTGTCTATCGTCAGTTCCTGTACCTTGTTAGACATTTCTATAAGCTGCTCCTGTTGTTTCAAGATCTTCACATTCTGTTGTTTCAACAACTCGTTCTGGCTATAAAGTTCTCCAGCTTGAGCAGCGAGCACTTCTTTCTGCTCTTGCAGTTCATGGGTACGTTCTTCTACCTTGATATGTAACAAACGACGTTGTTCCTGAATAGACCGTATGCGCCATGACACAATCCAATATACCAAAAATACAAGAAATAAAAGCGCCAATACCATGAACCACGGTGTCTTATAGTAATAAGGAGCTACATATATATTTAATGTAGCCGTCTGTTCCTGCCATTGACGTCCATCGGGTGCATAGCGCAATTCAAAAATATAATTCCCGGCATTCAGATTGGTAAAAGTAGCTGTTCTTTGGTTGGCAAATACTTTTACCCATTTGTCATCAAACCCTTTCAAACGATAGGAATAGGCAGCAAAATCGGAAGCATTATAATCTAAGGCAGCAAAATCAATGGAAAGGTATTTGTCCTCTTCATGCAATTGTACACGTTCCTCACCCAATAATTGTTCTTGCTCGGCTATACGTAAATGGGTAAACGCCAATGGTACAGTTACTTGTTCTTCCATATCAATAGACGGGTATATTTCTGTCAACCCATCAATACTACCTAAATAAATGTTCCCATTACTTGATTTTCCTATGGCATTCCAATAATACTGATTGGAAAGAAGTCCGTCCTTTCGTGTATAATTATGAAAGATATCCATCTCCGGATCGTAACAAGACAAACCATTGGTTGTAGTAATCCAAATACGACCTTCACTGTCTTCTTGCAAACCACGTACACTATTGCTGATTAAGCCATCTTCAGTAGTATATCCTTTGAAAGTATATTCCCCGTTGCTTTTCTTTGAAGCCCGATAAAAACCATATCCGTTACTCCCTATCCAGAAAGTACCGTCATTTCCCTGAATGATATACGTAATTCTCTCCACCAATTTCGATTCGGGATTATCCAGTTTATAACTCCAAAGCTGATATACTGGTGTCTCCTTATTCAATGTACGAAGATCAATACGACAAAGACCTTTGGTCAATCCTATCCACAGATGCGTACCATTTTCGATGTAATACCCCGTACACCCATCTATACCTCCCAATAGTCTTTCACTGAAAGGTTCTGAAAAGGTATTGGTTCTCAAGTTATAAGTATAGATGTTAGTACTTGTGCCAATCCAAATTACATCGTTTAGCGAATCATAACAGATAGCACCGACAAAGCCTAAAGAAGCATCAGGAAACCGATTATCACTGACATGATGGAACGTTTTGTCATTCCCCGACATATTTATCCAACCAAAACCTCCTCCCCATGTACCTATCCATAAACGATTACGGTTGTCCTCTGTAAAACAACTGACAGAATTATGCGTCAATCTTGCCGGCGCATCCGTGGTATAGTGCAAAAAGGTTTCACTACCGGGGCACTTATAATTAAGTCCGCCTTCTACCGTACCTACCCAAAGTCCCCCCGCCTTGTCCTCGTAAATAGCATTTATAGGATTGTGTGAAATACTTCCAGCCTGATCATTCGAATGGGAATAGTTACGAAGATTCAGTGTGCGTTTCCCTATTTTGTTTACCCCACCAATAGCCGTACCAGCCCAAATAATATCTCCATCAGAAAGCAAACAATTAATAAAGTCACTGTTCAGTGTATTTCCCCCACTATCCAGATTGATACGTTCAAATGAATCGGTCAAAGGATTGTATACATTCAGTCCCTTGAAAGTAGCGACTAAAAGAGAATGAGTGCCAGTAACTACAACATCCGTTATCATATTCTGCGACAACGTATTTGGATTTTGACCATCGTGTGAGTAATATCTGATACGATCGGTATTTACATTATAGCGGAAAAGTCCCTGAGCACTACCAATCCAAATTTCATCCTCCTTCTTTTTAATCACATTAATCTCTACACCCGGTAAATGAAGTGTTTGAGAAACAATAGTAGGTTCTTGCCCTTTCAAAACAGATTCTTTGATCCGATAGACACCATCCTGGTAATTCAGCCACAAATAATCATCCACTTCACAAATGGTTCGAATACTTTTTCCTTCGGGTAATTGGCACACTTGTATAATATGCTCTATGCCACCATCCGTCTGGAACGTTACTTTAAAAAGCTTGTTTCCCGAACAAATCCAAAGATTACCTGCACTACTAAGCCAAAGATGACTCACCGGCAAATTACAAAACGAAGCAAATTGATTGGTCGCATCCGGAATCTGCGTATTGACCAGATGTTTCAAGTCAATAATGTCTATACCTTCCTCACTGGCTATCCATAAACGTCCAAAACGGTCCTCACATAATTTGTGTATAAAGTTACTTCGTAATTTGGCACGTTCTGTACCCATATTGAACGATATGTATTCATAGCCATCGTATCGGGTTATACCTTCACTACTACTGGCTATCCATAAAAAGCCATAGCTATCTTTTACAATATCCTCTACCGAATTATAAGGCAACCCCTCGTCTATGGTAAGATAGGTTACATTATATCTCTCTATCCACTTTCGGGTTACATTCTCCGCGACTAAATCCAACGGAGCTATATAAAAAAGGAATAAAACAATAATAAATTTGCTTATCTGCATGGTTTTTCGTAGATTTGACCAATTATTATAGGACAAAGTTACTTTAAATTGTGATATTTACGAAAGTATAAGTTTCTTTTTTTGAGTAACCAGCACATTGTCCACCCTTCGTGTACAATTGTCCACTTACGGTTCTTTATTTAATACGATATTTGTAACCAACAAGCAGTTAGAATTGTATTGTTAAATAGGTTGGTTAAATTAGGTAGAAGAAGCCGTAAGTGCAATGAAGGCATTGACTTACGGCTTTTGTTCCTAAATAAGATAAAATTTAGATTTAAAATATAACTATAAAAGAAAAACACCATGAAGTTACACAAAGCAATCATGTCGGCATTGGTCTTGTCGGCAGGTATGGCGCTCAACGCGCAGAATGCACATCAAATGGTTGTGCAAACCAATAAAATAGGAGCTGAAATACAGCCTACCATGTATGGACTCTTCTTCGAAGACATCAACTACGGAGCTGATGGAGGTCTCTATGCAGAAATGATCAAGAACCGTTCGTTTGAATTTCCACAAAGTTTCATGGGATGGACAACCTTCGGTAATGTCAAGTTGATGCACGACGGTCCGTTCGAACGTAACCCTCATTACGTACGTTTGGGTGATCCGGGACATGCCCACAAGCGCACAGGTATTGAAAACGAAGGTTTCTTCGGAGTATCAGTCAAGAAAGATGCCGATTATCGTTTTTCTGTATGGGCACGTGGTGAAAACCAGAAAATCAGAATTGAAATCATCGATAACAGCTCGATGGGCGAAACTCAAGTGCTTGTTGCCAAGAACTTGGAAATCAATTCTAAAGATTGGAAGCAGTACGAAGTGATTTTGAAAGCTCCCGTTACTGAGGCCAAGGCTCATCTCCGTATTTTCCTTGCTTCTCCGGGTACCGTTGATTTGGAACACGTATCACTCTTCCCTGTTGATACTTGGAAAGGCCGCAAGAATGGTTTGCGTAAGGACTTGGTAGAAGCGCTTCGCGATATCAAGCCAGGTGTATTCCGTTTCCCGGGTGGATGTATTGTAGAAGGTACCGACCTTGAAACCCGCTATAATTGGAAAAACACAGTAGGTCCGGTTGAAAACCGTCCATTGAACGAAAACCGTTGGCACTATACTTTCCCACATCGTTTCTTCCCCGACTATTTCCAGACATACGGTCTTGGTTTCTATGAATTCTTCTTGTTGTCGGAAGAAATCGGTTCAGAACCTTTGCCAGTATTGAGTTGTGGTTTGGCTTGCCAATTCCAAAATGAAAGCGAAGAAGCTCACGTAAAGGTTTGCGATTTGGGCAGCTATATCCAAGATGCATTGGACTTGATTGAATTTGCCAATGGCGACGTTAACACCAAGTGGGGTAAGCTCCGCGCCGAAATGGGACACCCAGAACCATTCAACTTGAAGTTCATCGGTATCGGTAACGAACAATGGGGACCTGAATATCCTGAACACCTCAAGCCATTTGTTGAAGCTATCCGCAAGGCTTATCCTGATATGAACATCATCGGTAGCTCCGGTCCTAACTCTGAAGGTGAACAATTCGACTACTTGTGGCCGGAAATGGCTAAGTTGAAAGTAGACTTGGTAGACGAACACTTCTATCGTCCGGAAAAGTGGTTCTTGGCCGAAGGTATGCGCTATGACAAGTACGACCGCAAAGGCCCGAAGGTATTTGCCGGTGAATATGCTTGTCACGGTAAAGGTAAGAAGTGGAACCACTTCAATGCCGCTTTGCTCGAAGCTGCTTTCATGACCAACATTGAACGCAATGCCGATATCGTTCACATGGCTACATACGCTCCACTCTTCGCTCACGTAGAAGGTTGGCAATGGCGTCCCGATATGATTTGGTTTGATAACTTGAAGTCTGTTCGCACTTGTAGCTATTATGTACAGCAGTTGTATTCTCACAACAAGGGTACCAACGTAGTTCCTTTGACTATGGACAAGAAGCCTGTAGGTGGTCAGGAAGGACAAGATGGTTTGTTCGCCAGCGCCGTATGGGATAATGACACTAAGGAATACATTGTAAAGGTTATCAACACTTCAGACAAGGCACAACCTGTAACCCTCGACTTCAAGGGCTTGAAGAAGAAAAACAAGTTGACTAACGGTAAGTGCATTACTTTCCATTCAGACAATTTGGATGCCGACAATACCGTTGACAACCCGAACGTAGTTCTTCCAAAAGAAAGCAAAGTCAGCATCGAAGGCACTGTATTCAATACAGAAGTTGGAGCCAAGACATTTGCCATCTATAAGTTTACAAAAGAATAAAAAGTAAATTTCCCTGTCATCTTCAAGCGCATTGTAATGACAACAGAAGGAGTTCAATAACCAACTGGCGCTTAAAGACATAACAAGACTTTCCTTCAAATTATCATCTTATGATAATCATTTTATGATAATTCGAAGGAAAGTCATTATATTTACAGAAATGAGAGCAAGACTATGAACATCCTCTATACCATGACCTTACAAGGAGAGGTTTGTACTTCCCAAATGATTGATTCGGCCATAGACGATTTGCTCGCTCTCTCTTCCAACACTTACGATATGTTGCTAATCCCTTTGTTTAAATTTTGTGTTAAATTATTCCCTTATATGATTCACCCTTCAAAAAGAACTCCTTGACATTTTGCCAAGGAGTTTTTATTGAATGAGTTCGGTCGCAATTAAAAATTGAATCGACCTTTGCTACAAACGGAATTATAATTTATTTCTCTCTACATATAATATACCTATAAAAGTCATCACTGTAATAATAACATATAGTATTGTAGTTGTTATTTGCATAATATTTAACTGCTTAAATCTAATTATTCTTATATATCTTTTATTTCGGAAATAATATAAATAACAAAATCCATAAGTTAACAACATACATACAATTAACTCCTCTAATGTATTTACTGCAAAGCTTAAATCAGCCCAAATAGATATTCCAGAATATATTACATACAAATTCAATGAGAATAAGAAAGCGATATAAAAAAATGTAGAGAAAATAGTAGTATCAGCTCCAACGCTCAAATATTTAGATTCCAAAAATGCTATCCATCGATACATTGTAAAAAAGATACAATCAAAAAAATTAATCATAATTAAATGGCATTTAAATTACTTGCTACTTCTTGAACTAGGACCATATATTTTCCCCATTTCAAACCAAAAATCAAACCATACATTAAAGGGAAATGGTAATGGCAATAATCTACTGTAGTATCAATAACGGCACCTTCAAAACTATTTTGGCCTTTACTATAATCATCCCAAGTGTTATATATACTATATCCTGCAATATTTTTAGATAAATATTTAAATCGTTTGGACCATTTTTTAGCATACTTATTTTTACCTCCCATATATTGATTCCCTTTGATTGTCATATCATGAAGTTTCCCATCTTTACCTAACCAAGTACCATATCTTTTTGAATAAAAGAGTTCAGAAATGACCTCTGAGCTTGTTCCAAAAGCTGGAATCAAATTATTAAAAGTGAAGGTATACTCTTGATTTCCCAATAAAATAGCACGATTAACACTAACCCCATTCACCACAAATTCACCATTTTCATACGTCACATACGATGAATAGAGTTTATTTGTTTGGTCATTATAAGTCAGAGCCTGTTCATACGCTTCAAGGAATTTTTTGTCAGTCATTCTGTTCCAAGAATCAGTCATGAATGAATATGAGTCAATACCATTTCCACCATTTTGTGACATCCAGCTCCAGAATCTATTGATTTCATCAGGATTACTTGTACTCCAATAATCCATGCCGAACAAATCTATCCGATTCACAGGATTGCTGCCGCAATAGGTATAAGGACTTTCTGCATAATACTTCTCAGCTAGTGGATCAGTCGCAAACCAACATCCTAATACCGCATCATAATGTCGTGCCCCATAATCATACCAGTTCAAGCCGTTCTTGGTATCTAATTCCTTACCGTTGTACTTGTATGGCTGAACATTGGATGATGCAAAGGTACCGCCAAACGGATAGTAATGGTTCACTTCCTGCACAGCGCCACTTGAATTTACTACTACCCGGTTATTACCCTGATGGTCTTTCAGGTAATAATAGTAGGTGGTGGGGCTATTCAAGTTGATGTACCCTTCTTCTGTCAGCAACAGTTTCTGGGTGCCATTTTCATAGATCACATTTCCGCAGTAGTCCGTGGTTGTGGCTGTACCGTTTGTTACATGCACCGTGCGAAGTTTCCTTCCGTCCGCAGTATACAGGTAAGTGATGGTATTGCCATTACTGAACGTAACTACTTGAGGCAAAGATAATGAATTATACGATATATTGAATATTCCCTTATTCAAATCTTTTGTTAAATTTCCATTATTGTCGTAGGTGTTCAGAAAAATGAGGCTGCGCCAAAATTTACATTTTAACACAGCCTCTACTATAAGGATTAATTGTATTAAAAGTTGAATCTACCTCTTAGGGGAACTAACGATTCAAGTCTTACTTCACCCTAAATACTTTGATAACTTCTCCAGTGCTTTTCTTTATTTCAATATAAAGATTTCCACCGAAAATAATGGTTCCTTCTTCGCCTTTAGGAGGAGCACCTTCAACAATCCATATTTCATTTTCCAAATTAACAGAAAAAGGTTTTTCTTTTTCTACAATATCTTTGCCATAAATACCTGTCCATACAGCTTGAGCTATACCTACAGCTACTTCAGGTGAAGATACGATCCCTTCTTTAAGTTCTATGCTAGAAAGAGTTGAATAAAAATCCGATGAAAGATTGTCATCCAATACATAACAGATTTCTACAGATTTCTGTTTCTCTTTCTGCTTCAATGAATCGGTTTTATGACACGACGTTATCATTAAAGACATAGTCAACATTACGTATATTCTTTTCATATCTTATTTCTTATTTGAACCAATGAATTCCAATAGTTTGCCATTGAGGTATATTTAATTCCAGTCGTTTATGCAATTCTTTTAAATACAGTTCTCCTTTTTCCATGGGTATATCAGTTGGCATTATTTCAGGATCTTTAGTTTTTTGCCAAGGAGTTTCTTTTATAAGGATGATTGCATTTAAAAGTTGAATCTACTTCCTGTTACTCAAAATTTAACTTCATCAAATACATGTTCCATATCTTTGCTTAAAAGTAAAAATTGGTCAAGCGACAAATCTTTACCCGAAACAGGAAGAAGTATAGAAAATATGTTTCTCATAAAATAATAATGTGATGGATAATCACTTGCCTTATTTATTGCTTCTATAAAAGATTTATTCTTTTGAAGTTTTGTATCAAAATCCTTTATAAACAGATGAATATATTCGTTATCGTATCCTTCATTCATCATTAGAACAACTATTTCATTTAGGAAATCTTTATAATAAAAAGGAGAAGCCAATATGTCATGAAGAGGTGGAAGTTTTTTTATAAACAACAATTGAGGGCTTTTATTAAACAAACACATGCATGAAAATATTCCCTTTTCTATCTTAAAATGAAAAACTAAGCCCGCTTCATTTTTTTTGGGCCTACACGGTAATTCGTCCTCATCAATACATATAATTTCAGAATTCGATCCAAGGCTATGAGAGAAAAAACTATACACACTAAAGATAGTACAGGTGTCATTACTACAAAACTCATATTGCGAAGCCCCGAAAGAAGAGAAGACTTCCTTCTCGCATTCATTATCATCATATACATAGAATTTTATACTACCATTTTCTTCTCCAATTTTATATTTGTATACATCATCATACAAATAATCATCTTTAAAAAATAATGTATTTCTTTTTTGATTATAGATTACTGCTATTTGGGGATATATATCCCCAAATAGTGTAAATAACATAATTATTGATAATATACTTCTCATTTATCCATGATTATTATATTTGAACTATTGATTTTAGACTTGTCATTCCATGTATAACAATCTCGTTTGCGATTCGGGTTCTCTAAAGTAGGAGTTGGAACATTCAATTTACGGGTCGTTGCTCCTAAATATTGCACATAATTCCAAACAGCATCACGGGATTCATTTAAGTCAAATTTTATCCGTCCATTTACTTTTTTATAATCATTATCACATTCGGTTCTAGTTCATCTAGATTTGGTTGATTGTTATCAAATATACTTATAATTTGTTCTATGTAGATCAATTTTTCCGAATCTGGTAATTTACATTTTGACTCCTTCCATAAGGCAAATACTTTTTGCAATGTTTCAGATAGATTTTTTATACAATCAATAAAATGTTTTTTGCCGTTTTCTAACCACATTAAATGAGAAGAAGAATGACTGTTAAATGTCCCTATTTTATAAAGTCCATATTTGTCATTTGTAGTTACCCCTTCAAAGGTCAATAAATTCACTGCAAAAGCAGTTCCTAAACCATACTTTTCATCATAGCACACTTCTTTTTGTTTCAGATATTGTGTAATATCTTTATCTGCCGTAATTATAGATTGTGCAAATAAATCACATTTTAACATCAGGAATATTAATAATATCCCTATGCTTCTTATATACATCATATTTCCTCCTTATTAATTCAAATAAATATTCATATTATTGGAATAACGGATTTGTTGCGGCAAATTTAAATAATTATACGATATGTTGGTTATTCCCTTGTTCTAATCCTATGTTAAATTTCCATTATTGTCGTAGGTGTATTCATTTGCCTGGCTTGCACCGTCGGTAAAACCGGTTGCATTGCCCGTCGCATCCTCTACCTTGGTGAGCCGGTTACCGTTGTAGGTATAGGCCAGATTGTCAATCAGTCCGTTACCATAACGCTGCAATCCGGTAATGTTCCCGTTCTTGCCATATCCCGTAACCTTTTCCGTATAGGCATTGGTGTCATGGGTGGCGTTCAGCATACGGTTCAATCCGTCGTAAGTGAACGCATAGCTGTGGCTGCTACCGCCGGCCGTCCAGGTCATGGCGGTGATGTTACCATTGAATCCGGCAGTACCGTTGTTGTAGGTCAAGCTCTGGGTAAAGTTGCCGTTGGTGATTCCCGTAGTCCATCCGCGCACGTTGTAGGTATAGCTGTCACCGTAGGTGGTAGAAAAAGAGAGTCTGCATCAAAATTTGTATTCTGACACAGACTCTTCTAATATGAATTCAATTGCATTTTAAAGTTGAATTTACCTTACACCTATTTATCTGATAAAGAAAGTTTTTCTTTTATCCCAATCAAAAAATCCAAATTAGGACTAACAATTTCTGTGTAATCAGAGGATATAGAAGAAAAAGGTAATTTCACTTCAAATAAATAGTCTGTTTCAGTCTTTAATAAATCATATCTTGTTTTCCCTTTTATGCGGTTCAAATTTAAATAATATGGAGGCATCTTATTTATCTGCATGATATGAAGATTATCTTGTATATACGGAAGTCTTTCCATAAAATCGGAAGTATTCATTAAGAACTCCATATTTACATTTCTTGTATAAAGTCCATCCCATTCTTTTTCAAATAATTTACAAGAATCCTTTTCCCATTTACAACCATGTTTTTCATAGTTAACCCCCCATACATATTGATATGATTTATCTAACATATAATTCAATATATCTATTGTTGGGAAATCCAATAGCATAAAATAATGCCCTTTATAAATTTCTTTTATTTCATTGGTTTTAATTTCCATAATAATGATGCTGTTTTAGTTTTATATCTTTTTTAAAGCCTGCATTAAAATGCGCTGGTTGCATTCCACCGTCTTTGTATAAAGCAGGTTTATCTTGTCTTATTAAAACTTTTTCTCCCTTAGAATTTGTAATCTCGTATAATTTTACTGCTGATACTCCAAAGGTTAAGTGGTAATCTACACAATAGAGAATTTCACAATTCATCTTGCACACTTGCACAATTTAAGATAACTATCTAATTAAAAGATACTTAATATGTGCAAGATGGTGTGTAAGATGAGCAAAAAGTGCAAGATCATCTTGCACTTTTTCTTAAATAATACACTGTTCCGCTTCTGGATCTCTTGGAAGGCACTCCCAATTGTTGCAACAGACGACCTAAAATAACTACCTTACCGTTGGAGAATTTCTCGCGGGTATTTTTCTGCAAATAACTGAAAATCTGCATGGTGGTATACCATTCCCCTTCACCTTCTTCAGCCACCTGGAAACAATGGTGGAACAATTGTTCCAACGGACTTGTCTGACGGAACTCTTCGTTGCTTTCCTTCAAAACGGCCTCATCGGCATCGTCCAGCCAATAGCGCTCGCGGTGACGGATGGCATGAACGGCCTGGGCATATAGTTGCTTGTAGTCGATGGTGATGTTCGTTTCGATAGGGGCTTTCACTTCCACACAGATAAAGCGACGGTTGCCTGAAAGGTCGGTCAACAAATCCTTGTGATTGCTGGTGGCGATGAACGAGGCATAGCGACGCATCTCACGGATGCTTATGCCGTAGGGCTTGCGCAAATTGGCCGACGGTTTTTGCAACAAGTGCTTCAAGAACCCTTGCTGGTGGATGCTTATCTGGTCGAACTCATCCAAGTTTATCAGGAAGAAACGGCTCAGGCAACGTTCGGCTTCCACTTTACTGCTGAAGTTGAGGCTGTCCGTATAGCCGAAACGCAGTTCGGGAGGAAGCAGGATACGGCAGAAAGTGGACTTACGATACCCTTGTGCACCAATCAGTATGGGAGTGGTGGCATTGCCGTGCTGTTTGTCCAGCCCTTGCCAATGGGCCACCATGCTCAGAAACCAGCGATAGAACAGTTCACGCCAATGGGGTTGGTTGCAAGGCACACAGTCGGCCAGCTCACGGATGCGGTCGCGCCCGTCCCATTTGCCCACTTCGAACAAGTATTCTTCCACCGGATTGAACACGGGCACGTAATCGGAATGCAGATAGCGGTCCACGTCCCTGTCCCACACGCGGATACCTTCCTTCAAGGCGTTGATGGCGATGCTGTTCCGCACCCGCTTGTCTACCGGACGGAAGTGGAAATGAATGCTGTCCCGTTCGCGGTATTCCAAATCATCGGTCACCGTATTGAAACGCAGTTCGTACCGGCGCTTCAAAAAATCCTCGAACTGGATAGCCGTTTCCTGTTCACGGGTAACGGCCGGCTTGCTTCCGAATCCATTCAGTTCCATATATAGGGTACGGTAGGTGGCACGCACCAATTCCTTGTCTTCCCATTCATAGTAATGCCTCAGTGTACGGCTCACGGCCTCCTCTTCGGGGATACCGGCCTTGTAGCATTCTTCGCCCAAGCGGGGCAGCAATACGGAGAGGTCATCGCCCCGTTTCCAATCTTCTACGTCAGAAAGTACCCGCTTCAGTATCGTCTGAAAACGTACCCCCATGCTGATGTAGGCATCATCATCGGCTTCTGCCCGTAACAATGGGTTCTTTTCCTGTTGCCTGCGTTCGCGGAAAGTGGTTTCGCCGGGCATGACCAAGGGTTGTTCCATACAGAAAGGCACGGAATCGGGATTGTAATAGGGTGTTTCGTCCACCGACATGCGGCAACTTTGTTGCAAGGTGGGTTCCTTCAGCGTGATGGAATACGGAAACATGGGTTGATAGCATTGTACGGCCAGGCGGTAGGCGTGGGCATGGAAAAGGGCCGCCTGCTCTTCGGTAGCGGGAAGTGAACCGTCGGTCAACGTGAATAGCACCCACACCTTCACACTCTTTCCACTACTACCTGCAAAGGCCACCAAAGTTTGTGGAAGCAGGGATGCCTGTTTCTTGATGTATTCCACTTCGGCCCATCCCGACAAGCGGTTTATTTCCAACTGTACGATACCTTGATAAGCCTTGAACTGACGCCCGTTTGAAGTACGCTTGTATTCTACTGCCGGATATACACGGGGAATACGGTCTATGTAGATGAAACGCCCTCGCGAGCCTTCCAATGAAGGCAGCGCATAGCGCAGTTGCGAAATATACGTTTCCTTGTTCTCATGCTTCAGTTTCTCTATCCAGTTTCCCAAGCTGCAAGCACTCCAAGTCTCGGCCGGTCGTTCTTCGGATTTCTTAATCAGGGTTATCTTCATACATTTTATTGATTTTGGGTTACGTCTACAAATATACTAAAAAATAAAGGGGATGTCAAGTGTTTAGGCTTTGTTTTTACGCAAGTAGGACTTCTTTTGAACACCCTTGATAAAAGGAATAAAACGGTAATAAATTCGTTCAAAAGAAAGATATATTGATTGTACTGCACCGCAGTACGATGAAACTACACCGCAGTACAATGGTACTACAGTGGAGTACGATGGTACTACATCGCAGTACAAAGCATGTATAGGCGTATTTTATTGAAAATTAGCTGATAATCGATGTTTTTCTCTTGTAAACAGTAGGAATGGTTATATTTCTATACATATTCACGCTTTTTAATGTATGCAAGATAAAGTTCATCTTACACACATCTTACACACCATCTTACACACATTATCCATCTTATATACAACGTTTTACAATACATAGTGCAAGTGTGTATGATGATATCACGATTTTTATATTGTGTATCGATAGAATAAAAAGAGAACCGACAATAAAATAACGAATGATATTTTAACAGCTAAATTTTGCAAATAAGAAACAAAAGCTCTACTTTCGTGCCTAATATCTATTCATTAAGGCCATGAAAATACAAAATATTCTATTATCCTGTCTTCTGTTCTGTTTTTCTGTATCTCTGCATGCGCAGAAACAGATTGTATTTGTCAATGAATTCAGTAGCGACATCAAAGTGCCCGAAAATGTATTGACCAATATACGAGCTGCCGTCATCGACGGTATAACAAAAACCAATCGTGTACAACTGATAGATGCTTTGACCCTTCCACCTACCCCCCAATATTCACCCATGGAGAATGCCTTGCAGTACAGGGCCGGATATATGCTACAAGGGAAACTACTGAATCGCGAAGCTACCGATGACGGTATCTCTTCAAGACGTTTTCATAGCCGCGAAAACAGCTACAAGGAGAAGTTCACGATTCGATTGCAACTGATACGTACAAGCGACGGCACCACCATCTATACCCGAAACTATGAAGAAAACGGTTCATCCTCGGGAAAAGAGGCCAGTCAATATTATGCGTTGGAAAGAGCATTGGTAAACATCCCCTATAAAATGAGGGACATGATAGAACAGAACTTCAAGGTGCATGGCTCCATCGTAGAATTAGTGGCCGACAATGGAAAGAAAGCCAAGAAAGTGTATATCAATTTAGGATACGATGACCCTATCAAAGAAGGACAACGCTTTGATGTAATGGTACAGACTTCGATGGCAGAAAACTATTTGGAGCATAAAATAGGCGAAGTACGTATCCAAGAAATTGTAGGTCCCAAATACTCTTTATGTAAAGTAATGGGTAAAGGTGCAGAACATATTCTGAAGGCAATGGAACTTGGCGCAAAACTTCATATCGTATCACGCCAATCCAGATTGTTTGACGAATAATAGAAAATGTCTCCAGATCCTTCGCTATGCTCAGGATGACACAATAAAGAAGGATAACAAAACGAAGAAATAACAAGAAACCAACAATCGACCTTAATCCTTGATGATGGAAGTCAGTGGGTGGCGATTGCCTTCTACCGTCTTGAGGAATGCCTTGGCAGAACCGAAGTTCAAATACAAGTCCAAACGGACAGGCAAATGGTTTTTGTCATCGGTTACATAGAAGGTTATCACTTCCTCTTCCTTACCTTTCTTGTTGTATTCTACCAACGAGAACACCAAGCAACGGTATTTTACATCATTCTCGGCCTTGAAATTCTTTTTACCCCGATAGATAAGTGTCTGCTGTTCTATTCTTCTTCCTGTTGCCATGGGGAAAAGAATCTTATCGCCTACCTTATAATCTTTAGGGTCATAGGAACGAGCCTGAAGCAGAATACTGAGCATATCAAACACACAATCTTCCGTGACATCCTTGGCAGTAATGGTTTTGCGCCCACGCACCTTGCGCTGCTGGTTTACCACACTCTTACCATCGGCATAATCAAACCATACCTCATCCACCGAATAGCGGCTTCCTTCTTCGGCTCCTTTACGGAAATATTGAGGTTGAAGGCGGTCGGTTGTAATGCAAGTAAGTGTATCGCGCATCTTGAAGAAAAAATCCACTTTCGAGTTACTTACACACAATAACTCCGTCTTGTAGCAAGGCTTTCCATTATAAGTGGTAGCTGTAAGGTCCATTTTAGCCTCACCAGCATTCACCCAAATGAATTTCCAATTGAATTTCAATTCGTATGTCAGCTTCTCCCCTACCTGTATAGCTTCATTTTGGGCTGTACATTGCGCCTTTATGTCCATGAAGGACACAAGTATACAACCTATTATAACTATCCATTTTCTCATGCTCTTCCCAGTTTCTTTAACCGTTCTTTATTTCTATCCTTCACCTTTTTCTGCTCTTCCGGCTTTTGCTTCTTGATTTCATCCAATTTCTGACGGTCCAATGGAACTTCGTGAATATTCCATGTTTCTTCAAATTCAAAGTTGGCTTTCATCTCCCAGACTTTCGGGAAATAATAGACTTCTTCGGGTTGTATTCCTTGTTCATAATTACCGGTATCCCATTTACCATTACCGTTACGGTCTACCAACAGGCGGATGTAATACTTGGTATTGGGATTCAAGAAATAGAAATCGGCTGTGTTTTCGGCACTTACCGGTTGCTGGCGCAATACTTTTCCACCATTATCCAACAATTCCACCAACGAACCTTTCGGTGCTCCAACAATATTCAACAGCAACGTACCATACTCATCCAGCTTCTTCACCTTCACTGTTTGCTGAACCTTGTTGGTATGCAATCCATACAATCCGACAATAGCAGCCGAGTCAATGGTCAGCTGATATTCCTTTTCGGGTTCCCATTGCGCCAATATTTCATAAGTTCGGGGCATTACCGAATCTGCTACAAACATGAAAGGTGTCGGTTCCCAAAGCGTATCGACTTTTACTTCCATCTTGATGGCCGAAGTATCAATAGAAGCCAAAGGTTCCTGGAAAGAAAGCACAATGTTGTTATAAATATCAAAGGAACCGGCAGCATCTATCTTCATGTCCAGGAACTTCATCGGTTCCTTTTCAGGTTCCAAGCCTTTCTTTTCGCGTTTTTTCCGTTCCTTTTCTTTCTTTTCCTCTTCTTCCTTCTTCAATTTTTCCTTTTGTGCACGAGTCAGCTTATTGGCCAAATACAATGTATCTGTTGTAGGAACCAACTGATCCAGCGTATCGGTATACAGATAATCAAGCTGTATGGCCAATGTATCCATCAGATAAACCAACGAATCTTTTATCCAATAACAAATAGAGTCGTTACGCGGAGTTGTCTCGATGACAAACATATCCTTTTCATCAAAGTTCAACCCCTTGATGGTAGGCAATGTATCCGCCTTGGCACTGAATGTCAAAATGAAATGATTCTCTTGGTCGCGCTGGCTACGAGTGAGATATTGACGGGTATTCTCAGCCTTGAAGGCACGAAGAATCAAACTATCCGGCAAGAATCGGGTATAACCTACCGTCATGATGGTATCGATGGTCAGTGTATCTTTCCAAACGGTATCCTGACGGGTAGCCGGCATCATATCAGGAATGATGATGGAATCGTAAAAAGCTACCTGCTCTGTTTTCGAATCATATAAATAGTTCTGATTACCGTCCTTCAATGCATAGATGCGATATTTACCAGGAGCTACCCCACGGATAGAGAAGCGTCCGCGACTATCGGTTCGAGATACACGATCAAAAGGTTTGGTAGAAAACGCTGTATCGCTCAAATCCCGATGAAGTCCCACCTGAATGCCTTTTATGGGTTCCAAATCCTCGGCTTGCAGAACAGTTCCTGCCACTTCCATAGAATCGATATTCGCTCCGGTAGAGAAAGAGAACGAAAAGTTACCCATCGGATTACCTTCATTATTATCTACAATGGCATCCGAGAAATCGATGGTATAAGTCATCGAATCTTTCAAAGTATCAAGGTATTCTACCGCTACCTTCTTTCCCACCACCTTCAACTCCGGCTGTTCCATTTGTGGTGGAGAAAAGATAACCTTTTCCGATGCTTTCTCCAATTTGATGAATTCATCGAATTCCAGTTCAATCTTCTGTTTCTTGTAGTTTACGGCACGCAAACTGGGGGTACTTCCCACAAATTTTGGAGGATCTTCATCATAAGGTCCACCATCGGGATTACCAATACTGGCGCATGAATAGGTTACAATGACCAGTAAGAGAATAAAAGGCAATCTATGTTTCTTCCAGTTCATTATTGTTGATTCAGGCTTAAGAGTTCATCAATATAGTCTCTCGTATTGCTCAATCGGGGTACTTTGTGTTGTCCACCCAACTTTCCCTTGTTCTTCAGCCAATCATGGAAAAGATGAGGACGAGCCTCAACAATATCGAGCGGTTGCAAAGTAATGTTCTTAAATCGTTTGGCTTCATAATCGGAGTTAATGGCCTGCAACGAATTATCAAGCACTTGCGCAAATTTCTCCAACGAATCGGGTTGTACTGCAAATTCTATCAACCATTGGTGACGGCATTTGGCATCAGCACCCATAAACACAGGAGCAGCTGTATATTCAGCCACTTGGGCTCCTGTAGCTTCGCAAGCACGCACCAATCCCTGTTCGGCATTATCTACCATCAGTTCTTCTCCAAAAGCATTGATAAAGTGCTTGGTACGACCAGTAATGATGAACTTATAGGGATTTTTCGAAGTAAACTTCACCGTATCACCTATAACATAACGCCACAATCCGCAAGAAGTGCTGATTACCATTGCGTAATTCTTATTCAATTCCACTCCCCACAAAGGCACGATAGAAGGATTGGGCGAATCAAATTCATCCATTGGGATAAATTCATAGAATACATCATAATCAATCATCAGCATCATGGCAGGGTCATCGGGATCATTCTGCAATCCAAAGAATCCTTCGCTGGCATTATATGTCTCCATATAGTGCATCTTGTTGCTGCGGATTATCTGCTTATATTGTTCACGATAAGGAGTAAAAGCCACTCCCCCATGAAAGAAAATTTCCAGATTAGGCCATACTTCTGACAAGTTATCAGTGCCCTTCAATTCCAAAATCCGTTTGATAACCGCCAGCATCCACGAAGGCACTCCCGATAAGTTGGTTACATTCTTATCCATGGCTGCGCGGGCTATCTTCTCCATCTTTTCTTCAAAGTCACTCAACAAAGCCACTTCTTTTTTCGGCACCCGGACAAGATTTACCAAAGGATTGATGTTCTCAATAAGGATAGCCGACAAATCGCCAACCAAACTATCTTTCAAGTTGTAATTAGGTGCATGACTACCTCCCAAAATCAATGCATTCCCTGAGAACAGTCGGCTTTCCGGATAACGTTGCAAGTACAAAGCTACCGCATCTTTTCCACCCGCATAATGCACTCTCTTCAATCCGTCGTTGGAAACAGGAATGAATTTACTTTTATCGTTGGTTGTACCCGATGATTTGGCATACCACCGCACTCGTCCCGGCCACAACACATTCTTCTCGCCATGACGCATACGGTCTACATAACCTTTAATATCCTCGTATGTTTGGACAGGCACCCGTTGGAAATCCTGATAATTTCCTATATGTTTATAGTCATATATCTTTCCCCATTCCGTTTCAGCAGCTCTGCCTACCAGTGAATGAAGCACATTTTCCTGAATGGCTTCGGCATGAGTTCCATAGCCGGCTATTGCTTTCTGGCGGGGTTTAAATAACGTTCCTATTAATTTTGTTTCATTCATTTTTTATCCGTATGATAACAATTTGCAAAAATAACCCTTTTTGATGGAATAGCAGAGAGTTGATTATTTTTTTTATACTTTTCTATATTACTTTTATTTTTTCTTATCTTTACGCACGATTTAGAATGTTGTTATAAACATAAAAAAACCATGAGAATAGGAATCTTGACATCAGGAGGCGATTGCCCAGGTATAAATGCCACCATCAGAGGAGTTTGCAAGACAGCCATCAACCATTATGGGATGGAAGTATATGGTATCCATAGCGGATTTCGTGGATTGATAGACAATGATATTAACCCTTTAACCGAAAAGGATTTGTCCGGCTTATTGAATTTAGGAGGCACCATTTTAGGTACATCCCGCGAAAAGCCATTCAAAAAGAAATCCATGGGTAACAAGCCCTCATTGATTTTAGAGAACATCCGTAACCTACAATTGGATTGTGTAGTATGTATAGGCGGGAACGGAACTCAAAAGACAGCCTATAAATTGTCGCAATTGGGTGTAAACGTGGTTTCTGTTCCTAAAACCATCGACAATGACATCTGGGGAACCGACATGTCCTTTGGGTTCGATTCGGCTGTAACGATTGCCACCGATGCCATCGACCGACTGCACTCTACTGCCAGTTCGCATCAGCGTGTCATGGTTATTGAAGTGATGGGGCACAAAGCCGGTTGGATTGCCCTCTATTCGGGTATGGCCGGAGGAGGAGACGTTATCTTGCTCCCTGAAATACCTTACAACATCCGTAACATTGGCAATACCATCATTGAACGTCTGAAAAAAGGAAAGCCCTATTCCATCGTCGTTGTGGCCGAAGGCATACAGACAGCCGACGGTAAAAAGGCTGCCGAATATATTGCTCAAGAAATAGAATACGAAACCGGTTTCGAAACCCGTGAAACCGTATTAGGATACATACAACGAGGAGGATCGCCCACTCCTTTCGACCGTAATTTGGCAACCCGCATGGGTGGTCATGCTACCGAAATGATAGCCAATGGACAATTCGGACGAATGGTAGCCTTGAAAGGTTCACAAATAAGTTCCATCCCCTTGGAAGATGTGGCAGGCAAACTAAAATTAGTGGACGAAAATCACGATTTGATTGTACAAGGCAAGCGGATGGGAATTTGCTTCGGCTAATTATTCCGCTCCCTGAAAGGCAGCCTCCTCGGCCGCACTGATAATAGATTCGCGGTCGGCAGGTTTCCTCAATTCTTCTATAACGGCTGTTTGAACAGGAACGGCCGTTGTTTTTTCTTCATAAACCTCCACAGCTTCACCTGTTTCTCCTTCGCGGACTGCCTTGGCGGCCAACACCTTTTCCATAAACGAAGAATCCTTCTTGATCATGTTCAGAGATTCATGAGCAGCAATCTGTTGCGACTCCTTTTTGGAGTATCCCATACCTTTACCCGCATGGATACCTTCTACAAGGATTTCCGATTCGAAGGTAGGACTGTTAAAGTTATCATATCCCTGGTTAATCAGTTCAAACGATATCTCCATCCGGTTTTTCTGACTCCATTCGATAAGCTTTGACTTGAAGTTGACTTCCTTACGAGAAATTCTTTCCAAATCAATGTATTGCCCTATGATGCGATGCTCCATGAAATATTTGCAGGCATAGTATCCTCTATCCAGATAGATGGCACCTACCAATGCTTCGAAGGCATTACCGCCCATGTAGCTGTTGTGAGCCGATTGGCGGGTATTGAATTTAATCAGTTTGGACAAGCCTATCTGTTCGGCTACGCGGTTCAATGTCTCACGCGACACCATTTTTGAACGCGTGTTAGTCAAGAACCCTTCGCGCTTCCCGTCAAACTTCTGATAAAGGATATCGGCCACTACCGCATCGAGTATGGCGTCGCCCAAGAACTCCAAGCGTTCATTATTGAGCAAACGTCCCTTATCAGACTTCACTGACGATGATTTGTGCAGCAAGGCCTGTTCATAAATGCTGATGTCATGCGGATAGAATCCCAGCATCTTATAAAAGCAAAGATAAGACTCCTTATCCTTACGGAAAAGAAGTCTTATCTTGTCAATAGTATTATTAAACACGATTATTCAGCGTATTTTTTAACAATTACACATGCATTGTGTCCACCAAAACCAAATGTATTGCTCAATGCAGCACGAACTTCGCGCTTCTGAGCCTTATTGAATGTGAAGTTAAGGTTGTAATCGATGTTTTCATCGTTATCACCTTCTTCGTGGTTGATGGTTGGAGGAACAATGTCATTCTTCACAGCCAAAACGCTGACCAACGCTTCTACCGCTCCGGCAGCACCCAAAAGGTGACCTGTCATAGACTTGGTAGAGCTGATGTTCAGCTTGTAGGCATGTTCACCGAACACTTCCTTGATAGCCTTTGCTTCAGAAACGTCACCCACCGGGGTAGAAGTTCCGTGCACATTGATATAATCAATATCTTCGGGCTTCAATCCAGCATCTTCGAGGGCATTCTGCATCACGAGCTTGGCACCCAAACCTTCCGGATGAGATGCTGTCAAGTGATGGGCATCGGCCGACAGACCTGCACCTACCAGTTCGGCATAAATTTTGGCACCACGAGCCTTGGCATGTTCCAATTCTTCAAGAATCAAACAGCCTGCACCTTCGGCCATGATGAAACCGTCGCGGCTTGCACTAAACGGACGAGATGCACGAGTAGGATCATCATTACGTGTGGACAAAGCATGCATGGCATTGAAACCACCCACTCCCCCAGGAGAGATAGCAGCTTCGGCACCACCGGCCACAATGACATTCGCCTTACCCAAACGGATGTAATTGAATGCATCGGCAATGGCGTTTGATGAAGAAGCACATGCTGATGTGGTAGTGAAGTTTGGTCCATGGAAACCGTACATGATTGAGATATGGCCTGAAGCGATGTCAGCAATCATTTTCGGAATAAAGAACGGATTGAACTTCGGGCCGATAGTATCCTTTGTGCCGGCATAACCGATCATTTCTTCTTCGAAAGTACGGATACCACCAATACCTACACCAAAAATTACACCAATCTTGTTCTTGTCTACGTTTTCGAGGTCCATAGCCGAATCGGCAATCGCTTCCTTGGCCGCTACGATGGCATATTGTGTATACACATCCATCTTGCGTGCTTCCTTACGGTCGATGAATTCGGCCGCATTGAAGTTCTTCACTTCGCAAGCGAATTGCGTCTTGAACTTGGACGCATCAAAATGAGTAATAGGTCCTGCTCCGCTTACCCCGTTCACCAGGTTTTCCCAAGTTTCGGCAACAGTATTGCCTACGGGAGTAAGAGCACCAAGACCTGTTACTACTACTCTCTTTAATTCCATCTTTTATATAAAGGGGAATAAAATATTATGCGTTAGCTTCAATATAAGAAACAGCGTCACCTACAGTACCGATCTTTTCAGCTTGATCGTCTGGAATTGAGATACCGAATTCCTTTTCGAATTCCATGATCAATTCAACTGTATCCAATGAATCAGCTCCCAAATCGTTAGTGAAGCTTGCTTCCATTGTAACTTCTGATTCTTCAACACCCAACTTATCTACGATAATAGCTTTTACTCTTTCTTGAATTTCAGACATAATTGTAAAATTTTAGTTTATAAATTGAATAATTTTTTATTTCTTTGCGTCTGCAAAGGTGCGAACATTTTCTAAGTTGCGCAAATATTCAGGCAAATAAATGCAATATTTTGCACATTTTTTTATTTTATGTGCACCAAAAGACGTAAAAACATGAAAAAATTAGCCATTTTAGCATCGGGTACAGGTACAAATGCCGAACGAATCACCCAATACTTTGCCGAAAAGAAGACGGCCGAGGTAAAACTGATTATAACTAATAAGGAAGGAGCCGGCGTTATCGAACGTGCTGAAAGGCTGAATGTTCCTTGTCATGTAGTATCATCCAAAGAATTCAAGGAAGGGAAGGCACTTCAGGTATTGAAGGAATATGATGTCGACTTCATCATTCTGGCGGGCTTCCTCTTGATGGTTCCCGACGACATTTTGCATAATTATCCAAACCGTATTGTCAACATCCACCCGTCGCTTCTCCCCAAGTATGGTGGGAAAGGCATGTATGGGCTCCGTGTGCACGAAGCGGTATTGGCATCCGGCGATACAGAAAGTGGCATCACCATCCACCATGTCAACGAACATTACGACCAGGGTGCCATCATTCTTCAAGCCAAATGTCCGGTTCTTCCCAACGATACGCCCGAAACATTAGCCTCGCGCGTACATCAATTAGAATATGAGCATTTCCCGGTAGCGATTGAGAATTTATTATAAGCTATCACAACTCCCTCCGCAAAGGATAGTTGCCCCTGAGCCATTCAAACTTATCGGGGGCAGCTTTCAAACGCTCGCTATCACATAAGGGATTGTAATATTGAAGGTATGCCTCCTCCTTGTCTTCCGAAAGTTGCATGGGGGGCAAAGAGGGGGGAGCGATTTGGATGGTTGCATCAATCTTGAAAAAGCGACAAAGGGCTTCGAGCGACATGCGGGTGGCATTGGCCTTGCCGTCGGCCGAATAACCGGCTATATGAGGAGTGGCGATACAAGCCACTTCCATCAACTCGCGACTGATGCAAGGTTCATACTCCCAAGTGTCGATGATGGCATCCTTTACCCGACCGGCAGCCAATGCGGCCAACAAAGAGGCTGTATCTACCACTTCACCACGACTGGAATTGATGATATAGGGAGTGCGTTTCAAACGGAAGAAGAAATCTTCATCGGCCAAATGATAGGTACGGTAAATGCCTTCGCGATGCAAAGGGGTATGAAATGTAATGATGTCGCATTCATCGGCAAGTACATCCAAACTAACAAAGCCTTCTTCTCCCCTATCGGCTCGTGGTGGATCGTTCAACAATACCTTCATACCCAATTCCTCGGCCATGCGTGCTACGCGACTTCCTACATGTCCCACTCCTACAACACCCAAGGTAGCGTTCTTCAGATCTACCCCTTTCTTGTGCTTCAAGAGTAACAATACACTATGCACGTATTGCTCTACAGAACCGGCATTGCAACCGGGGCAATTGGTCCATGTAATACCCGCTTCCTCGCAATAGGCTGTATCAATATGATCGAACCCGATAGTAGCCGTAGCAATGAACTTCACCTTACTGCCTTGCAACAACGCACGGTTGCAATGTGTACGGGTACGGACAATCAATGCATCGGCATCCTTCACCACCTCCGGAGTAAAGGCATGACCCGGTAAAAACACCACTTCATCGGCCACCCTACGGATGGCTTCTTCTATATAAGGAATCTTATGATCTACTATCACTTTCATAGCTTACGAATCTTGAAACGCTGCAAAGGTAGCCACTTTTCATGAATAATAGTTGGACGAATGGAAAACTTTCTGTAGTTTTGTAAATTATATAACTATAAAGAGAAAAGGCTATGACATTTACCCAACTTTGCAATCCGATATTCGTTCAATCCATCAACGATTATCATGTAACGGACAATGTAGACACTCCTATCAACAATCCGTATGAATGGCAAAGCATTGAATACTATCTATATTTAAAGAACTGGATTGATACCGTTCAGTGGCATTTTGAAGACATCATCCGCGACCCGAACATCAATCCGGATGCCGCATTGGTACTCAAACGAAGAATTGACAAGTCCAACCAGGACCGTACCGACTTGGTGGAAATGATTGACAGCTATTTCTTGGACAAATATAAAGACGTGGAAGCATTGCCCGATGCAACCATCAATACCGAAAGTCCCGCATGGGCCATTGACCGTCTGTCTATTTTGGCGCTCAAGATATACCACATGCAACAAGAAGTGGATCGTACCGATACCACTCCCGAACATCATGCCCAATGCGAAGCAAAGCTGAACGTACTCCTTGAACAACAGAAAGACCTGTCTTCGGCCATCGACCAACTGATAGCTGATATTGAAGCCGGTCGCAAGTACATGAAGGTGTACAAGCAAATGAAGATGTACAACGATCCGAACTTGAACCCGGTTCTTTACGGAAAGAAATAAGCCCTCACGTAATGGCTAAGATATTGGTCATCCGGCTATCCGCCATCGGAGATGTGGCAATGACCGTACCTGTTATCCATTCATTGGCCACACAATATCCCCAACATCAGATTACGGTGTTGAGCAGGAACAATATGTCTGCCCTTTTCAAGGAAATGCCGACCAATGTATCCTTCTGGGGAGCAGACATCAAGGGACACCATCGGGGAATACAAGGATTGAACCGATTGTATCAAGAACTGAAAGCCGAAGGGTTTGACTATATAGCCGACTTTCACGATGTGCTTCGTACCCAATACTTGAGACTCCGTTTCCGATTGGCCGGAAAGAAAGTGGCGCATATCCACAAAGGCCGGAAAGAAAAGAAACAGCTGACTCGAAAAGAGAACAAGGTAAAACGACCTTTGGCAAGTTCTTTCCAACGTTATAGCGATGTATTGAAAGAACTGGGATTTCCCGTCAGTCTTACTTTCCAGTCCATCTACGGAGAAGGGAAAGGTGACCTTTCTTCCTTGCTCTCCATTACCGGCGAAAAAGGAACTTGCCGTTGGATTGGTATGGCTCCTTTTGCTACCCATGCCGGGAAAATATACCCGTTGGAAAAAATGAAGGAAGTAATGGCCCGACTTTCCGTACTGCCCAATGTAAAAATCTTCTTGTTTGGAGGCGGTCCCAAAGAAACAAGCATCCTTAGTGAATGGGCAGAACAATGCCCTTCTACCCTCTGCATAGCCGGAAAATTGAAATGGGCTGAAGAATTGACCTTGATGAGCCATTTGGATGTAATGGTCAGCATGGACTCCAGCAACATGCATTTAGCTTCGATGGTACACACTCCTGTCCTCTCCATTTGGGGAGCTACACATCCGTATGCAGGTTTTATGGGTTGGAAACAACCGGATACATACGCCATCCAAACAGAGATGGAGTGCCGTCCTTGTTCCATATTCGGGAACAAACCCTGCCATCGAGGTGATTATGCCTGCTTGCATGGCATTTCTCCCGAATTGATTGTCGAACGAATAGAAAGCTTCTTGTCATGAGAATTGTTGTACATCCCCAGTATGCGCATGTAGCAAACTTCGTTCAGCAGCTTCCCACTCTTTTTGCCAACGAAGGGGAATTGTTGTATGACAAAAGAAACAAGATACGCCGTTTTTATGTGAATGGTGAACCTCTTATCGTGAAGAAGTTCAAACGACCTCACATCATCCAACGGATAACCTATACTTTCTTCAAGAAAAGCAAGGCCGAACGGGCCTATCTATATGCAGCCAAATTCCGTGAACAAGGATTTGAAACGCCACACGAAATAGCCTTTATCGAAATCAAAAGCAACGGATTATTTACCGACAGCTATTTTGTATCGACCGAATGTAGCGACCCACCTTTGATGCCTCTGTTGAACCAAGAAGCATTCGACTCCCAAGCCGCTACCCAATTGGCTCACCTATTAGCCGATTTGCATCAGAAAGGAATACTCCATGGCGACATCAATTTGAACAACATCCTTTATAGAATAGAGAACGGGCAATATCAATTTACTTTGATAGACACCAACCGTTCCCAATTCATCCCCTCGCCTAATTTTGATGTATGCATGGAAAACTTGAAACGACTGACCCACAACAAAAAGCTGATGGATTATGTCGTTCGGGAATATGCTCGCATCAAGGTATGGAATCCGGATGAATGCGCCTCAACGGTATTCCGCTATTTGGAAGCCTTTGAAGCCAAAGTACAAAAGAAACGAAAACTCCAATCCTTATTGGGACTTAAAAAGAAATAAGCATGAAAATTGTCTATTACATAATCTTTGTTTTCTGGTACTTGCTGTCACTCTTACCCTTACGAGTGTTGTATGTATTGTCGGACTTGCTCTTCTTTCCGATATATTACTTGTTCGGATACAGAAAGAAAGTGGTAAGAAAGAACCTCACCCAATCTTTCCCCAATAAAAACGAGAAAGAAATCAAAACCATAGAGAAGCAATTCTATCATTTCCTTTGCGATTATATGGTCGAAACGCTGAAACTGTTCTCCATGTCGAAAGAACAGCTGAAAAGACGAATGACCTTCGGAGGAGTAGATGAAATAGTGCAAAAAATGAATACCCAAGAAAAGACTTTCTGTTTTGTCTATTTAGGACATTACTGCAATTGGGAATGGATAGCTTCCCTGCCTTATTGGGTACCCGAAGATGTGCTTTGTGGACAGATTTATCATCCGCTCTACAACAAGGCCATGGACAAACTTTTCCTCCGGCTGCGCAACCAGTTTGGTGGAGAATGCATCGCCATGAAAGAAACCTTACGACGCATCATTGAGTTGAAACGAGCCAAGCAAAAGACCATTATCGGATTCATATCCGACCAAGGCCCCAAATGGAACAGCATTCATCATTGGACCAACTTCTTCCATCGGGAAACGGCTGTATTCATTGGTACGGAAAAGATTGGGAAACAAGTGGATGCACTCATCTACTATGCCGATGTAAAGCGCATCAAACGCGGGTATTACCATTGCGAATTCAAACCGTTGGCCGATAATCCCAAAGCAATTCCCGACTTTGAACTGACCGATACATATACCCGTCTATTGGAAGACATGATAACCCATTCTCCCCAATATTGGTTGTGGAGTCACAAGCGATGGAAACGCACCAAGGAAGAATGGATTAGAAGACAACAACAAGAAGCGAAAAAATAAATCATTTCCGCTTCACCCATCCAAAACTCTTGATGCTGGTATACTTCCGCCAAAGATTGGTGGAACGCTTTCGAGGCACCCCATGCCTACGAATATAGTCGCGTGCACCGTCTAACATACGATGGGCTACCTTGCCATCCATATAAGGATCGTAATTATCTATAACCCATTGACGCAAACGGGCATTCTCTTCGTCGTGAAGGACTTCATCGAAAGCATCACACAACAAGGCAGGATCGGCTATATCCTTCCAATAGATTTTTGGAGCAGATGCCCGATACGTAATTACCGGCTTGTTCTTTAACAGGAACTCATAGATGGTAGACGATGTATCGCTTATCATTACATCGGCCATCAGTTGATATTTGGCTACAGAAAAATCTTCTTTAAAGACTATACAAGGGTGAACTTCGGCCAGCGCTTTATACTCGTCTACCCACTCTTTACGGGTCAACGGATGCAACTTAATGACTACCAATACATCCCGCTTCTCAACCAGTTCCACCAATGCTTCCTTCATAACCGGCAAAGAGGTAAGCGAAGGCGAGAAAGTAGGGGCATACAATACCATTTGTTTTCTGCCTGCTTCTTTCAGCATTTTTTCCTTCTCAGCATCAAAAGCATGCAAATGCTCCTTTACCCAGTCCTGGCGCGACCATCCGGTTTCCAAAACTTCAAAGTTACCATACTTCTGGGCCAATTTCTTGAAACCTTCCGTAAAGAAAGGACCTTGTGTAAAATACGTATCAAAATAATGTCGGATAATCCAATGTCCTTTTTTCTCTGCGGCATAGCCATGAAACACCTGAATCTTTACACCCGGCAAATAATAGGGTACAATGTTCCCTGGAACAAATATAGCCTCCGGAGAGAAATCGTACACTTCCTGCATACTATGAGTCCATCGAACTTCTTTGGCTAACGGGAAAGAAGGTATCTTCAACTGATGAACATACCATAACACTTCATTGCCCCCTTCCTTATCCGCTTCCTTTTGGATGGGATGCAGAATATCGACGGCATATTTATTTTCGCAAAACAAAACGATACGCATACACTTATTTCTTTTTAAAATGATACAAACGCACATTATCCCTTGTATCGCAACTGCGTTTGTCACTTTCATACACTTGCTCAAAACTATATGATGATTGTTGTGGCAAATAATTGGCTGCATCCTTTTTGCCAATCAACAAATAGCCTTCTTCCGGTTTTTCCGATTCGAACAGTAAAACACGATTCCCACAATAAAAATTAATGGTAAAGAAACGCATCATATCAACTTTGATATAAGAATAGAGATTTCCTTCTGGCACATATTCCTTTACCTTTTCTGCCAATCGCTTATCGGATTTAACATTGAGAACTGCCGGCTGAAGCACACCATCCAAAGCTAAGAAGATAGCGAAGACCGAAGCGATTACCGTATAGGTCATAGCGTGATAATTCTTTTTCTTTAATGGACCTACAAACAAATAGATAGCCAAAATGAATGGCAACAACATCAGAACAATTTCAACGATCCCTAAAGGCATGGATTCAAGCGCATGTAAATAGGCTATGTTTTCGGCAGCATGCTTTCCACCAAATACAGATTCGGGTATCCATCCCAACCGTACCACACCAAATACAAGTGTCAGCAAAGCTCCCAAGGAACAAAGAATGATACTGAAAATCTTCAATGATTTGGCCTTTTGACGATACAAATAAATCAGTAACTCGGCCAAATAATAAGCTATAAAGGGGAAGATGGGCAGCAAATACACACTCCGCTTACTCTTAGGGATGCAATAGAAAACAAAGATGACGACAATACTCAATAAGGAATACAATCTAACGGCATCCATCTGGCGCAAATAATTGACCAAACGAATCCATAGTTTCTTTATACCTCCTGAAGGACGGGAATACTTCAAGAAGAATAACTGAACAAGAAGTAATATCGTATAAGGCAAGAGTCCTGCGGCCAACATGATGAAATAATAATGTACTCCATTTTCGTGCGATTCATAACTCATCTTACCCATGAACCTGCCCAAATTCTCTTCCATTACCAAAGATATGAAATTATCTCCTCCTTGTTGATAAGCTGCCAAATACCATAAAGCCGGTAACACACACGAAGCCAATCCGACTAAAACCATTTTCCAAAAGGCCTTGAAGAAAGAAATGCCTCTAATCAACAAGAAGACACCTGTAACCAAACATGGAAGCAATATACCTACCGGTCCCTTAGTCAATGTAGCACAACCCATGAAGAGGGCAGCTATCCAAGGAAGACCTTTCATGCCTTTTTCATACCATCGGTACAACTGATAAAGAGCCAATACAATACAAACCGTCAGCACCATATCCACGCGACAGGCAAAGGCCGCCCGATGCACTTCGAAATTACTCAATAAAATCAAAGAAGCCAAGAAAGCCACTTCCTTTCCCCTCCGTTTTACATAAAAGAGGAAGCCTGCCAATGACATGACAATCAACGCCAAAGCCGAAGGCATACGCGAGGTGTATTCTGTGACAGCTCCATTCAATGCCGAGAAACCCGCTATCAGCCAATGAAAGAATGGCGGTTTATATGCAATGTCTCCCCCATTGTTCTGTGGCAATATCCAATTACCCGTTTCCAACATCGAGTAGGCAACTATCGCTTCACGGGGCTCCCCTTTCGTATGAAAATCAGTCATACCCAAAAAGGGCAATAAAGTCAAGATACTGATAAGTACCAATCCTATAAATTCCTTCGATTTCATATTTTATTCCACTTAGATTCAAAAAGAACGACAAGTATATAAAAAAAATGCTTTCTCCGCAAATTTTCACCTGTTTTACTGCCTTATAGGTAAAATTTTAGTTACTTTTGTTCGTTAAACGAAAACTGAAAGAATGAAAAAATACCCTATATCACGTTTCTTACAGGCATTGTACTATTTGCTTGGCATCCATACAGCAGCTTTGCTGTTTTTTTTCGTCTTCCGTTTGATACTCTTTTGTAGTATCAATTATGATTTTTCTGACGAAATACAAGGTGACCGGTTGTTGCAAGCAACTGCTTTCATCAAGGGATTGTGGTTTGACAATGTCATTGGTTGTTACATTCTGATTCTTCCATTGGTGGTAATGTGGATAGCCGCTTTATTCAACTATACCGCCAAATGGCTATATTTGTTCACTGGAGGTTGGTTCATCGGTTTCTATTCCTTGTCGTTCATCATCTGTGCGGCCAACATCCCCTATTTTGAATACTTCTTCAAGATTATCAATTCTTCCATTTTCAATTGGTTTGGATATGCAGGGACTACCGCCGGTATGATATTCGGAGAAACATCCTATTATTTCCCTATCGGTTTGGGAATAGCCTCCATCGCTTTATGGGGAATTGGTGTACACCTTTGGTCAAAGAAATGTTACGAACAAAGTCTCCAAATCAGCCCAACTCCCCAGATAAAAGAACGTATAGTTACTTTCATGGCAGGTCTCTTGTGTGTTGGTCTTTGTCTCTTCGGTATTCGAGGAAGAATGGGATATAACCCCATCAAAGTAAGTCAGGCCTATTATTGTGAGGATCCCTTCTTGAACCAATTGGGGGTAAGTCCAGTCTTTAATCTGCTGACAAGCACATTGGATGATAACCGTAAGGAAAACCGCTATCTGCAACTGATGGACGAAGAAAAAGCTGTAGCACAAGTTCAGCAATACCTTTCAAGAGATGGGATAGCAGACATCTCTCCCATTGCACGGAAAGTTATACAAGACACTACTGCGACCCATCGGAATGTGGTGCTTATCTTCATGGAGTCCATGTCTGCCAAACTGATGCAAGCTTTCGGCCAAACCAAGACCTTGACACCTTATTTGGATAGTCTATATCATGAATCCTTAAGCTTCAATAACATCTATTCGGCGGGTATCCATACCAACCACGGACTCTACTCTACCTTGTATTCCTTTCCTACCATTATGAAACGGAATGCCATGAAAGGAAGTGTGATTCCTATCTATAGCGGATTACCAACCGTCTTGAAAGACAACGGATATCACAACATGTTCTTCATGACCCACGAATCACAATACGATAACATGAACGCATTTTTCCGTACCAATGGTTTCGATGAAGTTTATGCCGAAGAAAACTACCCAAAAGAAAAGATAGCCAATCATTTTGGCGTGCAGGATGACTATCTTTATGAATATGCACTCCCCATACTCACTCAAAGAGCCAATGAGGGAAAACCATTCTTTGCCACATTGCTCTCTATCAGCAATCATCCGCCTTACATCATTCCCAACTATTTCCACCCCAAAAGTGAAAGGATAGAAGACCAGATAGTAGAATATACCGACTGGTCTATCCGTAAGTTTATGACCGAAGCCCAAAAACAGCCCTGGTTTGACAATACATTGTTTGTCTTTGTGGGCGACCATGGCAAGTTGGTAGGTACCCCAGAGAATGAAATGCCCGAAGCTTATAATCATGTTCCGCTGTTAATCTATGGAAAGGATATAGAAGCTAAGCAACATCATGATTTCGGTGGACAAATAGACATTGCTCCTACGCTTTTAGGCATATTGGGCATTGACTATACCCAAAATAATTTTGGAGTTGACTTACTAACAGAAATGCGGCCATGTATTTTCTATACAGCCGACAATCTCATTGCCGCAAGGGATTCTGCTAATCTTTATATCCATTCGCCAGAGACCGGACAAGAATTCAGATATACACTGAAAGAAGGTAAACTCCAACTATCGGACGACAATCATACGTTCCAAGCACTAAAAGAGTATTGCTTCTCTATGCTCCAAAGTACAGAACATTTGGTCAGACAAGGTAAGACCGTCAGTTATCCACCCTCTAATCCCTAACCAATATGGATATAAAACTCATTATCCGTGAATTCATGAGATTCGGTATAGTTGGAGGAATCTGTACCGCATTACATTATGGCATTTACTATATTTTGCAAATGCATATCAATGTCAATGTAGCTTATAGTTTAGGATACATTCTAAGTTTTATAGCCAACTTTTACCTTACTTCCTATTTTACCTTCAAAAGCTCTCCTTCCTGGAAAAAACTATTCGGCATGGGAGGAGCGCATTTGGTGAATTATGCCATCCATATCCTATTACTAAATCTATTCCTTCGAGTGGGAATACCTCAAGAATGGGCACCCATTCCAGTATTTGCCATTGCTATTCCCGTCAACTTTTTATTAGTTCGCTTTGTTTTTAAACATAAAAAATAGCCCCTATGAGTACTACCAAGCTTATCATAGTAGTTCCTTGCTACAACGAAGAAGAAGTGTTGAAAGAAACCACTCGCCAACTTTCGGATATTCTATCACGAATGGAACAACAAGCCACCATAGCCGAAGGTCATTTGCTATATGTAGACGACGGTAGTAAAGATGCTACATGGAGTTTGATAGAACAACTCTCTATAGAGAACCCTCGTGTTATGGGATTGAAATTGGCCCATAATGTGGGACACCAACAAGCCTTATGGGCCGGTTTGGAATGGGCCTCTACCAGTCGGTTTGATGCCATCGTGTCCATTGATGCCGATTTGCAAGACGATGTCGAAGCGATTATCGAGATGACAAAATGCTTTAATGAAGGCTACGACATTGTATATGGAGTACGAAAAGAACGCAAGACCGATACTTTCTTTAAGAAACATACCGCCCAACTTTTCTACAAGCTCATGAGCACTATGGGAGGTGACATTGTCTATAATCATGCCGATTTCCGACTCATGAGTAAACGGTCATTGCAAGCGTTGGTATCACATCCCGAACGAAACCTGTTCCTAAGAGGATTAGTCCGCCAGTTGGGGTATCCTTCAGCCATGGTATATTACGACCGCAAAGAACGTTTTGCCGGAGAATCCAAATATCCTTTATCCAAAATGTTGAACTTTGCCATCGATGGAATTACCTCTTTCTCTGTCAAACCTCTTAGATTGATAACAACTTTTGGAGTTCTGTTTATATTGGTTTCCATCGGTATCATTGGCTATGCGCTCTATACCCATGCCATAGGTCACACCGTCCCCGGATGGACCTCCTTACTTGTTTCATTATGGTTTATTGGAGGAGCCATTCTTACCGCCATTGGAATCATCGGTGAATATATCGGTAAGATATATAAGGAAGTGAAACGTCGTCCACGTTACTTTATTGAAAAGCAGATAACCGAATAAGTTATCTGCTTCCCAAATCATCATAAACACTCTGAAGAATGGCTTTTCCTCTATTCAGTCGTTCTTCATTGGCCGAAGGCTCTTCAAAAGAGATTTGATTGGCTTTCGTATCATAAGCACTGACTCCGGTACTATCACGGAATGCAAAGCCACCACCATGGCAATGGAAAGAGAAAGGATAAGTATAGGCACTTCCCAAAACATTCCGACTGAAAGTGAACATGGAATGATCCAAACCCAACTGTCCTAATAAGGTAGCGGCCATATCGGTCTGATTCATGATTTTATCAACCTTCATCGGTTGTTTTACGGCTCCACCCAACCATAACATAGGAATGTGTGAGAACTCACCCCCTCTGTCAACCTTTTCCTTAGGATATCGGAAGCCATGATCGGGTATACATACCACCAACAAATTATCCCATACCGGCGTTTGTTTCAACTTTTCTATAAATTTACCCAAACAATCGTCCGTGAAGGCAAAGGCATTCGGTATCTTATCCTCCAGACGGTTATAAGGAACATCAAAAGGTTCGTGACTACTAAGCGTCAAGAAAGTGGTCATCCATGGTCCATCCTTTCTATCCTTTAACTGATTATATAGATGTTCAAATGTAATGTCATCATTCACTCCCCATGCATTACTTGTTTGTTCCGACAAAGAGAAATCCGTATCAGCAGTCAGTTTCTGATATCCCTTACTCAACAAATAACTTTTCATATTGGTAAAGTTAATGTCACCTCCATATAAGAAATCAGTTGTATAGCCAGCTTTTACCAATTCTTCAGAGATAGCAGGCAATGTACGACTCTTGGCAGGAATCTTCATAACCGAAGCTGTAGGAAGTCCCAAATAACCACTCAAGGCACACACTGTTCCACGATCGGTACGGAAACTATTGGCATAACATTGGGTAAAGAATATTCCTTCTTCTGATAAACGGTTCAAATTAGGAGTTACATCAGATAATCCGCCCAAAGGTTCTACAAAAACACCTCCCATTCCCTCCATCAAAATAATCAAGATATTGGGTTTCTTGGTATTCAGAACACTTATTATGGAATCACCATCTTCTGTAGTATAAAGTCCATCAAACAATTGAGCCCGTCTACTTTCATCAAAGAAATTGAATTCTGAAGCAAAGTCCTTAGACTTACCCATAGAAGAAAGCAGACTGAAATTAGGATTTACCGCCGAATGATTCAAGAACTGATCATTGCTGAAATACACTTGTCCTACATTAGATGTTGATTCTGTGACACCACCTCGAACAACAACAAACAAAAGTCCTCCTAAGAGTATCATTCCTCCGGTTCCGGCCAATCTTTTAGAAACAGCCTGTAATCGTTTCGGTGTAACCTTCCGCATCAACCAAACATGAAACACAACAAGCAACAAGATAATCGCCACCCTCAACAATACAAATCCTGTCGACACACTGGCCAAAGCTTCTTTGGGCGAATCCAAATACAAGAAAATAGAAGCATCCAACTTAAATCCCCAAAAAGGATACAGAGCCATATCACCCACAAAAACCAAAGAGATGAGTATCGAAATCACAATGTAATAGGGTAACAATATCTTTCTTAACGGAAATTTCTTCAACCAGATACTCACTAAAATACAAAGGAATGGGAAAGCTGTCAAGTATCCTGCTGTTGTTGCATCCAGACTCATCCCATGAAACATTACCTGACAGAAATCATTGAAAGATAATCCCTTATCTATGGCTTCATTATAAAGCATAAACAATGGTTTCTGGCAAACAAACAAAAGAAAGACAATAAAAAAATAGCTTATAATAAAGGTAATCCTCTTCTTCATAATGAACAATAACAATAATGTAATCACAAAAGTAGAATTTCTTTTTCAAAATAACGGAGGTTTTTCGTATTTTTGTCAAAAATCAACTATTATAACCATGAAAAAGAATCTATTATTTCTTACAGCAATCATTGCATGGGTATTCTGTGCATGTACTTCTTCCAAAGAATCCAAGGATGTTTATCTGTTTTCTTACTTTAATGGCAATGGCGACGGACTCCATTTAGCTTATAGCATGGACGGTTTGAAATGGGAAGCCTTGAAAGGCGACAGCATTTTCTTGAAACCTGAAATAGGTAAGGACAAACTGATGCGCGACCCCAGTATCGTGCAAGACGAAACAGGTACCTTCCACATGGTATGGACCAGCGGTTGGTGGGACCAAGGAATTGGCTACGCTTCTTCCAAAGACTTAATCAACTGGTCGGCACAACAAAACATTCCTGTTATGGAAAAGTTTGAAGGAACCAAAAATACTTGGGCTCCTGAATTGTTTTATGATAAAAAGGACAAAACATTCTACATTTTCTGGGCATCAACCGTACCAGGAGCTTTCCCTGAATTAGCTACTTCTGAAAGTGAAAAGGGATTGAACCATCGTCAATATTATGTAACCACCAAAGACTTCAAGACCTTCAGCGATACCCAATTATTCTTCGAACCCGGTTTCTCTGTGATTGATGGTGCCATTCTTGAAAAAGACAACACTTATTATCTATTTGTAAAGAACGAGAACTCTGCACCGGCCGAAAAGAATTTGCGTATCACTTCCAACAATAAGCCTTTTGATTTCCCAACCGAAGTATCGGCTCCCATTACTGGTGACTATTGGGCAGAAGGTCCTACACCACTCCAGGTGGGCGATTATGTATATGTTTATTTCGATAAATATACACAAAAGAAATACGGTGCAATCCGTTCCAAGGACATGCAACATTGGGAAGATGTATCCGATTCTGTTTCTTTCCCAAAAGGTATACGCCACGGTACCGCCTTTAAAGTATCTGAAGAAATCCTGAATGGATTGAAATAAAATAAAAAGTGGATGTGTTCAGCACATCCACTTTTTATTTACGTCCAAAATCAGCTGGAACTTCTCCCCATTCCTCCGTTTCCCATTTCAAAATAGGAATATCAGCATAGTTATGTGTTTTGAGCCAGTTCTCTGCCCGTTCTATCATTTGAAAGAGTTCTTCCGTCTTTGGAGTACGCTCCAACTTGGTCTTACATTTCTTTTGCTTCACCCATGCCAAAGCATTACGACTATCGGAATAAATGGTCAGGGAAATATTCTTTTGTTTCATCAAAGCCAGGGCGTGGACAATAGCCAGAAATTCACCGATATTATTGGTTCCATGAACCGGACCGAAGTGAAAGATTTCCTGCCCGGTCAACAAGTATACTCCCCGATATTCCATCGGGCCCGGATTACCGCTACAGGCCGCATCTACCGCCACACAATTCATATCAAAGTTTTCAGGTAATTGCTTGGGAGTATCATCTTTTTGGGGAGCATTCTTTCCTATATATTGAAAAGGAGAAGAAGCCAATGCACGTTCCGCTTCTTCACGAGTGTCGAAAGACTTGTATTGTGCCCCATCGTAACCTTTGGTCTGTAGTTGGCAATCAGTCCAAGAATCATAGATTCCTGGACTGACACCTTTCCATACTACATAATATTTTTGTTTCTTCATCCCCAAAACATTTGTGTCATTCTGAGTGAAAGCGAAGGATGACATCTATTGATTTACATACGTTCAGGAACTTCAATTCCCAACAAGCCCATAGCGAGCTTCACAATCTTGCCTACATTCTGACTCAAAGCCAAACGGAATACCTTGAGGGCTTCGTTTTCTTCGCGCAAGATGCTGAAGTCATGATAGAACTGATTGTATTCCTTCACCAAATCGTATGCATAATTGGCAATAACCGATGGATTATAATCAGTACCGGCTTGCTTCACGGTATTCTTGAAATCGGCCAACATCTGGATTAAGCCTTCTTCCTTGGCACTCAATTCAAGGCCTGCAGGAATTACAACCGGAATTTCAATACCTTGTTCAGCTGCCTTACGAAGTACAGACTGGATACGGGCATAAGTATATTGGATAAACGGGCCTGTATTTCCGTTGAAGTCAATGGATTCCTTCGGGTTGAACGTCATGTTCTTGCGGGCATCTACCTTCAGGATGAAGTACTTCAAGGCACCGAGACCCACGATGCGGGCAATGTTGTCTGCTTCTTCTTGTGTCAAGCCATCGAGCTTGCCGAGTTCTGCCGAAGTTTCCTTAGCAGTTTCAATCATAGCGGCCATCAAATCATCGGCATCCACTACAGTACCTTCGCGGCTCTTCATCTTACCTTCTGGCAATTCCACCATACCGTATGAGAAGTGTACCAATCCCTTACCCCATTCGAAACCGAGTTTGTCAAGGAGAATAGAAAGCACCTGGAAGTGATAGTTCTGTTCGTTACCTACCACATAAATCATCTTGTCGATAGGGAAGTCCTGGAAACGAAGCTTAGCTGTACCGATATCCTGAGTCATGTATACCGATGTACCATCACCACGTAGCAAGAGCTTATGGTCAAGTCCTTCAGCGGTCAAGTCGGCCCAAACAGAGTTGTCTTCCTTACGGAAGAAGAATCCCTTATCCAAACCTTCCATTACTTTTTCCTTACCTTCAAGATAAGTCTGCGATTCATAATAAATTTTATCGAAACCTACACCCATCTGAGCGTATGTTTCATCGAAACCGGCATAAACCCAATTGTTCATCTTTTCCCAAAGGCCACGTACTTCCGGGTCGTTTGCTTCCCACTTGCGGAGCATTTCACGAGCTTCGAGCATCAATGGAGAATTGGCTTCGGCCTTAGCCTTTGCTTCTTCTTCACTCATTCCTTCCGCTTGGTAAGCGGCCATCAGTTCCTTCACTTCAGCCTTGTAGTGCTTGTCAAAAGCTACATAGTAATCACCAATCAGGTGGTCACCTTTCTTACCGCTCGATTCAGGAGTTTCGCCATTACCATATTTCAACCAGGCCAACATCGACTTACAGATGTGGATACCGCGGTCGTTCACAATATTGGTCTTCACCACCTTGTTACCATTAGCTGCCATTACATTGGCCAATGCCCAACCGAGGAGGTTGTTGCGGACGTGTCCCAAGTGGAGTGGCTTGTTGGTGTTTGGTGAAGAATATTCAATCATCACCAACGGAGAATTCTCTGTAGCTTTGGTGATACCATATTCCGCATCCGCATGAATGCTATTGAGAAGTTCAATCCAGCAATCCGATGCAATGGTCAGGTTCAAGAAACCCTTCACTGCATTATAAGCCGACACCAGTTCAGGAGCATTCTGCTTCAAATATTCCCCAATTTCTTGTGCGGTCTGTTCGGGTCCCTTCTTACTCATCTTCAAGAACGGGAACACCACGAGGGTCAAATGACCTTCGAATTCTTTCTTGGTCTTCTGTAGCTGTACCATCTTTTCGGGTACTTCTTGACCATAGAGTGTATTCAATGCCGCAATGACTGTTGCGGTCAGTTTCTGTTCAATATTCATAACGCGCTATAAGTACTTATTTGTTATTGAGTTGCAAAGATACAAGTTTTTCTTGGGTCTTACTCCTTGTTCCTCTAAAAGTTTTTGGATTTCCCCATCAACCAAGCCAAATTAAACCGGTAATGCAATCGACTTGAGATGAGATGAATCATGTTGTCGGGCGTTTGAGTGCAAGCCAAATAACCTCGAGGCTCGGCATGAGTGGCATCCATTTCAAAGAATTGTGTCCATGCTCCACCATTCAGCAAACGGTATTCTCCATCGGTTATCAAACGCTTTATAGGCCAGGTCTTTCCTTCGTCGAAAGAGAGAGCGGCATAAAGTCCATATCCACGGAAGGTTTTCCCATCCTTATCGGTAAAGAGCAAGCCACGTTCACTCGCTGGAGTACGATAGGGATGGTCGGTAAACGATACAAAAAGCAGCGGACCTTCATTCAAACGGGTGAGTACCAGGCGTTGATGACCTTCCAACGGTGGGAATTCCGAGGCCGAATAGGTCCATGTCTTACCCATATCATCGGATATACTCATTGGCATACGCTCGCGTCCGTCCTTATCCTTGATGTTATTCTTGCGACCCAAAGCCATCAGGCGACCGTCTTTCAGTTGTACCACTCCGGCATGAATACCGGCAATAGTGGTTCCTTTTCCCCCTTGTACATACTCTGAAGGCCGACCGTCCCAAGGGTCTGTCCATGTTTGTCCCTTATCTTTGCTGATATGAATAGCCGTACCTCCCGAAGCCGAAGGAGTAGCATCGCAAGGCTGAATCATCCATCCCTCACGAGTCACAAAGGTGCCGGCGATAACTTGATGGCGCATGGTGTGTTCGGGAGCAATGATACGAGGCTGGGTCCATGTCTGTCCGTTGTCGGTACTGGTGCGAAGCGTCAGCATCAGATTACGCCAACGTCCGGCTTGTTCCACCCCATTAATATGGTAAAGTGTACCTTTCCCATCGTGATATAGAGCCGAACCCGTCAGGTTACGGTCGGGTACATGATAGAAAAGCTTGGCTTCTTCCCATTCGTTGCTACCGGCTTTGAGACGGGAAGTCAGTACAATCATTTCGCGTCCTTTCTCTTCTTTAGTAGAGAACCAAATGGCCAACAAGTCACCATTCTCACACCATGTGATGGCCGGTTGGTGATTATGCGGATAGAAAGGCGTCTTACTACCTTCCAAAGGTTCCTTGACAAATACTTGAGGAGCATGGAATATCGGTTGGTCTTTCGATACGGCTTCCCATTTCCACGGCTTTTGTTGGATAGATTCAGACACCACTTCTCTTTGCAAAGGAGCGGTAGAAGGGTATTCCGCCTGGACAATTCGGAAACCGATCATCACACTTTTATCGCCCGGCAACATAGCCAACCGGTTGCTACAACGCAGATAGTCGGTAGGAGTATTGTGGCTTCCTCCACGAGTTACCCGACACATACCCTCGGCATAACCTACCGGATCAGTCTGTTCGCCATCCACATAAGGCCCGTACCAATCCAGGCACCATTCCTCTACATTCCCGCACATGTCGTACAACCCCCACGGATTAGCAGGCGTTTGTGCCACATTCAGTTTTACGGGTTTCAGTTCGGATACTATTTCCTGATTGCGATGATAAACGGCAGGCAACTTATCATCCATGTAGAACTTCCACATCGTGCCGGCTCTGCAAGCATATTCCCATTCGGCCTCGGTAGGAAGGCGATAGGTTTTCCCTTCTTTGGCAGATAGCCATCGGCAAAAGGCCATGGCCTCATCGTGACTCACCAATACCACCGGTTCGTCATCGTCGGTAGAAAAACCATATTTACCCCGTAATTCCTTGTGTTCGGGACAGAATTCTTCGTATTGCGCATTGGTGATTTCCGTACGGCTCATCAAGAAAGGCCGACTGATATGTACCCGATGCATGGGGGCTTCGTCATAGTTTTCCTCCAGTCCGAGAGAACCCATATAGAAACTTCCCGAAGGGATTTCTACCATCGGGATGGATTGGGCGGAGGCAATGGGTGTTATACATACCAACACTAAAAGAGCAAATAGATTTCTCATCATATACAACACGAAACGTAAATAAAACTAATAAGGCCTTTTATGCTTTGTAAAACGTCGTTTTACGATAAAGAAAACGTCGTTTTCTGATGCGTAACTCGTCGTACTATTCTTCCTCCCTTTCAAAGTCAATGGCACGATTGATGTAATCCAGGAAAGGCTTGGTGGTAGCAAACTTGGAGGCAATACGTTTGGCCAAGTCCTCTCCTTCCCAAAACTCGTCATCGGGAATGGCGGTCAAGCAAAAATACTTCAACCGGATGTATTCCGAATAAGGTGCGTCGGCGGGGAAGCCTTTGGGATTCCGCTTCAAGGCACCGTCATTATCCAAAGTAAAGGAAGCATCGGCTTGCTTCACTACCGCATCAAAATCGCCCTCACCATTCACAATGTCTTCGCGAAGAATCTTCATCACTTCGGGCTTGTAGCAATAATCGCCTGCGGCCAACATGTGGCAATAAGGGTACTCCTCGCCACCTCCTGTACTGATGTGGAAATAATATCCGGCATTGCCCGCCTTCTTTCCTCCTTTGGCAATAAAGGCTCCGAAATGGCATTTGTACGGACTTTTGTCGGACGAAAAGCGTACATCCCGATAAATGCGATAGGTACAATCCTTGGCGGTAAGTCCGGCCACATCGGCATCGAACACCGTAATTTCCTTGATAACCTCGTCTACCAACTCATGAAAACGCGCCTGGTGCATCAAGAATTCTTTCTTATGAGCATTGAACCATTCGCGGTTATTGTTGCATTGCAACTGACGGAGAAAGTGTATGATTGCTTTCATAACGTGTATTTTACATAAAGAGAATATGCTTGCTTACAACCTCAGCAATCTTTGTACGCATTTGCTTGGCGTTAATCGGTTTTGACATATAGCCATTGAAACCGTTTTCCATCACTTTCTGTTCATCCGAAGCATAGGCAAAGGCGGTTACGGCAATAATCGGTGTGATTGAATCGAACTTACGGATTTCGGCCGTTGCCTCATAACCATTCATTTCAGGCATGTTGATATCCATCAAAACCAAATGCGGCTTGTGTTCCTTGAACTTTTCCACGGCCTCTTTTCCATTCCAGGCATGAATCAACTTGTATTCGTCCTTCAAGATGGTGTTCAAGAGCTTGTAGTTGCTCGGATTGTCTTCCGCAATCAAGATGGTGAGTTGTTCATTCAAGTTCAACTTCAAAGGTTGCTTGTCATCCTCTTCTGTCACTTCTGCCACCTCTTCTACAACAGGGGTACAAGGAATGGTAAACCAGAATTTAGAGCCCTTGCCCTCTTCCGATTCCACGCCAATCTTACCTCCCATACGATGAATAATGGTCTGACAAATGGCCAAGCCCAAACCGGTTCCCTGCACAAACTTGTTCAATTTGACAAAGCGGTTGAATACTTCGCCTACCTTATCGGCCGGAATACCGCAACCGGTGTCTTTTACATAGAAGTACAACATTTCTCCTTGAAGTTCATAACCAAAACGGATTTCACCTTCTTTGGTAAACTTCATGGCATTGTTCAGCATGTTGATAATAACCTGCGACAAACGGTTCTTCTCTGTATGGATGCGACAAACAGGCAATCCGGGTGCAAACACTAACTTCACTTCCTTGTTTTGCATACGCATCCGTGTAGCACTCTCTATTTCACCCATCACCGCATTCAAATCGATATCCGAATAGATGAATTCCAATGTACCGGCTTCAATCTTCGAAATATCCAGAATATCTCCAATCAATTGCAACAACAAGGCGTTGTTGTTTTCGATAATGTTAATGTATTCTTGCGACTCTTCAGGCGATTCCGATGCCGAAAGGATGTTAGAGAATCCCACAATGGCATTCAACGGAGTACGAATTTCGTGACTCATATTAGCCAAGAAGGCCGACTTCAAGCGGTTGGATTCTTCTGCCTGTTCTTTGGCCGTAATCAAGTCTTGTTGAACCCGATAAAGTTCGGTCGTATCAATACTGAAGATATTGATGTGTTCTTCCTCGGCTGATGCTCCTACATAGAAGTTAAAACAAGCATCCAAATCCTTGAAATAGAAGGGGAAAGTCACAATCTTATTCGGCTTGATATCCGAGTGATAGATTTTCAGCAACTGTTCCAGAAACTCTGTATTCCAAGCAGACATCAGTTCTCCGTTTTCATGGTCATGGAAATTCAGCAGGAACTGATTGTTTGCTTTCTCATACGAAAAATCAATCACCTCTCCTTCTTCATTCTTAATGACCAATGCCTTTACATAACCAATAGGCATGTGATGGAACAAATCGGCATATTCTTGTTTAATCTTTTGTTTTCTTTCCGAAAGCTCTTTCATCTTCAGTGCCATTTGCATACGTAGTAAAATCACCACCAAGATAGCAACTAAGATAAAGACACCTATTCCCCATATTACCCGGTTATAGCGTTCGTAAAAAGTAGGAGGTTGATGATAGAACACCGTTCCTTCGGGACACAACTCGGGGTTCAGGTTTTTCTTTTCCAAAGCCACGTAGTTAAAGAATGGAGCCGCATACGGTTCGAGTAGGAAAGGAACATCGCGAGCCGGTGTTCCACTCATTACCTTATTGACTACCCCCAACATGGTTTTACCGAATCGTTCATAATCGAGTACATATCCACCCACTACACTATTGTCTTCGGCTATCTGGATGTGTCTCAGCACAAACAAGGGAGGAGGAGTGGATGCAATCACCATATACGAATTGGCCATCAAAGCAATGTTCTTCGAGAGAATATCAGCCGACAACCAAGACGAGAACAATACCCCGGTAGTTCGTTGGTCTACCTGACCCAACACTGCCATCAGTTGTTCCAACCCCATTTCTTCGGCCGACAAATATTCAAACGAAGTGTTAGGATAATGGTCGTGGATATATTCGGCTGCCTTTTCACGATACTGCATGTTGATGAACGAGTTATCGCCGATAAGCAACAGCTTGTTCATCTGGGGTATCATCTGATGCATGATGTCAATGTTGTTTTCCACATACACCGGACATTGAAGCAGAGTGAGGTTGTATTCCGGCACCAATTTATGAAGGTCCAAACGCTCTGAAGGAATCACCGGGCGTTTCATAACGTACGACTCTTCGGGCACAATGTAGTCTACATCCATACAGGCTACAATGGGTACATCGCCCCAATGTTCCTTGATATCGTCCAGTACCACCATCGATTCTGCCCCAATCATCACCACCAATTTGGGCACATTGGCATATTGGGCAAACAGATGTTTCTTAAGTTCTGTCAGTTTCTCATTGCTATCTATCATAATCATACCCATGTGCTCTACATAGACATGCACATCGCCCAAATGAGAGATAGGCTCAATGATTCGTTCACTGAAATAATAGTAATTGGTATACGAATTTAAAATCAAGACATAGTCTTTCTCTTCACCAGGATTGGTCGATTTGGCCCATACATTATTCATACTGCCTACCAGCAATACAAACAACATCACGATTCTTATCCAGACTTTCATCTTCGGCTATCTTTAGTTATTTTCTTTTCAATTCTTCGGGTGCCACCAACTTATAAAGTTTGTCACTTGGGCGCACCTTTTCGGGTACCTTGAAGGATACATGCTGCCCTTTCTTTACATCATTTACCGGTTTGAGGTCTACACGGGCTTCATCAAGTGTCAGGAACAAGGCTCCGGTAGTAGGACCGGTTATCAGCAACTTATCACCTACCTTCAGCTCGGCAGCTTCTACCAAGAACTCTGCCACACCGATATTGGAGAAATAGCGGATGCCTTTACCTACATACACCTTACGTTCGGTGGCTTCCGAACCATAGTTACGGCTCCATTCACCCAAGCGTTGGCCAAGGTAATAACCGTTCCAGAATCCCCGGTTAAAGACAGTCTTCAAGCGGATATCCCATGCCTCTTTCTTTTCATCGGTAAACGTACCTCCCAAATAAGAGCGGATAGCTTCCTTGTAACATTCCACTACCGTACGTACATATTCAGGACCACGGGCACGACCTTCTATCTTGAACACCCTCACACCGGCTTCTATCATTTCGTCCATAAAATGAATGGTCTTCAAATCCTTGGGCGACATGATGTATTTGTTGTCCACTTCCAGTTCGATATCACTTTCCTTATCCTTCACTTCGTAAGCCCTTCGGCAGATTTGCATACATGCACCCCGATTGGCCGACGCATTCATTTCGTGCAGACTTAAATAACATTTACCCGATACCGCCATACAAAGGGCACCGTGACAGAACATTTCAATACGGATAAGTTCACCCTTCGGTCCTCGTATCTGTTCCTTCTGAATCACTTCGTATATTTCACGTACTTGAGTAAGCTTCAATTCGCGGGCCAGTACCACTACATCGGCAAAGCGGGCATAGAACTTCAAAGCCTCAGCATTACTGATATTCAACTGGGTAGACAGATGTACTTCCTGCCCTACTTCGTTGCAATAAGACATCACCGCCACATCAGCCGCAATCACCGCACTGATGCCTGCTTCCTTAGCCGCATCGACAATGGTACGCATCAAAGCAATGTCTTCATCGTATATTATGGTGTTGATAGTTAGATAACTCTTGATACCGTGCTCATCGCATATTTGCGCAATCTCCCGCAAATCGTTGATGGTAAACGTGCTGGCCGAACGGGCACGCATGTTCAGGCTCTCAATGCCAAAATAGATGGAATCGGCACCTGCCTGGATGGCTGCTGCAAGGGATTCGCGCGAGCCCACAGGAGCCATTATTTCGAAGTCTTTTATGTTATACATAAACGTTTTGTTTGTAGTAATATGCAAAGGTAGAACTTTTTTCTGTATTTTTGCAGAGCAAAAGAAAGCAATTAATTTTATTAGGCACGGATTACACAGATTTCACAGTTTTAAATGTGTAAACATCCACAAAGAACCGCGTTAATCCGTGTAATCCGTGCCTAAAAATGACGACCATAATGAAAATTAGAAATATAGATTTAGGCGAACAACCCATCGTGTTGGCTCCCATGGAAGATGTGACCGACCCGGCCTTCCGACTGATGTGCAAACGCTTCGGTGCAGATATGGTATATACTGAATTTGTATCGGCCGATGCCTTAATACGCTCGGTCAACAAGACCATGGCCAAGCTGAACATCGATGAGCAGGAACGTCCGGTAGCTATCCAAATCTATGGAAAGGATGTGCCTACCATGGTCGAAGCGGCCAAGATAGTGGAAGAAGCCAAACCCGATATACTGGACATTAACTTCGGTTGCCCCGTCAAACGAGTGGCAGGGAAAGGTGCCGGTGCCGGAATGTTACAGAATATACCGCTGATGTTGGAGATTACCAAAGCGGTGGTGGATGCCGTAAAGATTCCCGTTACCGTAAAGACACGCCTCGGTTGGGACAACGACCATAAGATTATTGTTGATTTAGCGGAACAATTACAAGATTGTGGCATTGAGGCACTGACCGTACATGGCAGAACCCGTGCCCAAATGTATACGGGAGTGGCCGATTGGACCTTGATAGGCGATATCAAAAAGAATCCGCGCATCCACATCCCTATCATTGGTAATGGCGATGTCACTTCTCCCCAACGCGCCAAAGAATGTTTCGAACAATACGGTGTAGACGGTATCATGATTGGTCGCGCCAGCTTCGGTCGTCCTTGGATATTCAAGGAAGTGAAGCACTATTTGCAAACCGGCGAAGAACTCCCACCCTTGTCGTTCGACTGGAAGATGGATGTCCTTCGCCAGGAAGTGTTAGACAGTGTAAAGTTATTGGACGAGCGGCGCGGGATACTTCACGTACGCCGACACTTGGCCGCATCGCCGTTGTTCAAGGGAATCCCTAACTTTAAGGAGACGCGCATTGCCATGTTGAGAGCCGAAACGGTAAAGGAACTCTTCAGCATTTTGGACTACATCAAAGGACACTACGCTATTTAATTTTTGTATCTTATGTCATTCTGACGACTGAAAGGAGGAAGAATCTGAATATGTAAACGTAAATGTATTCAGATTCTTCGTCACTTTGTTCCTCAGAATGACACTATTATAGCAAGACTAATCTAGTTTATGTAATCCTTTCTTCGGAGAATAATCAATGGACTTCGGATTACCCCGATAGCCCACACTACCGGCACTGGACGCTTTTGCCTTTAATGATTCAATGGGATAACAAGACACATCCCCCGCACTACTGGCCGAAGCTACCACATAATCGGCTTTCAAACCTTCGGCTACCACATCACCACTGCTCGAAGCTGACAAATCTGCCTTCACACATCGACCGGAAGAAATAATCACATCACCCGACGAGCTGGCTTCGGCGTTCACCTCCTCTGCCGTCAAAAGCTTTATCTTTACATCACCGGAACTACTGGCATCCGCTTTCAATTGTTGGCATCCTACTGCTTCCAATTCAATGTCACCGCTACTTGCAGCACCTATTACCAATTGATTGCAAACAAGATTGCCACCCGTAATGTCGCCGCTACTCGATGCCTTAACCGTTACTTTTCCTTCTGTTTGCAATCCATTCTTCAGAACGATGTCCCCACTACTTGAGGCTTTCAGTGAATGGACAGCGGGAGCCGAAACCCGTACCTCCGTCTTATGTTTACCTTTGATATTGATTCCCCTATTATCATCGGAATGAAAGCCCACCATCAAGATACCGTCTTTTACATGTACCTTGACGTATTCTATTACGTTATCGGGTGCATAGATTTCAACATCCTGCTTACCCGATGTCTGGGTGTAAATTACATCGATGGAAGTGGATGTGGAGATACCGTCAAAGCTATCCACTTGTACTTGCTTGGTTTCATAATTGCTGCTGGGTACAATACCTTCAGTGACTACCACACAGGAAGTCAATGTAGAAGCGGCCATCGTTAAGGCCAATAGAGTTGCATTCATAATGATATAGTGTTTTTAATGTTTTTCTATATCATTAGACGCAAACAAACCGCCAAACGTTGCAAGAAAATGCTACTTTTTTTAGAAATTTATCCCAATACAGAACGGAACACACTCGATGCAAACCAACGCTTATACATCCATGTAGAAATGAGATAGATACAAACGGCCGACAACCATCCTGCAAATACATCAATGAGGTAATGAGCCTGAATGTAAACGGTAGCGCAACAAAGAAGTACATAGAACGGAGCCATCAGATAACTCAGTTTGCGGTTTACACGCCAAGCCATAATCATACAGATGGTAGAGATTCCCACATGCGAACTGGGGAAAGCAGCCGTAGGTCGTTCGCCCACTTCCTGCGAAGCTTCTACCAAACTATAAAAGAAACCTTGGTGCGCATCAGGACCGGGAAGAAGGATGGCATTATGGTTGAAATAATCACCTATGGAAAGGAAATTCTCTGTTACCACATTGTCCATACCAATAGCAGGGAAATAGAACTGAGGACCGGCCACCGGTACAAAGATATAAATCAGATAATATATAAAAAACGAAGTGACCAATACAAACGATACCTTTTCAAACCATTCAAAGCGGAATATAAAATAATAGATGGCTACAACGGCTATCATGGGATAATAAGCAAAATAGCCCATGTTGAACGGTTCACTGAACCACATACCCGGGCAAGCCTTCATAAACTCCACCGAGGGCTGGCAAGCAAACATCCATTGTTCTATCGAAGCAAAGATATGGTCGAGATTGGGAAACAAGCGGTTGAACTCAAATGTATCGGGATACCAATAAGCCAAGAAAGACATCTGTACCACCATGCGTACAAAAGCCGACAACCGACAAGGATATTTACGATACACCCAAATGAGCGCAAAGGTAATGGCAACAATACCCACCCGCTCCAACAACATTCTGTCGGGGTGGTCCATCTGCGAATACAGACACACAATCAACAAGGTAGTAATCGCATTATATATCAAACTGATGCTTTCTACCGCAAACAATCCTTTCGAGTCTTCTACTCGCTTGAACCAATCTAAAGCCATTTTTCTTTCTTATACCACGCAATGATTTCTTTTACACCCCTATCGAGCAAATATTCCGGTTGATAACCCAACTCCTTTATCAAGGGGGTGATGTCGCATTGCCAGTTCCGTTGTTTCATGATGTTATACTTGTCGCCATTCAACGTACTGGCCTTTCCAAACCAACCGGCAACGGTTTCGGCCAACAAAGATACAACTTTTAATACAATTAACGGGCATTTGATGTGGATAACCCACGGATTACCCAACTCTTTTTGTATCAAGTCGGAAAAGGAACGGGCTGAGTATACTTGTCCGTCACTCACAAAATAGGCACGACGGGTAACATTCTTTTCGATAGAGAGATACACCGCCTGCACCAAATCCTTTACATAGATAAAGGTCAGATCCTGACGTTTGAAGCCGGGAGCAAAGTCAATGTGCTGCTTGATGCTCTTGGCCATGAGGAAATAATCACGCTCCCGTGGTCCATACACTCCCGTCGGGCGATAGATAACATACGGAAATCCTTCCAAAGCCTGAAGATACTTTTCCGATTTGAGCTTGCTTACTCCATAGGCGGTATTGGGCTGGGCCTCGTCGGCCTCGCTGATAGGCTGATAGGTATCCTCGTGAATAGGACCGAATATACTCAGTGAACTGATATAGATGAAATGTTGTGGCACCATATCGAGTTCTTTCAACGCCTCCACCAGGTTCACGGTTGCCTGATAATTCCCTTTATCAAAATCCTCCCGGTTCTTGCATTTGGTTACTCCGGCACAATGAATCACGGCATCCCATCCATTGTGTTCCTGTTTATGAACACTGAGCTGCTCTTTCAGTTTGTCCTTATTCCCGAAATCCAGCTCTGCAAACCGTATACGGTCGTCCTGCAAATATTTCCGGCTACTGCTTTTGCGTACACCGGCCCATACCTGCATTCCCCGTTCCAATGCTCCTTCTACCAGAAAGCTACCAATGAAACCACTGGCTCCGGTCACGAGTATATTCTTGTTTTCCCTTTGTAAAGACATATATCTATTTTTGAAACGACAAAGATACGCGAAAGTTGTCATTTGATAAATAAATTTGCTAAATTTGTCCAAAAGAACGATAAATACAGCAATATGAAACATTTACTTACCTTTACTTGACCAATGGAATGGTGATGGCAAAAGTAGTCCAAGACTGTTTTGATGTATAAGGACGGAGTGTCAATGTTCCCCCACAGATACGCATAATTTGTTTACTCAAGCTAAGTCCGATGCCGCTCCCCTCTTCTTTGGTGGTAAAGAAAGGAACAAAGATTTGTTCAGCCATTTCATCGGTAATGCGCGGACCGTTATTGGACACTTCAATACAAACCGTTTTCTCTCCCTGATTAAATGCAGAAAGACGTATACATCCATCGGTAGTTCCGATGGCTTGCATGGCATTTATCAACAAATTGGTAATTACTTGTGCCAACAGATTTTCATCGGTCCATATAATCAGTCCATCAGCCACCTGCAACTCTACTTTAATATTCGGACAACCAGATGGATGCTGTGCCAACTGAACCATGCGTTTCAAGAAAGGCTCTACATAAAAGAGTGAAGGCTCGGGTGACGGCAAACGAGTTAATTTCCGATAGGAATTTACAAAATTCATCAGTCCGTTGCCTGTGGTATGAATGGTTTCCAGTCCCTGTTTCATTTCTACATCCTCGGCACAAGGAAGTGTGAGCAACGTTTCGCTTAACGAAGTGATAGGGCTGAGCGAGTTCATAATTTCGTGTGTCAGCACCCGGGTTAGACGTATCCACGAATCTATTTCCCGTTCATCCAGTTCACTGTTGATATCATTCAAAGCTATGATACGCCATTCTTCATTCTTGATATGAATGCCCGATACCCGTAAGGACAGACTAACGTTTCCTCTTTCTGTAGAATAGCTTGCTTGCAGCTTATCTCCCGGACAAGCTTTCTCCAGCATATCCTCCAATCCTTCAGAAACAGTTGAAAGTTGCCGGATGTGTGTAAAGACATCCAGTCGCAACAGCTCCATTGCTTTTCGGTTTTTCTGGATAACCGCACCTTTGCTGTTCAGTACTACAATACCTGTCTCTACAAAATCAAGAATCAATTCGTAATACTTTTCCCGTTGGGCGGTTTCTATCTTTACATTATACAAAATCTTGGCAATGCGGTTCAACATCACATTTACCTGCAAGCTCTCTCCATCTTTTACTTTTTCATAGAAATGTATGGCCGGGTCATCGTTTTCAATGGCATCCAGCAGAAAGGTTATTTTGCGGGTGTTATGCATATAGATGCGGTAGAAATGCCAAACGGCCACCAACAGACAAACTATCCCTACAGGCAACCAAAGCCAATTGCGGACAATGGCCAATCCTGTACAAGCAGCCGTTAGCATCAAGACAATGCCCAATCTCATCCAGAATGTATCCAGCAGTTGCTTCATCATAAGCCGAACTTCTTCAGTTTGTTGTACAAAGTCTGTCGGGTTATCCCCAATTCCATTGCCACGGCCGAAAGATTACCCTCGTTCCGTTCGATGGCCCGTTTAATCATTTGCACTTCCATTTCTTCTATGGTTCCTACCGTTGTATTCAAATTAGGGGCAAGTGCCTTGCGGGAGAATTGGAAATGTTCTTCAGAGAGAGTGGCACCTTCACTGATAATGACTGCCTTTTCGATGGCATGTTCCAATTCACGGATATTACCATACCACGGATGTTCTTTCAGTTTCCGGATGGCTTGAGGAGAAAGAGTCATCTTCCCCCGGTCGTATTGTCTGCTAAATCGCTCTATGAATCGTTCCGCCAAAGGTATGATATCTTCTTTCCGTTCGCGTAAAGGAGGTATTTCAATGTGAATGGTATTCACCCGATAGAGCAAGTCTTCACGAAATTGGTTCTGAGCCACCATTTCAGGTAGGTTACAATTGGTGGCGCATATCAGTCGGATGTCTATGGGAATGGGCTGGTTGCTTCCCACTCTGACAATACTCCGCCGTTGGAGCACGGTAAGGAGTTTGGCTTGCTGGTGATAAGGCAGATTGCCAATTTCGTCAAGGAACAAAGTACTCCCATGAGCCGATTCAAACTTACCGGGCCTGTCGGCATAGGCATCGGTAAACGATCCTTTCACATGACCGAAGAGTTCACTTTCAAACAATGATTCGGTAAGGGCTCCCATATCTACGGCTACCATCTCCTTTTCGCTCCGTACAGAGAGTGCATGAATTTCCCTGGCCAGCATCTCCTTACCCGTACCATTTTCACCGGTTATCAAGACATTGGCATCGGTCTTTGCCACTCGTTCCACCAATTCACGGAGTCCCTTCATCGCTTTGCTCTCTCCCCAGTACATCATAGATTTGGGGGTAGGGCTTTCCATCTTCTTCCCTTTACCGGATGTATGACAAGCCGATAGCAATGTTTCCACCAAACGTGTATTGTCCCATGGCTTCACAATGAAATCGTCCGCTCCTTCCTTGATACCCCGTACCGCCAAGTCAATGTCACCATACGCTGTAAAGAGCACTACAGGTAAGGAAGAATATGTTTTCTTGATTTCGTGCAACCAAAACAAACCTTCGTTACCCGTATTGAGTCCGTTTCCAAAATTCATGTCGAGCAATACCACATCCGGTTTTTCCTCCTTTAAGGTAGTCATAAGCGTTACCGGCGAGGGTAAAGTCAGTATCTTGTCGAACTTGTCCTTCAACAATAACTTTACGGCCGATAATACTCCCTTATTGTCGTCCACTACTACGATGGTCTTTTGTCTTTTCATGATTCGTTTACATGTTACCATACAAAAGTATGGATAAGAATTCTAATAACCTATACTTTGTCTATTTTTTGGACAATCAAAATTTTGCGGCTGTGTCCATTTTTTAGGCACCGGTGTCTAATTATTGGACAGTCTCCTCATTGCCTCAAAACAGCAAACACTTCGCAATCAACAGTTTGCAAGTTTGGCACGGTATTTGCTATAGAATTAGTGAGAACGAATAATGAGGAATAAAATATTAATTCTCTCATTGTCATTACAGGAAGTGGCGTTGCGAAACGGTGCTTCCTTTTGAAGAGAAACAATAACAAAAAATAAATAATTATGATTCAAATTGAAAAACTCAGCAAAGTATTCCGTACGGAAGAAGTAGAAACCGTAGCATTGAACAATGTACATCTGGAAGTAAAGGAAGGCGAATTTGTAGCCATTATGGGACCTTCGGGCTGTGGAAAATCCACCTTGCTCAACACTCTGGGACTGCTCGACAATCCCACCGAAGGAAGCTACAAGCTCCTTGGAACCGAAGTGGCCGATTTACACGAAAAGGAACGCACGCGCTTGCGTAAAGGAGTGATTGGCTTTGTATTCCAAAGCTTCAACTTGATTGACGAACTGAATGTGTACGAGAATGTGGAACTCCCCTTGGTATACCTCGGCATAAAGCCCGCCGAACGCAAGAAGATGGTGACCGATATGTTGAAACGCATGAACATCAGCCATCGTGCCAAGCATTATCCGCAACAACTCTCGGGCGGTCAACAACAACGAGTAGCCATTGCTCGTGCCGTTATTACCAATCCCAAACTAATCTTAGCCGACGAACCTACGGGTAACCTCGACTCGAAGAATGGACAGGAAGTGATGAACTTGCTGACCGAGCTGAATGCCGAAGGAACCACCATCATTATGGTGACCCACTCCAAGCACGATGCCGGCTATGCGCACCGCATTGTGCACCTGTTCGATGGTAGCATTGTGGCGAATATTGTAGAATAAAAAGAAAAAATGATGAAACAAATCTATTACGTTATACAAACCATTGTTCATAGCCGTAGTGCCAATGCCATTAAGATTATCTCCCTCGGTTTGGGGCTGATGATGAGCATTCTGCTCTTTTCAAGGGTTGCCTACGAGCAGAGCTTCGATACTTGCTTCAAGGAGCATGAGAATCTTTATCAAGTATGGAAAAGATTTCATTTGAAAGATGGCCCAACCCAATGGAGCCAATATTGCGTTGGAAAGACGGCCGGTGCCACGTTCGAAGCCTTGCCCGATATGATAGAAAGCGCTACGACCGTCAGCATTTGGCTGGCTAGCCAACCCCTGTATCATGGCGAAACGAAGTTCGATATTCGCAAGATAGTGGCAGATTCGCTTTTCTTTGAGACTATGGGCATCGAAGTGACTAGCGGTAACCCAATACAAGATTTGCAACAAATGGATGTTGTCTACCTGAGTGATGAATTGGCATCCCAAATGTTCGGCGATGAAGACCCGATAGGAAAGGTCATCAGTTACAACAAGCAGATGCCCTTGACTGTCCGTGGTACATTTGCCGATATTCCAGCCAATAGTACCTTACGAGCAAAAGCCGTTGTTTCCATGCCGACCATTTGGAACAGGGGGTGGGGAAATTATTCGTGGGAAGGAGGCGATAGTTGGCCAAGCTATTTCCGTATCAAGCCCGGCACGGACATGGAAAACTTGAATAAGCGCATGAATCTGGTGATTGAACAGAACTATCCTGCTAATGCAGCATTCCAGATGGAGGCCGAAGCCCGCCCTATCCGTGATACATATCGAAACCAAGACGACGTAAAACGTATGACGGGAATCATGTCCATCTTGGGAGGTGCAATTCTCTTTATCACCGCCTTAAACTATGTACTTATTTCCATATCTTCATTGAGTAGACGCGCTAAAGCTATCGGTGTACACAAATGTAGTGGAGCAGAAACAGATACTATTTTCGGCATGTTCCTATGGGAAACGGGTATCATCATTGTAATTGCTTTGTTGCTGATGGGATTCCTTGTACTTAACTTTCAAGATTTTGTGGAAGATACGGCTTCAACCAAACTTACCTCACTCTTTGCAATCGACCGTATTTGGGTTTCCTTGTCAGTAATAGGCACTTTATTTCTTATCGGAAGCGTATTGCCAGGGTATGTCTTCTCGAAAATACCTGTAACCCAAGTATTCAAGCGATATACCGAAGGTAAGAAAGGCTGGAAACGTTCGTTGCTCTTCATCCAGTTTGCCGGTGTAGCTTTCATCGGTGGCATTATGATTATCGTGATGTTTCAATTCCATTATGTATTGAACAAGGACATGGGTTATAACCCCGAACGCATTGCGGTAGAATACCAATATTGTCCCGATTATGACACTAGTAATATGGTCAAGACCTTCTACAAAGGATTGCCTTACGTGGAAGCCGTCACTTCCTCGCTTGACAACGGCCCATTGTGGGGATATAGTGGAGAAATGATGTTAGATGAAAGCGGTCAGTCCTTATTCTCAACTAAGTACGATTATATGGCCGAGGATTATGCTGATATTATGGGTATCCGTGTGAAACAAGGACGTTTTCCTCGTGCCAGTGGTGAGATAGCTGCCAGCGAAACGTGGTTGAAGACGCGTGGTTGGAGTGCCGAACAAGCCCTCGGTCAGACCATTTATACCGAAGAAGGGAAAGTGAAGATTGTAGGCATCATCAAGGATTTCCAAATCGGTAATTACCTGGAAGAAAATAAACCTTTCCTGATGCACTATCAACCCATGTTTAGTGGCTCTATTCATATCCGTCTGAAAGAACCTTTTGCCGAAAACTTGCAACGGTTGAATAAGGAAGCAGGAGAGGCCTTCCCAGGAGAAACCATCAATTTTGAAAGTTTGGAGCAAGCATTGGCAGATTCTTACAACTCCGTCCGCGTTTTCCGTAACGCCACAGTAGTCGCCACATTCGTCATTTTCTTCATTACCTTGATGGGCTTGATAGGCTATACCAACGATGAAACTAATCGCCGTTCCAAAGAGATTGCCATCCGCAAGGTAAACGGAGCCGAAGCTTGGGGCATCATCGAACTATTGGCAAAAGATGTGTTATGGACGGCACTCCCGGCTGTACTCATCGGAACCTTCGCCGCATGGTATGTAGGGGAGTTATGGATGAGTCAATTTGCTACAACCATCGAAAACACCATCCCTTATTACATCATGACCGCCATCTTGACATTGGCCATGATAGTAGGTATAGTTATTACCAAGACCTGGAAGATAGCCAATGAAAATCCGGTGAAGAGCATTAAGAGTGAATAATTTATACAACAAGAATGAAACAAATCTATTACGCTATACAGAACATTATCCACGGAAAGGGAAGCAACATAACGAAAGTACTGTCCCTCTCGTTGGGACTTACCGTCGGCATCCTGCTTTTTTCGCAGATAGCCTTTGAACTGAGTTATGAACGTTGCTATCCGGAGGCAGATAACCTATCGTGGATAGGCGAAGCCCAGAAAGATGCCAAAACCGGCGATATGGGAAGTTACGACCGCACATCACATGCTCCAATGGCCGATGCCTTGCGTGACGACCTGCCCCAACTGATAGAAAACACTACAGCCCTGTACATGTATACCGGATACAAAGTCTACAAGGACGACAAACATCTGGAGGATTTGGATTATATTTGTGCCGACGAGCATTTCTTCTCCACCCTTGGCATTCCCGTACTGCAAGGCAATCCGGAAGAACTTAAAACGCCTTTAAACGCTTTTGTTTCCGAAAGTTTCGTGAAGCAGTATTTTGCCGGTGAGAATCCTATAGGAAAGACAATTACATTCGAAAAGAAACATGTTATTACCATCCGGGGCATCTATCAGGATATTCCTGAAAATACCCTGTTCCATTACGACTTGATAATATCCGTCAGAGGTGGTGAGAAATCTTATTTTGGTGGCGGAGATTGGACAAGAAACGACATTTATCTGACCATTGTCCGTAAAAAGGATGATGTTGACCGCGAAACACTGAACCGCGAAATAGGTAAGGCCATGGAACAATACCGGCCCAACAAGCCCGATGCGGAAAAGATACATGTATATGATGCACAACCATTGGTAGATATTCAATGGGATAGCAAAGATACACGTACCCGTCTGTACATTTATGGATTCTTGGGATTTGCCGTATTCTTCGTGGCTATTATGAACTACGTGCTGATAGCCATTGCCACCATGAACCGTCGTGCCAAAAGTGTGGGTGTACATAAATGTAGCGGTGCCACTACGGGCAACATCTTCGGCATGTTCCTGATGGAAACCGGTTTTGTGGTCATCGCATCGGTGTTACTCACTCTCTTTATCATTTTCAATGCCAAGGACTTGATAGAAGACTTGTTGTCTGTCCGCTTGGAATCACTCTTTACATGGGAAACTTTGTGGGTGCCCTTATTGACTATTCTTATTCTGTTTGTGGTAGCCGGTGTAATGCCCGGACGTTTGTTCTCCAAAATCCCTGTAACCCAAGTGTTCCGCCGTTATACCGATAGCAAGAAAGGTTGGAAACGCTCCATGCTTTGTGTGCAGTTTGCTGGCGTGTCGTTTGTATTGGGCGTGTTGTTGGTGGCATTCATGCAATATCATCACATGGCTTATGCCGATCACGGTTTCCGCTCCGAAGGTCTGGTAGAAGCTCAGGTGGCATTCACTGAAGATGAAATCCAATCCGTTAAGGAAGATCTTCTCCGTCAGCCTATGGTAGAAAGCGTAGCCACTTCCATGCGTCCCATCATCGGTTCATATTGGAGTCGTCCGCTGAAAAACAATAGCGGTAAAACCATTGGCACTCTGATGTTCAATCCTTGCGATAAGGATTACGTAAAGACCAATGGCATCACCCTGATAGAAGGAAGGGATATAATGAACGAAGGAGATGTATTGGTAAACGAAGAGCTGGTACGACTGATGCAATGGACGGACGGTGCAATAGGCAAGCAAATCAATGTACACAAGAAAAACGGCCCCATTGTGGGAGTGTTCCGCAATGTGCGTAGCATGAGTATGGGGAACAAGCAATATCCTATTGCTTTGGTTGGCGCAAAGGGCATAAATGCATTAAGCGTCCGTCTGAAAGCCCCCTATCAGGACAACTTGAAGCGATTGGAAGAATATATGGCTGTTACCTATCCCACGAAAGCGTTTAAATTCATCCCGACGGACACTACATTGAATCAAATCTATAAGTATGTAGAACGTTTCCGCAACTCCGTATGGATAACCTCTACTTTTATCTTGCTCATCGTTTTTATGGGTTTGATAGGTTATATCAACGATGAGACCGCACGCCGGAGCAAAGAGATAGCCATACGCAAAGTGAATGGCGGTGAAGCCTCGGACATTCTGAAACTGCTGTCTGTAGACATTCTTTATGTGGCCATTCCTTCCGTACTCATCGGTACAATGTGTGCTTACTTGGTGGGCAAGTCATGGTTGGAAGCCTTTCACGAAACCATCTCCTTGAATCCATTACTGTTTGTTGCCACCGCCATCGCAGTATTGGTCACCATTGTAGCATGTGTAGTCATCAAGGCTTGGAAGATTGCCAATGAAAATCCGGTGCTGAGTATTAAAAGTGAATAATTTATATAACAAGAATGAAACAAATCTATTACGCTATACAGAATATTATCCGTGGAAAGGATGCTACCCTTATCAAAGTGGCAAGTCTTTCTTTGGGTTTATTCATATCGATTATTCTGTTTGCCCGTGTAGCATTGGAATTGAGTTATGATACTTTCTATCAGGATTCAGAACGGCTATATGTGGTACAAACGGCATGGGATAATACCAATGGGAAAAAGAATGCACCAAGCCCATACAATATTTATCCTACGGGAGATGCATTGGCACGTCATTTTCCGGAACATGTAAAAAGCAGTACGGTACTCAATCCTTTTATCGGAAACAAATTGAAACATGGTAGCGAAACCTATTCTTCCGAAATATTAGCTGCCGATTCGTTGTTTTTCCAGACAATGGGAATCCCATTAATAGAAGGAAATGCACTGGAACTTGCCAATCCCGGAAGTATTTTCCTCTCACAATCTTTTGCCCGTAAAATATTCGGTAGCGAAAATGTAATGGGAAAGACCTTGCTTTGGGGTGATGAGAAAGAAATGATAGTAAGAGGTATTTTTGCCGATATTCCGGAAAACGCTACAATAAAACCGACAGCTGTTACTTCTATCAGTAGTACAAATACACGTAAGGACTGGACGAGCGGAGGTAATTTCATGATTTTCCTACGTATGAAAAAAGAAGGAAATTCCGACTTCATTAACCAACGCACTGAAACTGTGCTTGCCAACTATCTGCCTATCAACGATCATTACAAGAACTTTGGAGTAAAAGGAATTGGGGTATCAATTACTCCTTTGCAGGGTTACCACATCGGGCAGGGTGACGTAATGACCATGATTTATGTCATGTCATTATTAGCATTTGTATTGTTATTTACCGCAGCATTCAACTATGCATTAGTGTCCATTTCCTCACTTTCAAAACGCGCCAAAGCCATCGGTGTACACAAATGTAGCGGAGCAGAAACAAGGAATATTTTCGGCATTTTCTTTTGGGAGACCCTTTTTGTTGTAGGCTTTTCTATCCTAATAGCCGTCTTTCTTATCTTCAATTTCCACGAACAGATAGAAGAAATGACAGATGCCACCCTTGAAGGCATGTTCAGCGCAGAAAATCTTTGGGCACCGACTTTGGCTATTCTATTATTGTTCATTATTGGAGTTGTGCTTCCGGGACGTTTGTTCTCAAGCATTCCCGTTACACAAGTATTCCGACGATACACGGAAGGAAAGAAACGTTGGAAATATCCGTTACTTTTCATCCAATTTGGCGGTACTGCTTTCCTGATGGGCTTTGTGACAGTTATTTTCTATCAATATCAATATAGCATGAGCAAGGATTTGGGATGGAATAGGGAACGTGTAGCATTCGTCTATCATTATTTTGACAATCTGCCTAATACTATGAGCAACCTTCGTAACTTACCTTATGTGGAAGGAACGGAAGTCTCTCAAACCAGCATGTTAGAGGCCTACCAACCGAAATCCATTAAAGACAATAACGGTAATATAAAGTTTTACCCACGCATCAATTACTGCAATACGGACTTCTGCCAATTTATAGGCATTCGCTTGAAAGCCGGTAGTTATCCTACCCGTGAAGGAGAAATATTAGTCAATACTGAGTTTGTGGAAGCGATGGGTTGGAGTGGAAATGGAATAGGAGAAATAGTTCCGGACTTGGGTACTATAACAGGCATTCTCGAGAATTATGCGTTTGCTGATAGTAAAAAAATGCAACCTTTTTGTCTTTGTTGGAACAACTATGAGCAAGGTAACGTTTGTCTTCACACTCGTTTAAAAGAACCGTTCGAAGACAATCTTCTCCGACTGAATGAAGACATGAAAAAACTCTATCCTCAAAGCGTTAACCAATTTAAATCATACGAAACAAGTTTGGAAGAGATTCATCATTCTGCCCGTATTTTCCGTAATTCGGCAATGGTAGCCTGTATCACGATTCTTGTTATCACCCTAATGGGTATTATTGGTTATACCAATGACGAGGTACATCGAAAAAGCAAAGAAATTGCTATTCGGAAAGTAAATGGAGCAGAAGTTAGTGACATTTTGCGTATGCTTTGTCGGGACATCATCATCATCGCTGTACCAGCCGTATTGATAGGAACATGGACTTCGGGATATATCGGTCACTTGTGGATCTCTGCCAACTTTAAAGATATTATTGCCATTACCCCATTGCTTTATGTAGGAGTATTCATTGTAACAATAGGATTCATCCTTATTACAGTTATAATCAAGACCTGGAAGATAGCCAATGAAAATCCGGTGAAGAGCATTAAGAGTGAATAATGTAAAAGGGAGCAATTGCTCCCTTTTTGTTATTGTTTTAAAGACATCTTTGTACTTTACTAAAATAATACTAAATTTGTCCAAAAGAACGATAAATACAGCAATATGAAACATTTACTTACCCTGCTGCTCATGACTATCGGCTTGACCAGCTACGCACAGAAGTTCCAAAGTGACAAATTCTCCTTGCCATCGGGCAAAGAGTTGAGCATTACCTTCATCAAGCATGGCACGCTGATGCTTTCTTACGATGGACATACCATCCACATCGACCCGGTGGGTATGTATGCCGACTATTCCCAATTGCCGAAGGCCGACCTTATCCTCATCACCCACCAGCATGGCGACCATCTGGATAAAGAAGCCATTGCTACCCTATCTACTCCCGATACCCACTTGATAGTTACCTCTACGGTGAACCAACAACTGAACAAAGGTGAGATATACGAAAACGGTCAGGTGAAACGTCCGTTCCCTTGGCTGATGATTGAAACCGTACCGGCTTATAATACCACCCCCGACCGACAGAAGTTCCACCCCAAAGGTCGCGACAATGCGTATGTACTGAATATCGAAGACCAGCGCATCTACATTGCCGGCGATACGGAAGACATTCCCGAAATGAAGCACTTGAAAGATATCGACATTGCTTTCTTGCCGGTAAACCAACCTTACACCATGACCCTTGAGCAAGCCCTCAACGCTGCCCGTATGATAAAGCCAACCATCCTCTACCCCTATCATTATAACGATACGAAAGTAGAAGAGCTGGTTGCGCCTTTGAAAGAAGAAGGAATAGAAGTGAGAATCCGGGATTTGCAATGAGAATTACCCGAAAACTCTATTTCTTCTGGTAAATGCGTACATAATCTATTTCATAACGCATCGGATACGCATCAGCCTCAACAGGGCCACCATTATCTCCACCTACAGCCAAGTTCAATAAGATATAATGCGGTTGTTTGAACGGATTCTGGTGGTCGGGGCTACCATTGATGGTTTCTGAAAGTAATGTCTCGTTCAACAATTCATCATCCAAATACAATCGGATGGCTTCTTCATCCCAATCCATGCGCCATACATGGAATTCCGAAGCCCAATCAGGATTCATTTCCAAATATTTAGCGAAAGGAACGGTTTGTGTATCCCATTTGGCCGAGAAACGTCTTTCTGTTCCCCAAGCGGCATTAGCCAAGATATGACGCACACCCTTAATGCGGTAAAATTCCATAATATCTATTTCACCGCACGAAGGCCAAGGTAAGCTGTTTCCCAAAGTCCAAATAGCCGGCCATGCGCCTTTGGCTACCGGTATACGGGCTCGTACCTCAAAACGTCCATACTGAAATTCATGCTTGCCACGTGTAGTTACTGAGGAAGAAGTACATTCTATAAACTCGCGCGATTTACGCCAATCCTTGCTTCCTTCTTCATACATCGGATTAGGACGTTTTTCTTGTCGGGCTTCAATAATCAGATGTCCACCGAAGCAATAGGCATTATCGGGTTGATACCATTGCAACTCATGGTTGCGGGTGAAGCCACGTTCATAATTCCACGAAGCATCATCCAACTTACCATCTGTATTAAATTCATCACACCATACCAATTGGTATTCCTGGGCCATAGTACATAATGGGAACATCATTCCCATAGCACAAATCATTAAAAATCTTCCGAAATTCTTATTCATGGTTGGTAACAATTAAGATTAGGACAAAGATAGTTAAAAAGGGGGTATCTAACCCGTAGATACCCCCCCTTAATTCTACCTATTGAAAACAAAAACCTGTTTTACCTTCATTATTTTGTAGCTGGTTCATTACCAACTGTCGGCCAATACGGATTCTGATACATAGTAGTTGTTGAGAAATCAGAAGAATCTGTTGATGTCAATTGGAATTGCTTAGCTGGAATAGGACGCAAATAGTGCGCCATTGTCCAAACATAACCATTATATACTTCACTAGTTGGGTCTGTTTCATAAGGACGGAAGTATTCACTACGTTCCTTAGGAGAAGCAGCATTCAACTGAGTGGCTGTATATTCTGCTTCCAATGGAGTACCCCACAAATGTATACCTTCAATATGATAAGGAGTAGTAATCATTTGATCCATAGCTCTCCAACGGCACAAGTCCATCCAACGTAAACCTTCAGCCATCATTTCACAACGACGTTCACGACGAATGTTATACAATGTAGCATCTGTCAGCATCTTGCCTCCTGAATATGCACCCCAGTCACCAGCAGCTTCTTTTGAAATATCTGTAGCTGCAATTGTCTTTTGGAAATCAGCATCCATACCTTGACGTTCACGAATTGCTCTCCAATATTGTTGAGCTGTAGCATTCAATGTACCTGTAACTTCGTAAGAAGCTTCCATATAGTTCAACAAAGCTTCAACACCATGGAATACAACACAACCGGTATAATTATTACCATTACCACATTGGATTCCATCAGGAGACCATCCTTTTCTAAGTGCATAACCTGTAACATAACGGTCAGAATTATCTGTTGCAAACAAAGCTGGAGCTGGTTCTATTTCAACAGAGTGTGTAGCCTCTGCATGTGGGAACAATAAATTATATTGTCCTTTTTCCTTCAAGAATACATTCAAACGTGGGTCACGATCCGCACGAACGGCTTTTATAGTTGCATCACCTTGATAACCTGAACCTTCTGCATAAATTGGAAGACCATTCTTCATCAAGAAACCTTCAACCATACCACGAGTTACACCCACACCGTAATTACCATGATGAGTTGACATTACCACACAATGCTGAACACCTAATCCCTTATTATATTGACGCCACATCAACACTTCAGGATATGATGACATATTTTCGGCTGAGAATACAGCCATATATGGATTAGCTTTCAACACTGCATCCATTGAAGCACATTCTTTCTGAGGAACAATACCTGTATTAATAGCTAAATTACCCAACATTTTATCAGCAACCTGCTTAGCAGCATCCATTGCTTGTTCCAAGAACCATTTTGCTTCATTTTCTACAGAACCAGCCTGATAAGAGAAGGAAGAATTCTTAGAAGAACCCGGCCATTCACCCGTTCCAGGAACAAATGCTGTTCCTGCAAAATACTTCAACCAAGTTCCTTCAAACAGAGCTACACGCGATTTCAATAAAAGAGCAGCATCCTTATTGATACGAGTGGTAGCCATATCTGTTGCGCCTAAATAACTAATGGCCTTATCCAAATCAGAAAGGATAAAACGAGCTACTTCATTACGAGGAGCACGTGCACTTGCTTCTTGCAATATTGTCAAATCATCGGCCAATGGCTCGGTAATAATTGGGAAATCACCAAACATCTGATAGCGCTTGAAATACTCATAAGCACGCAAGAAATAAGCTTCACCTAAATAATGCTTTGCAGCAGCAGAAGTATAAGTTCCGTCTTCAAACTTGGGTGTGACTTGTTCAAGCAAATAATTTATGTTATTGATGTAAGTAAATACCCAGTTACTACTTTCCTCATGATCCACTTTCCATTTACCTTTTACATATTTATCATCATAAACCATACTGGTTTGATTATCTGTTTGAGAATCACTACCAAACAAACCATAACTCCAGTTCCCATGTGATGGAAGAATACTAGCATAGTAATTATTTACATATGCTGCCAATTGGGAATCATCTGTAAAGAACGCTTCTGGAGTAATATCAGATAAAGGTTCTTTGTCCAGATAGTCATTACAAGAACACAAAGTTCCTGCCAATGCTAACATAAAAATGTTTTTATATATCTTTTTCATTTTTTCTTAGAATTAGAAAGTTAAACTTAAACCGCAAGAAAGGGTTCTTGACATCGGATAAACGCAACCATTCCAACCGCCATCAATAGTTTCCGGGTCAAACAATTCAGACAAACTTGTTCCTGTCCATAAGTTTTCACCTGATACATAAACACGCAAGTTAGAAATACCCCACTTAGAAACAACACTCTTAGGAATAGTATAACCAATCTGTAAGTTCTTCAAACGGATGTAAGAAGCATCTTGCAAATAATGAGTTTGATTTTGATTATTTTTACTTGTATTAAATGTAGGACGTGCATAGTAAGAATCTAAATTCAAACCCAATGGATGATTAGGATCATTACGGAAATAATCAACGTGAGGAGTAAGACCCATTGACCACCAGAAATTACTATCTGCGCCATAGAAATAACCACTCGCTGGGGCATAATCACGTTTCATAACACCTTGGAAGAATACGCGAACATCAAATCCTTTCCAATCGGCTCCCAAGTCCAAAGAGAAATGGAAACGCGGTGTGCTATTACCAATTACTTTTTCATCACCATGATTATCTAAAGTCCAGTCTCCCCAAGTAATCTTACCATCGCCATCCAAATCTGCATACATAATATCACCAGCACCCCAATTACTTCCCAAATTATCTTGATTAACCTTTGCTAAATGAGCTTGCATTTCTTCATCAGTCTTTGCAATACCAATTGTTTGGTAACCATAAATCTGATTCAAATATTCTCCTTCAATATAATTAGAGAGTGATTTTGTCGGGTTATTTGGATAGCTAGTAATTTTTGTTCTAGAATCAGACAAAGTAAACTTAGCATTATATCCTAAACCATTATTCAAACGGTCTTTCCAAGAAATTTCAAAATCCCAACCAGTTGTACGTAAGTCAGTATTGTTAGTCAGAGGAACACTTGCGCCCAATACAGCTGGCAATTCGGGTGCATTACCCACCATATCCAACGTATTACGGATATACCAGTCAAAGCTACCGGTCAAACGATTATCAAACATTCCAAAGTCCAAACCAATGTTATAGTTTTCTATCTTTTCCCAAGTCAACGCTGTAGAAACCAAAGCCGGGAAGCTAGAAACATTAGGTTTAACGCCATTTTGCAACCAACTACCATTAGACGCTGTAAAACCTATCGTACGGTATGTCTGATACCAATTAGTTGTATTTTGGTTACCCAAAAGACCCCAAGACGCACGAAGCTTCAATGTATTAATCTTATCTGACAATGATTCCCAGAATGATTCACGAGCCACATTCCAACCTAAAGAGACAGATGGTAATGCAATCCAACGGTTGTCACGACGGAAACGGGATGTACCATCATAGCGGAAATTAGCTTCAACCAAATATTTACCATCATAATCATAATTGATACGTCCAAAGAAACCTGCAGTATTCCATTCTGCTCTAGATCCATTCACACTTGGAGTTACGGCCTTACCGGCATTATCCAAGCCTGAAGTCAAATCCACTTGTGGAAGTCCAGGAATCAAAATACCTTCATTTTGCAAACCAAAAGCAGTTTGTTTCATATATTCGGTTTGGAAACCAGCCATAAACTTAGTATTATGCTTTTCTGCAAATGTCTTTGAATAAGTAGAGAAAATATTCACATTGAAGAAATTTTCCTTATAATATTCTTCATGAACATTTGATGATGTCTTATAAAGATATGGATTACCTTCTACGTCATGGTTATAAGTCTTTTGGCTATCCCAATGACGCATTTTAGACTGTACTTGATAATTCAATTCTACATTAGTTACCCAATCCTTAATCGGTTCAAAAACCAGACCTAATTGATAATAGTTACGGTCTGTTTGTGTGCGATCATCGCCACCTGTAGCTAAGCCCAAAGCAGGTGAAGGAGAGTCATAATAATAACCATTAGGATCATAAAGTGGCAATGTAGGCCAACCTTGACGACCTAAATTTTGATACAAGCCACTTGTATAACTTGAAGGACGAACATAATCTTGACGAGTCCAACGAGTAGAGAAGTTAACTTTTGCCCAAGGAGCTAATTCTGCAGAAATTTTAGCTGTAACATTGTAACGGTCCAAACCTTCATTACCTAATTCTATCAAACCACCATTATTCAAATAGTTTAATGAAAGATAATAGTTAACTTTTTCAGTACCACCTGAAGCACTAATATTATGTTCTTGAGAGAATGTTACATCCTTATAAACTACATCATACCAATCGACATTGTCATTACCTGCAGCATAACCATCCATCCACTTACCATTTGAATTTGCAGGTATAGAAGCTGTTAATTTACCACTTTGATAATCCAAGATTCTTTGCAAATGTTCTTCATTAAAATGAGGAGCCCATCCTGGAGTATTAAGACAACCATCATTAAAATATGTTGCAAAAGTATACGAATCCATCGTATGTGGCATGTTAATTGGAGAATTCCAACGGAAGCTATTGTTATAGTTAATTTGAGTTTTACCAGCCTTACCAGACTTTGTTGTAACCAAAATTACACCAAATGGAGCACGTGAACCATAGATTGAAGAAGCCGCAGCATCTTTCAATACAGATACGTTTTCAATATCTTGTGGATTCACTGTATTTAAGTCACCTTCCATACCATCAATCAAGACCAAAGGAGAACCGCTTGAACCTTCACCAATGGTTCCGACACCACGGATATTGATACTTGGAGTACTTTCCAAACTACCACTATTCTGAGATATTTGCAAACCTGGCACTAAACCTTGTAATGCTTGAGCTGCATTAGTAACCGGACGTGATTCCAAGGCCTTAGAATCAACAGTACCTACAGCACCAGTCAAATTCACTTTCTTCTGTGTACCAAAACCTACTACTACTACTTCGTCTAATGTTTCAGTATCTTCCACCAAAAGTACATTAATTTCCTTACCCGGAACCACTTTCACTTCCTGACTCTTGTAACCAATATACGAAATTACAAGGGTAGCTCCAGATTTCACATTCAGAGTGAAACGACCATCGAAATCGGTGATTGTACCGTTAGTCGTTCCTTTTTCCAATACACTGGCACCAATAACCGGTCCCATTGCATCATTAACCACACCGACAACCTGCGTTTGTTGTTGCACGGTCTTCACTTCAGAAACATTGTCATCGGCCATCGCAAAAGAAGGCTGTCCGGCAATGAACCCAATAGAAAGCAACAAATACATAAGTGCTTTTCTACCTTTTCTGCACGAATTTGATTTCTTCATTTTACATTAGTTTTTTTAAAACAAAAAGTTTAACTTCTCAAGAACAGCTCCCAAAGGAGCCAATCCATCGTTGATTTTTGCAAAATTATTAATAACCGTTAATTCCGGCCGTGAGAAATCTTTCAAAAAACAGAAGAAATAATTCATTGCGCTTCTTATCGCCAAATAGATATTACCTATATTACTATTTTACTTATATTTGTACTACAAAAAACAATGTAATATGAATAAACGCACATTCCTATTGACCGTATTCGCTTTAATCCATATTAATTATATCGCAAAAGCGCATGAATACACCATCAAGCATTTAGGTACCCAAAACAATCCGCTCAATAATTATATTACGGACATATCACAAGACAACCAAGGGTATCTATGGATTGCCACCGACAGTGAATTAAGCCGGTTTGATGGCACTAAATTCACCATTTACAACAGTAGGAACTCTGCGTTAAAAAACAATGCCCTTAACACCATCTTGTTTGAGGAAGGAAACAATCGTTTGTGGATAGGTACCAAAGAAGGACTCTATACCATGGATTGTACCACGAAACAAATCAATCCTTTTGTATTACCGAAAGAAGCGATGTTGGATAATGTCACGTCATTATCTTTCGCCCCCGACAGCAGCATCTGGATAACCAACCTCTATCATAGCATTGTACGATATACACCAAAGACCGAAGAAACCGAAATCCTTACACAATCGAATGTACCGGGACTTTATTTCTCGCACAACTGCACCGTCGACGACGGGAACGGACACCTATACGTAGGCCATGTGCATGGGGGTATGAGTATTATCAATCTGAAGGATTATTCCATCAAGAATTTCAGGCACGACCCCAACAACTCTAAAAGTATACCGGCAGATTGGGTCAACTGCATCTACATCGATCATTATGACAATGTATGGATTGGCACCAAGAAGGGATTGTCTTTATACAATCCTTACAAGGAAGAATTCACCAATTTCTATCATCAGCCCAACAATGACCAGTCCATTTTATCCAACGACATCCATGACATACAAGTAATCAATGAAACTGAGTTGTGGATTGCTTGCGAAATAGGCGGCATAAGCATTCTCGACCTTCGGAGCCTTGCTTTTAACAGCCCGGAAAACATTACATTCAAAAATATAACAAACACCTCGAACGGTGAAGGGCTATCATCCAGAACACCCCGCCAAATATTCCAAGATTCTTTTGGCAATGTATGGATTGGGAATTACAGTTCCGGATTGGATTTCATCAGCCATACTCCAAGCATTTTCCACACCCTACCCACTAAAAGTGTGAACGGGAAAACCATTGTGAACAATCCTTCCGGAGGCATTTATTTGAATGGAAAAGACTTATGGATAGGTAACGAGAATGAACTGGTATTGTATAACGACAATCAGATAGTAAAATCATTCAACCTTGCATCGGCTCCATTCCATGCTCCCAACAGCCAGATAAACGCCATTATCCATACGGGTAAAGAATTATTGTTGGGAATGAGTGATGCCGGTGTAATCAGCTTCAATCCTAAAACCAACCAAGCCAAACGGTTGCATCTGACTAAAGGGAATGAAGCGGCCTACCATTTTTATAAGGACAAAGAACAGAAAATATGGATTGGAGCAGAAAGCGGTCTTTATACCTACCGAGACGGACATATTCAAAAAGAAACAGAAATCAGTATCCAGATGAATAATTTATCTGTTTATGGAATATGCACCGACCAACAAGACAGACTCTGGATAGGAAGTTATGGCGGTGGAATCTTTATTTTCAATAAGGAAAAGCAATTGGAATATCACATATCAGACAAATCCGGTTTATGTGACAATTCCATTTTCCATCTCTATAAAGACAGCCGGGAAAGGATTTGGGTAGCTACCCGTGAAGGAATAGCTTGCATAGAAGATACCTCCCAACCGGCCCGTGTCGTTAATTATGGCTTTGAAAATGGAATGAAGAACACATTTACACGAGCTATCCATGAAGACAATTCAGGACAAATATGGATAAGTACCACTAAGGGACTTACCTGTTTGAACACCACCACCCAACGTTTCTACAATTATATCCATTACAACGGAGTACCCAATGGAAGTTTCTGTAACGGTTCCGTTTGCAAAGGAAGCGACGGAACCCTGTACTTCGGTTCCTTACATGGAGTCTGCCATTTCCAACCGAACGACATCATCAAAGAATATGAGATCGCACCGGTACGCATCGTAGAATGTATGGCCATTAACAACCATATAGAAGCTGTCAACAATCCTATTTTAGTTTCTTCAGCACTCCCCAAAGTATATCTTCCATACAACCGGAACTCTTTTCGCATTGCATTTACTATCCCCGATTTTTCACAGTCACCTTCGGCCGAATATGCCTATCGGATTGAAGGCTTGTCAAAATCGTGGACACATACACAAGGCGAAAACCAGGTTACTTTCCACAATCTCCCTACAGGCAATTACCGGTTCAAGGTAAAGGCACGCCTGAACAACCAAGATTGGGACGAGCAGAACATTGCTACACTCCATATTACCATAGAACCGCCTATATGGCTTTCCTGGTATGCCCAGATTGCCTACATGATACTGTTTCTTTTCATCCTTTTCTTCTTGATACGTATCTACCAACGGCATTTGAAGCAGAAGAGTTCCTTGGAACTCATTCAGGCCAAAGCCAAGAACGAACAAGAACTGAACCAGGAACGGTTAAGGTTCTACACCAATATCACACACGAACTCCGTACACCACTCACCCTGATACTGGGACCGTTGGAAGACCTTACCAACGACTCCGGACTTTCGTCTGTATATAAAAGTAAAATCAAGGTGATACACAGCAGCGCCATCCGCTTGTTGAACCTCATCAATCAGATTCTGGAATTCCGCAAGACCGAAACCCAAAACCGCAAATTAAGTGTGGGACAAGGCAATTTGCAAGCCTTGGTAACCGAAATTGGGTTACGATTCAAGGAACTGAACCGTAGCAAAACGGTCAAGTTCAACATCGACACGCAAAATTACAAAGCAACCCCGTTCTTCGACATCGACATTGTGACCACCATTCTGAACAATCTATTGTCCAATGCCGTAAAATACACTTCGGAAGGAAAAATTACCCTTTCATTGAAAGAAACTCATGAAGAAGGCAACGATTACACCGAAATTAGTGTCAGCGATACCGGATACGGCATTGAGCCAACCGTCCTCCCCCATATTTTCGACCGTTATTATCAAGTTAAGGGAGTACACCAGGCATCGGGAAGCGGTATCGGATTGGCATTGGTCAAGTCACTTGCCGAACTGCACGAAGGAACCATTCATGCCGAAAGCACACCGGGACAAGGAAGCACATTCACCTTCCGCATCCTCACAGGAAACAGTTATCCAAGTGCCTTACACAGGAAAGAAAAGCCGGAACTTCCACCCGAAGAAGCAACAGCTCCGGAAAAGAACGAGAACAATAACCAAAGCATCATTCTGATAGTGGAAGATGACGATGACATCCGGGAATATATATCCTCCTCTTTGGGAACTAATTTCCAAGTATTGGAAGCTACCAATGGTAAAGAAGGATTGGATTTGGCCATTCAGCATATACCCGACATCATCGTAAGCGACATCATGATGCCGGTCATGGACGGTTTGGAACTCTGCAGGGAAATCAAGAAAGATGTGCGCACCAGCCATATCCCTGTAGTGCTGCTTACGGCCAAGGATTCCATGCAAGACAAGGAAGAAGGTTATGAAAGTGGTGCTGATTCTTACATTACCAAACCTTTCAGCGTAAAATTATTGATTAGCCGTATCAACAATCTACAGAAAGGACGCGAGCAATTGGCCAAATTAGTCACACAAGGAAATCCTTCCGTAGAAGAAAAGGAAAGGACAAACATGTCACCTCTCGATTTAGGGGGGGTAGTAACAATCTGACTATAAGTAAGTTAGACAACGAATTCATAAAAAGATTCACCCAGATAGTAGACGAGAACTTGACAGAAAAGGATTTGAACATATCCTTCCTTACCGAAAGGATGAACATGACAACTTCGACCCTTTACCGTAAGATCAAGGGACTGACGGGACTTTCAGCCAATGAGTTCATTCGGAAATACCGTTTACAAAAGAGCCTGAAATATATGAAAGATGAAGGCTATAACATCTCCGAGACAGCCTATGCCTGCGGTTTCAGTGACAGTGGATACTTCAGGAATTGTTTCAAGCAAGAATTTGGCATCACTCCCAGCGAATACTTGAAGCAACTCCATCAGAAATAATTAAGTAGGGTTCACTTTCCAGTCACTCACCGTTCCCGTTTCAGAAGAGAAACTGACACCAATTTTGTATAATGGGCGATTGTCCGCCTCGTAGGGACGGGCATAGCCCTTTTCTTCGATTTGCTCCAAAGCTTCATCGGCAGTTCCGTCTAATTTGAACTCGAAAATGTAGATGTAGTCGGGAGTTTCTACGATACAATCTACCCGTCCTTCGCTCTGTTGCTTTTCGGTATAGACAGTATAGCAACTTATCATGCGCATCAGCAGGTAGAACGTATAGTGGAAATAGCGTTCGCGCTCGCGTTCGTCTTCCTTGCGGCGCATGGTGTAAGGGATGTCTGCTAAGAAGGAGGTGAGCAGTTTGCGGAACTTTTCCGTATCGCCGGCTTCCAAGGCATTGACAATATCACGAGCCCAACTACCGGCATCGGTTTTGGTATGTAAGTAGTCATTAGCTACGATGGTGACAAATCCTTTTTTCACTTCGTTGTTCGGAAAATCCAACAAGAAAGTGTTCTGTCGCATGTTATATCCTTTGATGGTAAGATAACCGCTTTGATAAATCATAGGAAGAGGCATTTCCATATCAGCCTTATAGTCTACAAACTGACTGGGGTCGTAATACTTCCCGGTCAAGTCATTCAGATTTTCTTTATTGTGCTTGAGTAGACGTACCAGATAAGTGGGTGTACCGCTACGGAACCAATAATCCTGTATGTTCTGCGATGCAAATACATTGAGGAGACTGAACGGATTGTAAATGTCCGTCAGTTTGCGACCGAAGTGATAACCGTCGTATTGTAATCTAAGCAATTCTTTGGTCTCTTCTATGGAATATCCGTAACTGTCTGCCAGTTCAGCAATGGATTTGTCGAAGTATTGATACAGCTCTTCGGTAGTGATGCCGCAGAGTGCTTCGTATCGTGGATCCATGCTGATGTCTGCCGGTTGGTTGAACCCACTGAATACACTTACTTGCGAGAACTTGGTGACACCGGTGAGCAGCACGAATTGCAGATGCTCGTCGGCCGCTTTGAATATGGAGTAGAATCCTTTTAGTATTTCTCGGTGCTGGTCTTCCAATAACCGCATTTCACCGTCTACCATGGAGGACAGTCCTGTATCGAGTACATCGAGCAATGGCTTGTCGTATTCGTCAATGAGTACGACGGCACGACGGCCGTATTTCTTGTGAGCTTGTGCCAATACATAAGTAAAACGGTCACCCAACGTTGCCTTTATCGGGTCTTTCCCATATTGCGCCTCCCAAGTAGCTATAGTGCCTTCTACTTTCTCCGCCAATGTCCCCGCTTTGGTAAAGTCATTCCCGTTGAAGTCGAGATGAAACACCGGATACTCCAACCAATCTTTTTCTAATGTATCAATAGCCAATCCCTTGAACAGTTCCTTCTTTCCCAAATAATAGTTCTTGAGTGTAGATACCAACAGACTCTTTCCAAAGCGACGCGGACGACTAAGAAAATAAATCTTTCCTTCCGTAACAAGCTTATGGATTAAAGCGGTCTTGTCTACATAAACATAACCATCGTTGATAATCTGGTCAAAACTCTGTATTCCGATAGGGTATTTCATAACTTTTCCAATTAGCGGATGAATGATGATACAAAGAAACAAAAAACTTTTCCGATAAACAAATTTGTAGCTTGATTTGATGAAATGGAAGAAGTCGATTCTACACAGACATATTTCCTACACTACATCTTATCCATGAATACTCATACTTCCGCCTGCTCTGCCAACAGGTTGGCAGACTTGTGCCACATTGCTGGCAGAGTTGTGCAACATAGTTGGCAGAGTTCTGCCACCCAATTGGCAGTGGCTGATAAAACATAATCAGACGAATACGGACAACCATAGGAGGAGTTATAAAGGCAGTATATATTACCTGAAAAAATGCCGATTTCTTGCATTTATGTAGGATAATGTAGGATAATTAGAAGTATCCTACATAATATATATGTTTGATTTACAATACCGTATGTAGGTATGTAGGCATGTAGGATACTTTGTTATAAACAAATTGGAGAGAAAAAAGTAAAATCCTTATCGTTGCAATACAATTGCTATATTTTGGATATATAATTCTCTCTTTATTGTTAGTTTTTCTCATTGATATTCACTATCTTTGGAGAAAATTAAAAACCAACTGAATTACTCATGAAAACCATCTGTTCCAAGATTCTTATATACCTATCCATCTGTATATTGTCATTGCCTGTCCAGGCACAATCCGTATGCCAGATACAAGAGTTTTCGTCCGATAACGGAGTGGCCCAACGAAATGTGAGCAACATTACACAAGACAACAAAGGATTCATCTGGTTTGCCACCTGGAACGGTTTGGGTAAATACGATGGATATGAATTCAAACGATACCGCATTACCCCCCAAGATGAAAGTTTCATATCGAGTAACCGCTTCTATGCCTGCCACATAGGGAAAGGGAACTATATATGGTGCCAGACCGATGACAACCACATTTATCTGTTCGATTCCCAAAAAGAAACATTTACCAACATTCTACAAACCATAGAAACAAAAAACGGGAAGACATATAATGCCAAAAGAATCTATGCCTTCTCCAACGGAATAACCTGGATAGTATGCCAAAACGGAGCACTGCGCATCAATGAAGAATTGGAGGCCGAAGAATATTCGCCTCAACAGAAAAACCTGCCGGATGCATCCGTCTTGAACATCCAACAAGATTCAGAAGGAAATGAATGGATATTTACCCCTCAAGGAATACACATCGTAGGAAGCGGGGACATCAAGAGTACAGCCCAACCCTTCAACCACATGATTGAAGTAAACCAATCCATCTTTCTAATTTCAGACCAAGGAGTTTTTGCCGAATACAACAAGGCAACCCAAGAGGTACACTTCATTGACATACCCTATCCCAATACAATCTTCAACTGGATACATAAATACAGCGAGAATGAATTGTACATCGGAAGCAACGACTGCATCTTAATATACAACCTACAACATCGATCATTCAAATACCTTGATTTCAGTAAATACACCAAACGCTTTGAATACACCCATCAGGACTCATTCGGCGAACTATGGTTCTTTACCCAAGAACCTGGCATTCTGCATTACAACCCCAAGACGGGAGAAGCAAGACGTTTGCAGACACCTTACCAAGGAATTCCTGCATCGGAGTTGTCGAATGCCAAGATGTTTATTGAAGACAAGCAACACACCTTGTGGATGGTGCCTAAGCAAGGTGGATTCTGTTATTACGACCGACAGGACAAGCAGCTCAAGACTTACTACAAAGATACGGGCGACACCAAAAAAGCGTACGCACCCATCATATACAATCCCTTTTACGACGGGAACAACAACCTGTGGTTTACCGACCGCCACCAGATAAGTAAAATATCGTTCTACCCCGATGCCAACCGTTTCCACTCCATTGACGAAGGATATGAAACCCGAGCATTCTTGAAAGACCAGGAAAACCGTCTTTGGGTAGCCACCAAAAAAGGTTATGTACGGATCTATTCGGCAGACAAAACCCTCATCGGCTATCTGTCACCGGATGGAAACATTTCCCGCTCCCCCATTTCATTCAACTGCAATGTGTATTGTTTCATGCAGGAAGATAACGGCAACATCTGGATGGGAACCAAGAAAGACGGTCTGTTCTGCCTCACTCCAAACGGCAAAGGCAAATACCACATCAAGGCATACACCCACGAACCGAACAATGTATACAGTTTGAGCAATAACAGTATCTATTCCATCTATCAGGACAGTCGGGAACGTATATGGATAGGTTCCTACGGAGGAGGGCTTAATTTACTAGATACAACCCATTCCACAAAAACACGTTTCCTACACCACCGGAATACTCCTGAAATGCCATACGGAAGATTTGACAAGATACGTACCATCAAAGAAATAGACAACCATCTGTTTATTGGCAGCAAGAACGGCCTACTCATTGTTCGTTCCGATTTTGATGATATAAAACAAATGGAATTTTGTGTCAATATACATCGCCCCAACGACAATTCCAGTTTAAAGAGCAACGATGTAATGAACATCTTCCAGGACAGTTCCGGGGGAATTTATGTATCGACCTTTACCGGTGGTGTCAACCAGGTAGAAAGTGAAAACCTGCTCTCGGACCGTATCCACTTCAAACATTATACAGAGACCAACGGATTACCTTCCGACCTGGTATACTCCATGATGCAAGACGAAGAGGGGGATTTATGGATTATTGCCGAGAATTCACTCGCACGGTTCGACCCCAAAAACAGTTCTTTTGAAAACTATCAGAAGAAACATCTGCATCAGGAAGCCTATTTTTGCGAAACAGAACCCATCCGATGGAACAACAAACTGATATTAGGGACCAATGGAGGGTATATGGAAATAGACCCTTTCCTGCTAAAGATGAACGAAAATGTACCTCCCGTTATCTTGACAGAACTACATATACAAGGCTATAAACAGAACGTAGACGAAATAAAGGAACTATACTTAGACCCCGAACAACGCGACATAGCCATACACTTTGTAACACCGGACTATGCCGACCCCGCAAACATCAAATACTCCTATCGGTTGAAAGGACTGGACGATGACTGGAGCCGTCCCGACTACAACCGTCAGGCACGTTATATCAACCTGCCACCGGGGAACTATGAATTCCAAGTAAAATCGACCAACAGCGACGGTGTATGGAGCGACAACATCAAGAGTCTTCCCATTCACGTAACACCGACCTTCTGGGAAACCAATTGGGCCATATTGTTCTATGTAATCCTGTCCATTCTGTTTACCCTCGTAGCAGTATATGTCTTTTTCGTCATATACCGCCTGCGCCATCGCATCAACATCGAAAAACAACTCACTCACATCAAGCTCCGTTTCTTTACAGACATCTCGCACGAACTGCGCACTCCGCTCACACTCATCACAAGTCCCGTATCCGAAGTGCTGGAACACGAAAAACTGTCACCCAACGCCCGTAAGCATCTGGAACTGGTGCACAACAATACCGAACGGATGCTTCAACTGGTCAACCAGATTCTGGACTTCCGCAAAATAGAAAACCAAAAAATGAAACTGTTATTAGAGAATACAGAGATTATCGGATTCATCCGCGAACTGATGGACAATTTCAGTTTGATGGCGGAAGAAAAGCACATTCATTTCGACTTACAAACCGACGAAGATGCACTATATGCATGGATTGACCGCGACAAGTTCCAAAAAATCATGTTGAATCTCATTTCAAATGCTTTCAAGTATACTCCAAACGGAAAATCCATCATCTTGTCACTTCAAACGGACAACCGACACCTTACCATCGGAGTAAAAGACACAGGAACCGGTATTTCCTCCGAAAAACTCTCCCTGCTTTTCCAACGCTTCGAAACATTGGTAAAAGACAACATCCTGCAACCCTCATCGGGTATCGGACTCTCTTTGACCAAAGAACTGGTAGAACTCCACTTGGGAAGTATCCAAGTAAAAAGCCAATTGGGAGAAGGAAGTGAATTTATCATCCAACTCCCCATACATAAGGACGACTACAATCACATAGATTATAAGGAATTCATTCTGAACGACAACAAGAACATCACTTCAGATGAACCAAACAAAGACGAAACCACCTTACAAGCTCCAGAAGATGCCTTGAACATACTGGTGGTGGAAGACAATACGGAACTGCGGGAATTCTTGAAAAATATCCTGTCCGAGAATTATAAAGTATGGGAAGCAACCAACGGAAAAGAAGGGCTGCAACTGGCACAACAACACATGCCCGATTTCATCATCAGCGATATCATGATGCCCGTGATGGACGGATTGGACATGGTAAAGGCCATCAAGGAAGACCGGAACACCTGCCACATCCCCATCATCCTGCTTTCGGCCAAATCATCACTCGACGACCGCATCAACGGATTGGAACAAGGAGTGGACGATTACATCACCAAACCATTCAGCTCCACTTACCTGAAAACCCGCATCCGCTTGCTTTTACAGCAACGCAAACAACTCCAGCAGCGGTACATGGAACAATATGCAGCAACACCGGCAGAGAAAAAAGACTATCTGGAACCGGAACAACTGCAGATAACCCCGTTCGACGAACAATTCATGGAATCCGTAAAAGCCGTAGCCGAAAAGCATATAGAAAATGCCGACTTCACCATCGAACAATTTGCACAGGAGGTAGGTATGGGACGTACTGTCTTCTACCAGAAACTGAAGACCATCACCGGACTCCCACCCGTAGACTTCCTGCAAGCCATGCGCATCAAACGTGCCGTACAGCTCATGGACACGGGAGAATACAACGTATCCTCCATCGCCTACATGAGCGGATTCAGCGATCCCAAGTACTTCAGCAAGTGTTTCAAGAAGCACATTGGTCTTTCGCCTACCGAATACAACAAGAAAAAAAATGAAGGAGCTGTGTCGTAATAGAAGAAGTACCATCATATGTCATGTCATTTTGAGCGAAGCGAAAAATCTGTTTACACAAAGTAGATGTAATCAGATCCTTCGCAATACTCGGGATGACACATTGATAGGGAATTTCTATTTTGACACAGCCCCTTCAACTTAATAAATGACTATAAAAATTTGTTCGTATTTCTAATATCTTCTTTTACGGGAATAAGGATTGTACTTGTTTGGTTTTCCTTCATGTAACCTAAATTTAATAGGAACCGTATGTTCTACCCTTACAGGCTTCCCATCCTTTATTCCCGGATTCCAGTTTGGCATTTCTTTTAATACCCGTAACGCTTCTTCGTCTAATTCCGGTGAGACTTTACGTATTACCCGCATATTGGTAAAACTGCCATCTTTTTCTACAATAAATCGAATCAACACCCTACCTTCAGCTTTCTTTTTCTGAGCTTTATGTGGATATTTCAAATTAGCCGCCAAATAACGCATGAACATATTGATTCCTCCGACAAACTCCGGCTCTTTATCAACTTTTGTATAAATAGAATCTTCTTGAACATACGCCAATGAATCACTTTGTGTTGTATGGTTTATCTCCACTTCCTGTCCCTTTGCAACAAGGGCTGACAATAGAAAAAAACAGAAAAAAATCCAACTTTTCATATTTAAAAACCAATTAAAATGAATAAAGAATGATATAAGAATCCCGCACGAATCATAGTCCGTACGGGATAACTTTAAAACTATATAGTATTACCTATTGAAATTATTCGGTCCACCAGCGTGGGTCACCTACCTTGCCATCGCCTTCGAACTTCGCTTCCGGGCGGAAATGGAAGTCACCGTTCTTCGGGTCAACAAACAGTTCATCGGTAGTAATGTTCAAAATCTTGGCATCGTTGAACGGACGCTTGTTCACTGTAAAGTCTGAAGTGAGGTAGCAACCGGCAAAATTCAACCATCCTGCATAATCACCGTAACCGGAATTCATCTTTCCGCCTCCCATGTCGCCGGCAAATATTACACCTGTTACAGTAATACCCTTCGGCTGCTTGTTGAAGCGCAACCACTTGTCCATCTTGATGTAATTGACATGAGTAAGGTTGGTGAATTCCACTTCATCGATAGCTATACTTACATCACATATTTGGTCGCTTATGTCTACCAAGGTACTGTTAGTCATCGACAACTTCTTGAATGAACGTGTCTTCAAGTTGAAGATACCCCAACCACTTGTAGAGATACGTTCCAAGATACAATCTTTCACTTCAATGGTTTCAACATCCGCATCATTGGTGCTGATACGAACCAGACAGTTCCGGATATCGTGGATGTAACAACCTTCGAAGGATGCATTCTTGAAGATGTTCACTCCACTCAAATTGGTCATGAAGCCGGCATTGTCGCCGGCAAATTCCAAATACTGTACGGCAAAGCGTTCCATTGGGCCGGCCAAACTGATATCACCAATCAAGAATTTGGGGAGAACACCGTCTTTTGCATTACCGGCCAAATACAAGCTGCTAACAGTTGCCGGAATGTTCAAGCGTCCGCCAACGGTATAAGTCTCACCGCCCATAAAGGACAATGTCACCTCACCGCTTGCTGCAGCCAGCACTTCGTTGATATTGTCAGATGGCTGCACTTCAATCAATGTACCGTTCTTTGCACCCAATGTGGTGAACGGATACGAACCACGGCGAACTTCGCCATTGAATATCTGTGCAAGGTACTTGGTACCGAGAGTCAAACCTTCGATGGTCCATGTACCGGCAGCCTTTTCGGCAGCAGTAAGAGTATGGGGTTCAAACCAAGTGGTATCCACTTTGTTTTCACCTTCCAACTTGGCATACTTGATGGTGGTAGCTTCTTTGTCGGCCTTCCATTTGAGTGATGCGATGGTAGTACCCGGAGTCACTTTGGTAAATATCTGTTCGTCCGGAGTAATGAAGAACAACTGTGAATATCCCGATTCCATACCGTTCTTTTCATCGACCGCTTTCATGCGTACCGAGTAGCGGGTAGTACCGTTCAAGTTATCGAAAAGCATGCGATATTCTGTATTCACCGCACTTACATCCTGACGGTAGGCTGTCATGGTATCGGCCAACAGTTCCCGCGTAGAGACAATGTTGTCAAACAAAAGACTGTCACCCTGACTGAAATCGAAGATATACTTGGTAGCATTCGATACTCCTTTAAAGCTCAGCAGGACTGAAGTGGGTTCTTCTTTTACCAATTCAAAATTGGTGGAACGGAACAAGCGGTTGTGCTCTTCGTCAAAGCCCCAATCGTTTGCATCCTCTTGACAAGCCGGTAAGGAGCATAAAGCAATGCATCCAAACGCTAAGGCAAATATTTTATTTCTTTTCATACGTTTATCCTTTTATGTTATTAATATCCATACGAATTGCTCAAATAGCCGTTCGATTCGTAGATGTCTTCGTAATAGATGGTAAAGAAGTGACGATAGTTGCACACTCCATTGCCAATCTTATTGATGGTGGTATTCATTCTTTCTTGTATTTGAGTACCCCATTTCAGTTTACCAAGCAAGTTTGAATAGTCGTAACTTGCACGCAAACCAGATGCACAAGCCAATACCTTTACCGAATTGCTGATCAAGTTTGCAGCATCTGCTTCGGTTTCCTTTGTCCAGTAGTCGTTGGGGAACCATCCGATTTCTTCATAAACGGAAGCATCGGGATTGGCACCGCGGTTCACATAGAAGTTGGCTGTAGAGAAGTCTATAAATTCTTTGTTGTCCTGATACTTATAATATAGTTTCTTGGGGAAGTCTTCGGGTTGATAAACCTTATCGAAGATTTTCACCGGATGTTGTCCGTCCATCATCAGTACCATGGCTTCCTTCATGTCTTCAATCTTGCTGTCGAGTAATCCCCAACGAACCAAATCGAGTTTACGGATACCTTCACCGCCAAATTCCCAAGCGCGTTCGTTCACGATGGCTTCGAGGAAATTGCTCTTGTCATAGTCTTTAACCTTCGGAGAGCCGGCACCGAAAGCGCGTGCACGTACCATTTCGAGTGCTTGAGATGCACTGAGTCCTGCTGTAGCATCTACTGCATCCACACCTTTATCGAGCATATAGCGTGCTTCGGCAAACATAAGGAGGATGTCTGAATAACGCATCAGAATCCAGTTGATACCGGTTGAGGTACGTCCGCTGGCTGTAGCCACCAATGCCTTGTATGCATCCGAAGTCCAGTGGAAGCACCATTTGCCAAGGTTTACGCTCATGATGTTGTTTCTCATCTTTTCGCGGTTATAGCCCACTTTACTGTCTTTTTCGTAATTCGGCCAATAGCATGCATATTCACGACGAGTATCGTCCGGGTCGAACGAATAGAAATAATAACCATTGGTACATACATAAGTGCTACCAAAACCTTGTGAACCAAATCCGATATTGGAGCTTTGCGGACGTCCCATCAACGAACCGATATCGCCGGTATAGCCCACACCATTGGCAATTTCGAACATATTTTCATTGCAGGCGCTATATCCGAGTGCACAAACAGTCTTCCAGATGTTTCCATAATCCGGATCAAGCGCATGTGGATTTTCAGGATCGCCTATCAATTCGGCACATTCCTTTTCTGCTATTTCATAGAAGTCACGCCAGTTTTTGGGACGACCTACATAATAACCGTTTAACTCTGCCATACCTGGGTTACCTTCTACATTAGGATAATGCTCTACATTTGAGTCGGGGAATTGATTTCCATCGCGAACCGACCAACCACCGGCTGTCAAAGCCATACGGGCCAACATACCTTTGGCAAATCCCTTGGTGATACGTTCGGCATTGTATTCGCCTTGTCCCATCCAGGGTAGATATTCAATGGCTTCCTGCATGTCCTTGATGATGCAAGTGTAGATACTGTCACGAGAAGTCTTGCCCATATATACATTCGACAAGTCTGAACTTGCTGTACTTTCCTTGAACGGGATGTCTCCCCAGCGACGTGCCAATTCAAAGTAGGCGATGGATCGCAATGTGAGCGCTTCGCCCAGGAAGTGGCGCAAGGTGGCCGAGGTTTCCAGTTTGGAAGAGTTTCGCAGGCCTTCTACGGCTGTACTTGCCAATTCGGCCATCTTGAACAAATGTTCCCATTTCACGGTGTGGTTATACCAGTCGCTCCAATAATTGGCTGCACCTGTATCCGAACTCTTTTCCAGCGAAGGGTCATCATCATAACCACTTGCCAATTCAATATCTGATACTCCTTGCCAGTTTACTGACATCTTCTGTCCGTATACATACGTTCCGGAAAGTTGGGAGTACACACCCATGATGGCCGAACGTGCCATACCTTCGTTTTCATAAACCACCTGACTGGTTTGCTGTGATGGAGATTCTGTTTCCAAGAAATCCTCGCAAGAAGTCAATGCGAAACTTCCTGCCAACAGGAAATATATTAATTTATGTATTTTCATAAGTCCTTAAATTTAGAATGTTACATTAAGACCGAAAAGATAAGATCTTGATTTGGGGTAAGCCGAGAAGTCCCAGCCCATAGCCATCTGGTTTCCGTTGGTGCTCACTTCCGGGTCTTGTCCGCTATAGCTTGTCCAGCAGAAGAGGTTATTGCCTGTAGCATATACACGCAAATTCTTCACACCAAACTTACGGGTAAAGTTCTTGGGCAATGTATAACCCAAAGAAAGCGTACCCAAACGGAGGAACGAGCCATCTTCTACCGCCCAGTCGGTAGGTGCAGCATGGTTGCACAACGGATGCCACATAGTGGCATTGGCATTCACTTCCTTCAAACGTTCCGGATTAGCAAACTGTCCGTAATAGATGTTCTGACCGGTTTCGGGGTCGATGGTGGTGAAACGCTTGTCTAATGACATTTCGGTACACATATTCTGATAACGCTGTGACAAACGGAATGAAGAATAGTCCAATTTGCTGATATTGAATATATCATTTCCGTAAGACCAGTTAAAGAGAGCAGTCAAATCAAATCCCTTCCAGCCGGTAGTTATACCGAAACCACCGGTATGCTTGGGTTGTGCACGGCCAATAACCTTACGGTCATTGTCGGCATCGATTACACCGTCACCGTTCAAATCCTTCAGCTTCAAGTGTCCGGGACCGAAATACTGACCACTATTAGTCAACACACCTGTACAGTCGGGAGCAATGTTCTTTCCGTTCTCGTCGGTAGCCAATTTCCATCGCATGGTTCCTTCATCGAATACAAAGTCATCGAATGAGTAGAAGCCATCGCATACATAACCGTACATCAAACCTACTTCATCGCCTACAAAAATACGATAGTTATCCGAGCCTAATGTAGTCCATCCACCTTGGATAATCATTTCGTTCTGGTCGCCTCCATACAGCTTATCCACCTTGTTCTTATTGAACGAAATGTTGAAGTTGAAATCCAAGAAGAAATCTTTCTTCTGAATCAGATTAGCATTCAAGGTCAATTCAAGCCCACGGTTGGTAGTCTGACCCAAGTTCTGATACTGGTTGGAGTAACCAGAGTTCGATGGAAGCTGCACTTGCATAATCAAATCCTTGGTCACATCGTTATAGTAGTCCAATGTCACGTTCATGCGGTTGTTCCAGAAACCGAAATCCAAACCAACGTTAGCCGAATACTTGGTTTCCCATGTCAAGTTCTCGTTTCGCAGTGTGTTAGCTGTCTGCAAAGAACTTTGTCCTTGTTCATTCGGATAATAAAGGTTATTGGTAGAAGTCACCGGGCTGTAAGTCTGACGCCAGTACGAACCTACACGTGCGTTACCCGACTTACCGTAACTGGCACGGAGTTTCAGGTTACTCAACCAGCTCTTGGTATTTTCCATAAACGCTTCGTCGCTGATACGCCAAGCCAATGATCCGGCCGGGAAGATACCCCATTTATTGCCTTTCGAGAATACATTGGTACCATCGGCACGAAGTGTAAACGCCAAGTAATAACGATCATTCAACACGTAGTTGGCACGACCGAAATAGGACATTGTACGGCTCGGTTCGCTGATAGTGGTATAAGTGGGTTCGGATGTACCGTTGTTCCACATAGCCAAGATGTTGTCCACCGTATAGTCGCCGGGGAAATAGTCAGCATTGATTTTCATTTCATCGCGTTCGCTGCTGCGGCCTTCCATACCGGCAAGGATGTCAAACTTATGCTTTTCGGCAATATCGAACTTGTAGTTCAAAGTAGTACGCAACGTCCAGTTGTTACCTGTCCAATACTGACGATAAGCTACCGGTTGTCCAGCCTTACTATTGGCCTCACCCGTATTTTTCAAAAAGATATTGTCTGTCCGGTCATAAGCATATCCATAAGTACCTTCCGCACGCCATTGCAATCCTTCAATCACATCCCAAATCAAAGCCACATTATAACTGTTGCTGAACTTGGTCTGTTTCTTGTATTCGTTCTCTATGTTGAACAACGGGTCATTCAAATTGGTGATATTTTCAATCAATACTTGGTTGTCGCCCATCAAATCCTCACTGGTCAAGTCGGTCAATGAACCTACATTCGGATACTTCACGGCATCACGCAACTTACTACCATTTGAAACGCTCGGACCATCAATGACACGATGAGTCATCTTTGCGTTGAAGTCCAATCGGAGCGCCTTATTGAATCTTTTGCTCAGTTTCAGGTTCAAGTTATCACGCTTGAAGTTTGATTGCTTCATGATGTAACTTTCATCATCGTGCGTAAAGTTCAAACTATATGTCAAATCTTCGCTACCCCCATTTATACCTATATTATAACTCTGCTTTACACCTGTATTGCCAAACAGTTGGTCTTGCCAGTTGGCACCAGTACGTGCCTTGTAAATATCAATATCTTCCCAACGTCCGTAACGATTGAAGAAACCTGCGTTTTCACTCGGGTCCAATTCACGTTGCAGATACACATATTCGTATGGAGAAAGTACTTCGGTTTCATTATAGAATTGACTGAAACCTACCGAAGCATTCAAAGTCACTTCTGTTCTTCCTTTACGTCCACTTTTGGTTGTAACGAGGATTACACCGTTTGCACCCTTAGCACCATAGATGGCTGTAGAAGAAGCATCCTTCAATACGTCGATACTTTCAATATCGGTTGGCGGGATGTCATCAATATTGCTTACTTCAAATCCATCGACAATGAACAACGGATCATTACTCTGGGTAATGGAGCCACCCCCACGTACACGGATTTTCACCGAAGCATCGGGTGAACCTTCTGAAGTTACAACGTTAACCCCTGCCAAACGACCGGTAATGGCGCTGGATGCCGAAGTGGTGGTAATGTTCTTCAATGTATTTTCACCTACTGAAGCAATCGCTCCGGTCAAGTCGCGCTTACGTGCGCTACCATAACCCACAGCCACCACTTCTACTTCAGCCAAAGTCTGTGCATCATCTTCCATGACAATCTTTAGAATCTTTCCGGCAATGGCTGTTACTTCTTCGGTTTTCATTCCGACATAAGTAATGACAATTTTCTTCCCCTTCTGTACACTCAAAGAGAAATTACCGTCCAAATCGGTCACTACACCATTTCCGGTTCTTCCCTTTTCGGTAACGGTTGCACCAATAATCGGCTCACCGGAAGAATCTGTTACATTACCTTTTACGGTAATACTTTGTGCAAGCACTCCGACAGGCACCATCAGTAACAGTGCCATAAACAGGAGTATCCTGCTTTTCACTTTGTAAAGTTCTTGTTTCATAATAGTATTATTTAATTTAACAATAATAAATGATTGTTCCTATTGTTTCACCATGTAAAATTAGTTTTGCCCTATAAAGGAATGGGAGACTATTTATCGGAATTGGTGGAATATTTAGCGGACATTCATTTTTATATTCCATGTTTGTTTTTCCATTCCGGATATTTCTCACGCAATATTTTTTGCGGCCAATTTCCTACGTATTGGTAACTTTTCCTGTTCGAAGCATCCAACGAAGTAGGAACTTCGTATCCATTCTTATCTGTGTAAGTAGGAGCATCCTCGTATACATATAAAAAACGATAAAGCAGGAAAGGGCGCGATGAGTCATAAATACCATAAATAGGCTGATAAGCTTTGGCCGGATTATACGATTCTTCGGCATTATTTTTATACTGATAAATAATGCGAGTACCATCGTCCAATGTTATCCATCCTTTCTTATCGCCCAAAACATTATTGAACATGTGAGTATATACCCGTTTGGCCACCTCACCACCCAACTGAATGAAGCGTCCCCACATATCTTCCCCTGTACGGTCTTCTACTTTCCGGTCTATTGTCTGTCCCGATGCATCCTTTACATCGACCACTTTCTTATTGAGAATTTTATGCGCTTCCAACCAATTGGCAGCCGCAACAACAGCTTCTTTTATCTCTGTTGTAGGATTTTCAATTTCCATTAAGAATTCTAAAACTTCCGAACCTTCCATTCCTGAGAAAGAAGGGAATTCATGAGGACGACCTACAGCAGGATCCAACGTTGTTGGGTCATGTTGGGCACACCAGAATGTTTTGATTCCATCATCTACAATCTGACATTTCAAAATACAGTCTACTCCTTTATCAAAGATGGTCCTTGCCTTTTGTATGGTTTCTTCTTCAACTATAGAAATGAAATCGTTTTGTTTTTGATATACATCCTTTAATAGCCGGAGCAGGTTTACCATCAAATCATCATTGAAAGTAATATTGTCACTATACCCTCCTCTTAATGGATAATATTGCGGCCACCCTCCACTGGAGTATTGGGCATTCATGATATAATCCAAACCTTTGATAAAGGCTTTTCTATATCTATCATCAGGATTCTGTTTATACATTTTGGCCAAGAACCGAAGTTCGGTTGTTGTAGCCCCATTATCAAAACAAGCTTTTTCTGATTTGGTAGCCTTCACCGCTTCTTTCTCTTTGTCTGTCAACAGATGATGCATTTCTATATTCTTATACCATCCACCACAATCCTTTTGATAAAGCAATACATTTTCGGCCACTTCTTTCGCTTCGTTGGTGGCGTACCATGAATCCGATAACCTCGTTGCAACTTCCGACCACTTTTTATTGGCCACAGTCGAAGTGAAAACATCCTGACTGACTGCCAATTTTGCCACCTTCCCCATTTGGGTGTCTTTAAACAGCAGCTCACCGGTTCTTTTTACACCGTTATTATTCAGTTTGGCCGTAAAAACAGCTGTCTTGGCATCTTTCGTATTCAAAGTAATCCACGATTGGACAGAAGCGGGTATTTCCACTTCCCAGCCTCCGTCTGCATTCTGTATAGATACATTAAACTCCTCACCAGATGAGCGAACGTTCTTTTGGACAGGAGAAACTTGGATAACAGGCACAACCCCCGACTGAGACACAGACATTTGTACCGTTTCTGTATCGGTAGAAAAATAAGCGATTGTTTTTCTTTCTTCTTCCGATTGGTTGGAATATACTTTTATCGATACTTTTTCAGTCCCTTGTCCTGACGATGGGGAAAATTTAACCCATGCTGCATCAACCGTAATTTTCCATGCTCGCGAAGTAGTAACCGTAACTTCCGAAACCAACCCTTCATTGGATGCAACAATGCTTTCCTTTGAGATTTCTAATGGGATATGTACTTCCTTTTCTTCTGAAGAGCAAGCACATATCCACATCCAAAAAATGTAGTAAACACTTATTTTTAAGTATCTTTGCATAATTACCATTCGTTTATATCTCCTAATACAGCCTGAACGGTATAGGCCTTCGCTTCTTCACTTGTCAGTTCTTTAATGCCAACCCATTTGGCACGCTGACTCATGTCTGCCCGTTTTCCTGTATTATTATATTCATACAGGTGTAAATCCGGGCTGGTAGGTGCATATTCCATGTTCCAAGTGGTAGGCCAACCCTCGGGATGCATCTCATCGCAATAAGAAGAATTCAGAATGGCTACTTTCGGATAATTGTGCCACGGGCGACCGATGGCAATCGGATGACCATCATCGCCCTTTCTCGGACTATTGGCTACATAAGTGAATTTACATTCATTAAAAACAAAACCATATGCTTGCTCCTTATTAGTAGCAGGAGCCGTAATCCATCCACCGCCCCAACTTCGTATTTCACAGTTCTGAAAATAGCCGATACCGCTACCATAGATATAATCAGTGCGACCCAATACCAAACAATTTTCAATATATTGGCGGTCACCGTTTTCGCGAAGCAACATTGTATCCTGATAGCCCAAGAAATTACAGTTCAGATATACTCCTTTATCCCCTTGCATAGAGATAGCCAAGGCTTGGCCTACAGGTCCGGCTGTATTCTGCAATGTCAGATTTTCCATACGGAAATGATCTGCCAAGACGGTCAATGTGGCCGATGTATAAACTAAGTCCTTATTGTCTTTCCACAACAGCCAAGCTTCTGCCGGACATTTGTTTCCGGATTCGGGACTGTTACAATCATACATATGATAGCTGACAATAGTCTTTTCCCGGTCTTCTCCCTTAATAGTAAGATAAGTCTTAGACTTAGGTACAATTAACTTCTCCTGGTCGTATTTACCATTCTTTATTAGTATAACAAAACGTTCTTTACCATTATCCGGTACAGCATTAATGGCCGCTTGTAAAGTGGTATAGTCTCCTGTACCGTCTTGAGCAACCACAATGTCTGCTTTGATTACGTCTTGCACTACTTCTTCGTTTTTAGTATTTTCGGGGGCTTCTGTTTTATGGGAAGTTGTTGTACCATTGCTCCCACATCCTGTCATTCCAAGCCACATGGTAAACAGGACAAATGCATGTGTGAAAATGTATTTCATATTCATTAATTAATAGATTTATAATTCCTGTTACAAAGTTCCCTTTCTTTTCATTTCCACTGGTGTATTAATTATCGGGAATGGTGTATTTTCTCTCAAATAGAAAAAATCCCCACCCGAATCACTTCGAGTGAGGATTTCTAACGGAAACGATTAATTACCTCTATTTAACTATAAAACATGTATAAGAGATTTCTACTAAATTAATGTCAACTTATTTACCCAATATAACCAACACCTGTCCCGGTTCTGTCGTGCAATCATACAAATGACTGCTTTGCAGTTCAACACCTTTCAAAGGAGCCTTTTCGCTAATCATAGGACGGGCTATTTGCTGTTGCTTAAACAAAGGATTGCTGTTTTCTCCTTCTGCTTTGAACAAGCCTTCGGCCGACAATTCGGTATAAGAACGCAGACGCAAATTACCACCGATGGTAGAACGGATAACGGCTTTCACTAACTTGCCTTCTTTCCAAGCCAACTCTTCTATCACAAATCCACCGCGAGAACGGAGTCCCTTAATGCTGCCTTCTTTCCATTCGGATGGCAAGGCCGGCAACAAATGTACAGTTCCATCGTGACTTTGGAGAAGCATTTCGGCTATACCTGCCGTACATCCAAAGTTACCATCAATCTGGAAAGGCGGATGAGCATCGAACAAATTGGGATAAGTACCCCCTCCTTGTCCTTTTTGTATTTCGGGACTGACATAATTCAATTGGTTCTTTATCAGTTTGTAGGCATGGTCACCGTCCAACATACGGGCCCAGAAGCAGACTTTCCATCCCATAGACCAACCGGTAGAAGGGTCACCCCGTTGAATGAGGGTATTGCGTGCCGCTTCGAACAATATGGGTGAACGATATGGCGAAATCTGATACCCCGGATACAATCCCCACAGATGGGAAATGTGACGGTGATGGTCTTCGGGATGGTCCCAATCTTCAAACCATTCCTGCAACTGGCCATATTGCCCCACCTGCATGGGTGGCAAACGCTTGCGCATGGCTTTTAATGTATCTGTAAACTGAGTGTCCAAGCCTAATATTTCTGCTGCTTCTGTGGTATTGGTGAACAAATCGAACACCAACTGATTATCCATAGTGATACCAGCAAAGACATTGCTCTTCTTCTTTATCCAACGTGGAGCATTCTCCGGCGAATTGGATGGAGTAACCACCAAATAACCTGTACGGGGGTCTTCAACCAAGAAATCCACAAAGAATTCGGATGCACTCTTCATCATGGGATAAGCTTCCTTCAGGAATTCCTTATCACCCGAATACAAATATCTGTCCCACAAATGTTGGCACAGCCATGCATTGGAGGTCGGCCAAATGCCACAATAAGCACGGTCTACCGCACCGGTCATACGCCACAAGTCGGTATTGTGATGCAATACCCATCCCCGGCAACCATACATTTCGCGGGCAGCCTCCTTACCGTTTTCACTCAATTCCTGCACCATCTTGATGAAAGGTTGGTGCAATTCCGATAAGTTTGTCAGTTCGGCCGGCCAATAATTCATTTCCGCATTGATATTGGTGGTATAGTTACATCCCCAAGGCGGATTGACTTTGGCATTCCACTTGCCTTGCAGATTAGCAGGCTGACATCCCGGTTGGGAAGAAGATATGAGCAAGTAACGTCCAAACTGAAAATAAAGCGCCAACAAATGGGGGTCGAATGCTTGCGACGATTCTTTGATACGTACATCCATCGGTTTATCTGCTTGTGCAGTCCACCCCAAGTCAAACTTCACCCGGTTGTATTGCTCCTTATAATAATTGATATGAGCAGTCTTTGCCTTCTGATAATTCTTTCCGGCATTCTTCATATAGGCTGCGTTACGTTCGTATGGATTTCCCGAAATATCTTTATAGTTTACAAAATTGGTGGCCATCGAAATATAGAGTGTCAATTCCGAAGCATCCTTTACCTGAAGCAATGTATCTGAAGCAACAATCCGTCCACCGCGATTCTTAGCTTTCAAGTCGGCACAATAATGTACCTTTCCCGGGAAGAATTTGCTTCCTTTGGTTATGCCTTCCAACCGAAGCATATTCTTGGATTGGATGCTGACTTTAGGGTCGGGCATGGGAGTGGTAAAATACAATTCGCAATTGATGCCTTTAGGCTTGGAGCTGCGGATATTGACTATAATCAATTGGTCGGTAAACGAAGCGAAAGCCTCTTGCACCAATTCCACTCCGTTCACTTTGTAGCGAGTGGTAGAAATGGCCTGGTCTATATCGAGATCTCTATAAAAATCGGTGTATTCTTTATGTCCTTCGTGGCGGATGTGCAGACTGCCCACTGTTTGGTATGGCATTTCGTTTCCCACTTGAGACAATAACTTTTCGCCTCCCATCAATTGGGCTTCCTCGTATTTCCCTTCGAATATCAACCGACGGATTTCGGCAAGTGCGGCCTTACCTTCCGGATTATAGTTCTGATAAGGTGAACCGGCAGATACCGTCTCTTCGTTCAACTGGATTTGTTCTGTTTCCGGATTACCGAATACCATAGCAGCAATGCGACCGTTACCTATCGGTAAAGCCTCTTCCCAATATTGGGCCGGTTGGTTGTACCATATTTTGTAAGGTGCCGTTTGGGCCGTAGCCTTTCCAATCGGAATAAATAGGAATATCAATGTTATAATCAAAAAGATCAATACTCCCCATAGAATTTTAATTGTCTTCTTCATATACTCGTTTTTTAGTTTTATACCACAAAAATAGTATAATCCACCCTCCTACAGGTGTAATAATTAGCGGAAAGTGTTGATTAATTGTTGGAATGATATTAAAATCTATTTTTACTTCAAATGCTTCAGAATCCACTCCAATTGTCCTTTCTCGGTCACTTCCGAAGTCCAGTGTTCGTTGATGGGAGTGATGAGGGCTTCCTTGGGGCAAGTGAGCACGTTGTAGGCTGCATAGCTGGTAGTGGGTGCACATACATCGTCGTTGTATCCCCAGGTGATGTAGGTTTCGGCCTTCACCAGGCGGGCAAAGTTCACTACATCATAATAGGCCATGGTCTTTACCTTTTCGGGGGTACACATACCCGGTGTACGAGAGAAGTGCGGATAACCGTCAGCACGACCGGCTTCGAAACCTGCCATATCGCTTAATGCCGGATGATTGGCTACACATTGAGTTACACGTTCGTCGAGACCGGCTGTCACCAATGCCAAGGCCCCACCCTGGCTACCTCCTTGTACAATGACATTCTTACCGTCCCATTCGGGAAAGGAAGTCAGCAAATCGATGCTACGAACACAAGCCAGGTACACACGCTTCATGTAGTAATTATCCTTATTGTCCAGGTTGATATTCAAGTAATTGCTTTCGTGACCAAAGGCCGTACTGATATCCTTGAACTCTTCGGTAGTCATGGTAGGATTCAATCCGTGGATTTCTATTTCTAAGCGGATGCACCCCTGTTCGGCATAATACTTGCGCTTCATGGGTTCCTTGATGGTCTTGATACCGGCTCCCGGAGGGCAAAGCACCACAGGACAACTGCCTTTCTTTGCATTCTTGGGATACGTAAGATAGCCATATACGGCTTGACCGCGCTTGTTTACGGGCAATTTGATGAGGTAGCAGTCAATCTTGTTCGTGCAATATTCTTTCACCATTTCTTTGGTATAGGTAAGGGGGAAAGCAGCCAATTCTTCCTTGTTCTTCTTCCAAAAATCCTGGAAATCGGCCGGCATCTTAGTATAGGGCTGAATCTTGTCGACCGAGAAGCCTACCTTTACATGATGTTTATAGGTCTGATTACCCAATTTCACGGTCATCCGGCAATCGCGGAATCCCGGTTTCTTCATGGTTCCCATAGCAATGGTGGCCTTTCCTTTCTTCAACACCACTTCGCCTTTGGCATCGGCCGGCATCAGGTCATCACCCAATTCATAACTGATGGTTACTCCATCTTGCGGGATACCATATTGATACAACTGAATATCTACGGTAGCCTTTTCACCGGTTTTGTATAACCAGTCGGCATGATTGGGCACGGTTACCCACAATACATCACTTCTATACGGATAGTTCTCTGCCTTTGCACCTATACAAAGCAACATTATCCAACACAACAATAAACTGATTCTTTTCATATTTGTATACTTTTATTTTATTCCATCTAAAAATTGCAATACCGTCCGGTTGAAGGTTTCGGGTTGTTCCATGTTCATCATGTGTCCGCAATCGGGAAGTAATAAGGCCGTTCCATTCGGCAAGTATTTCAGTTCCTTGGGCGAATAGGGCTTCCCTTCGCCCTTGGAGTCTCCGCGTAGCATCAAGGTAGGGACAGACGGACAAGTTTCTTCCAACCGTTTCCATGCCTCGCGAGCCCAGAACATACGCACTTCCTTGTGGAGGGGTTGCCAGGCATCCCAATCGTCTATCATCTGCCACAAGGGTTTCCGCATCTCTTCCCGACGGGAACCACCATCGGATATCAACGTTTCCAGCCATTCGCGTTTATATACATCAATACCTTTGGCTTTCAGTTCGGCTATTTCCTTGTCGCGCCGGGCACTTTCTTCGGCTCCCATCGGTTCGGAAGGACCTTGTACCGAACGGATGCCCCCACTGGCCATCACGCACGAAAGCATTCGTTCGGGTGCCATGGCCACCATATCGCCCGCTACAAACGAGCCCATGGAGAGTCCTACAATATGCGCTTTCTCTATCTTGAGATAGTCCATTACCGCCAACAAGTCATCCAAATGGGTGAACTGGAAGGTCTCCGTTTGCTTCGAGGAACGGCCATAACCGCGAAAGTCCATCCGGATGGTACGATAATGCCGGGCAAACTCATCGAATTGCAAATCCCACATACGGGTGTCGAGCGAGTGTCCGTGAAGCAATATCAACGGTTCACCCTCCCCCTTCTCTTCATAATAAATCTTTCCTTCTCCACTCACAGGTACATAGCCCATGTTTGACTGGTTGGTACAGCTACTACACATGAACCATGCAAATAAAAGAAAAAGAAATGTCACTTTTTTCATATCATACAGATTGTTTACTAATTGTCTGTTACAAAATTAGCGAAAGCATGACAGACGCAAGTAGAAAAATTGGTGAAAGAGGTGAATTATTTGGGTTAATTGTAACAGGATGGGGAAAAATTGTCCGATATATCTGAAATAATTGGCCGGATTAAACTTTTTTACACTTCCATACAACTTATTTTACTGAAAATTCGTTTACTTTGTAAGAGTTATACTAAACAGATATCGCTATGTCTAAAAAGAAAGAAAAAAAAGCAGGCAAGCACATGAAGAAAAGTCAGCTGGCCGAAAAGCTGATTACCTTCTTCCAAATGCGGCCGAATGACTCGTTCGGAACCAAACAAATTTTCCATTCACTGAACCTCACAACCCATCCGCTCAAGATGCTTTGTATGGACATCCTCCACGAAATGATTGAAGATGCATTCCTGCAAACACCCGAGCAAGGACGATATATGCTCAATGACCATGGACTCACCATGACCGGTACTTTCTGTCGGAAAAGCAACGGAAAGAATTCCTTCATTCCCGATGATGGTGGCGAACCCATCCTCATTGCCGAACGGAACTCCATGCATGCCATGAACAACGACAAGGTAAAGATTGTGCTTTGCGCCAAGCGCAAGCGCCGCAATCCCGAAGGCGAGGTGATTGAAATCATCGAACGGGCCAACGATACCTTTGTAGGCATTCTGAAAGTAGACAAGTATTATGCATTCCTGTTGACCGAAAACCGGACACTGGCCAATGACATCTTCATCCCGAAAGACAAGCTGAAGGGCGGCAAGAACGGAGACAAGGCCGTTGTGCGAGTAGTGGAATGGCCACAAGATGCCAAAAACCCCATTGGTGTAGTGGTGGATATCCTTGGACAAACAGGCGACAATGACACTGAAATGCACGCCATCCTGGCCGAATATGGATTACCTTATATATATCCCAAGAATGTGGAAGCGGCTGCCGACAAGATTCCGGACATCATTCTGCCCGAAGATTACAACGAGCGCGAGGACTTCCGGGATGTAACCACCTTTACCATCGACCCCAAGGATGCCAAGGACTTTGACGATGCCCTTTCCATCCGTCCGCTCAAGCCGGGCTTGTGGGAAGTGGGTGTACACATTGCCGATGTTACCCATTATGTGAAGGAAGGAAGCGTTATCGACAAGGAAGCCGAGAAGCGTGCCACTTCGGTCTATCTGGTAGACCGTACCATCCCCATGCTCCCCGAACGCTTGTGCAACCTGCTCTGCTCACTCCGTCCAAACGAAGAGAAGTTGGCCTACTCGGCTGTCTTCGAAATGAACGACAAGGCCGAAGTGAAACACTCGCGCATCGTAAAGACCGTTATCAAGAGCGACCGCCGCTTTACATACGAAGAAGCACAGGCCGTGATTGAAACCGGCGAGGGAGACTATAAGGAAGAAATCCTGCAACTCAACAAGTTGGCACAAATCCTGCGCAAGAACCGCATGGCTTCCGGAGCCATCGACTTTGACCGTGTGGAAGTACGCTTCGAAATAGACGAAAAGGGCAAACCACTCAGTGTCTATTTCAAGGAATCGAAGGAGGCCAACAAGCTGATTGAAGAGTTCATGCTGCTGGCCAACCGCACCGTAGCCGAATGTATCGGCAAAGTGCCCAAGAACAAGAAGGCCAAGGTGTTCCCCTATCGTATACACGACCTTCCCGAGCCCGACAAGTTGGAAAACCTCAATTGGTTTGTCAACCGCTTCGGCTATAAGATCCGCACTTCGGGCAGCAAGACGGAAGTTTCCAAATCCATCAATAAGCTGTTGGCCCAAGTCAAGAACAAGAAAGAACAGAACCTCATTGAAATGGTGTCATTGAAAGCCATGCAGAAAGCCCGCTATTCTACCCATAACATCGGACATTACGGCTTGGCATTCGATTACTATACCCACTTCACCTCTCCCATCCGTCGTTTCCCCGATATGATGGTACACCGTTTGCTCAGCCGTTACTTGGCCGGTGGACGAAGCGTACAAGAGGCCAAGTACGAGGACATGTGCGACCATAGTTCGGAAATGGAACAGATAGCTGCGAATGCCGAACGGGCCAGCATCAAGTACAAGCAAGTGGAATTTATGAAAGACCGCCTGGGACAAGAATTCGACGGTACCATTTCGGGTGTCACCGAATGGGGCGTATATGTGGAAATCAACGAGAACAAGTGCGAAGGCATGATTCCGATGCGTGACCTCGACGATGACTATTACGATTTCGACGAAAAAGCCTATTGCCTCACCGGTCGCCGCTATCGTAAGACTTACAGCTTGGGCGACCCTATCCGCATCAAGGTAGCTCGTGCCAACTTGGAGCGGAAGCAGTTGGATTTTGAGTTGGCGAAGTAAAGCTAAATTACTTCACCCGCCGGTTCAATTGGTTATTTGCCTTTTCCGGTTTGGACTTACCCACCCGTTTGCCGGTGGGTTTCTTTTTGCCTTGCTGCTTCGCTTTATGTGCAAAGGGATTCTTTGTATTCACCATAGTTGTTAATTTACTGCAAAAATAAGCGATTATCTTCAATAATCATACTTTTTGTTGCTTATGCTACGTATTTTATCTACTTTTGCTCGAAATTTAGCAGATTATGAATTCATTTGATTACTCCCGTATCCTGACGCAAGCGGTAGACGAACTATCGGACAGCCAGTCGTACAAAGGATTGTTCCACCAACATAAAGAAGGAGACCCCCTACCCTCTTCCGTCTCTTTGCAACAGATTGTAGACTTGTCAAGAGCCATTCTTTTCCCCGGATACTTTGGGAAGTCAACGGTAAACAAGCATACCATTCCCTATCACATTGGAGTAAATGTGGAAAATCTGTATAATCTGCTGACCGAACAGATTCAAGCAGGATTGTGTTTCGGGCAATCGAACAACGGACTGAAAATAAGCAATGAAGAACCTTCAAGGGAAACAGCGGCATTCTTGGCGGCACGTTTCATTAGTAAATTGCCCGAAATGCGACGTATCTTGGCAACCGATGTAGAAGCTGCCTATTATGGAGACCCGGCGGCAACCTGCTTTGGGGAGATTATCAGTTGCTATCCCGCCATCCGTGCCATCAGCAACTATCGAATTGCTCATGAACTCTTAGTGCTCGGTGTGCCTCTCATCCCCCGTATCATTACGGAAATGGCACACTCTGAAACGGGCATCGACATCCATCCGGGCGCACAGATAGGCCATCACTTCACCATCGACCACGGCACAGGGGTGGTGATTGGGGCGACCTGCATCATCGGCAATAACGTAAAGCTTTACCAAGGTGTAACCCTCGGTGCCAAAAGTTTTCCATTGGACGATAACGGAAACCCCATAAAGGGGATTCCCCGTCACCCTATTTTGGAAGACGATGTGATAGTCTACTCCAATGCTACCATCTTAGGACGGGTAACCATTGGCAAGGGAGTTACCATAGGTGCTAACCTCTGGGTGACAGAGGATGTTCCTGCAGGAGCAAGAATTGTACAGCATAAGCGATAATATTTACACCCACAACACCGACAATCCCAAGAATTTCACTACATTTGCACATTAATTGAAAATTACGTAATTATCAACTACAATGAAGCAGGAATTCGAGTTGGTGGCCAAAACCTTCCAAGGGTTGGAAGAAGTGTTGGCGAAAGAACTGACGGAACTGGGTGCCAGTAATATAGAGATAGGAAACCGTATGGTGGCTTTCACCGGAGACAAGGAAATGCTGTATAAAGCAAACTTCTGTCTGCGTACCGCCATCCGCATATTGAAACCCATCAAGCATTTCAAGGCACAAACCGCCGATGAAGTGTATGACAATGTAAAAGCCATTGAATGGGAAAACTATTTGGATGTAAACAAAAGCTTTGCCATTGATGCCGTAGTGTTCTCCAACGAATTCCGCCACTCCAAGTTTGTGGCATATAAAGTAAAAGACGCTATTGCCGACTATTTCCGTGACAAGACCGGTGAACGTCCTTCTGTACGCATCAACAATCCGGATGTACTGCTCAACATCCACGTAGCCGAAGACAAGTGTACCCTTTCACTCGACAGTTCGGGAGAATCACTCCACCGTCGTGGCTACCGTCAGGAAGCAGTTGAGGCTCCCCTTAACGAAGT
>JAFUNS010000052.1 GCA_017472925.1 Bacteroides sp. | reverse complement strand
CTATAACCGCCAAGTAGAGATAGGCATCCTTCCATTTGCCATTATATTTATAAGCATCGCCCTGGTTATCACCATCAGTATAGGCCACCGTGTTTGGAAAGCCGCCAACGAAAATCCGGCGGATGTGGTGAAGAGTGAATAGTAAAAAGAAATCTAAAAAATAAAAGTGATGAATATCTATCTGAAATTAACGCTTCGGAATTGGTGGAGAAACAAGCTGTATTTCTGCATTTCCTTGTTCAGTCTTACAGTAGGGCTGGCATGTACCAATCTATTGGTTACTTATTTTATTCATGAATACAACATTGAAAGTACTAACCCCCATCGGGAGAACATCTACATTCTGCGACAGGACTCTCCGATGGAAGAGGGGAAGAAAGTACCATTTATATCTGTTGATGCTTCGAACCGAATAAAAGACAGCTATGCCGAGGTGGAACAAATTCTCCGCATCAATTCCATGGATGTGGCTTATCTGCAATACGGGGAACAAACGGTAACAGATGCCTTATTCGTACGAACCGATGCCACACTGCTTCAGTTCTTTGATTATAAAACGATAGAAGGGAATCTGAAGGAGGCGCTGGAAGCACCTGATAAGTTGGCCTTGAGTGCCGACTGCGCCAAACGGGTGTTCGGTGACCGGAGTGCCATAGGAGAAATCATCGAGACAACCACGTTGGAGGGAAACAGAAAATCCTATCAGGTAGTTGCCGTAGTAGAGAACCGTCCACAGTCCTTCTTGCAGTTCGATGCGCTTACCTCCATTGGAGCCAACTATTACGGTGGCCCCACTCTGTTAAAATTGAAGGAAAATACCGATATAGAAGCCTTGTTGAAGAAGATAAAGGATGACAAGATTCCTACTCTTCTGCCCGGACAAACGGAATACCACATCGACCCCATCAAGGAGATTTATTTTAATGATAACCCCAACTCGCAAGAACTGCCTTTGCCTTTCTTCCATCATACGAATGTGCAATTGCTTTACATAGCTTTGATTTCGGCCTTGTTGGTATTGGTCATTGCTTGTTTCAATTATAGCAATCTGAACTTGAGCCGTACCTTACAACAACTCAAGATGATTCATATAGAAAAGTTGATGGGCGCCAAACTAAAGGAAATACGGTTGCAACTATTCTGGGATGCAACCGCCACTGTATTGATTTCTTTCTTATTGTCGCTCTTGCTTATCAATGATGTGCTGATTTTGTTCAACAAGTTGCTTCCCAGCCATCTGACGTATGGTTTCTTCTTCAGTTGGCAAGTGCTTCCGTTGTTGTTGTGCTTCGCCTTGCTATTGGCCGTTGTACCGGGCCTATACATCAGTCACCGGTTATCCAAACAATCACTGAGTGAATTCCGCAAACAATATGCCGGCAGGGGTAAGCAACACCTCATACAAGCGCTTGTAACCTTGCAATTCATGTTGTCGTTGGCATTGGTATATGCCACCACCGTGGCCCGAAGTCAAATGGATATTCTGAAGAGTCGCGCTTCACGCTACGAAAACTTGATTGAGATTGGCAACATGATGAGTGGCCCCCGTTTGCAACCCTTCCAGCAACGGTTGGCTACAAACCTCGATGGTATAGAATCCATGAGTTTATCTTCCAACTCGATAGCGAGCGGTTACTTTACCGAACTCGCCATTGAGCATCCCGATGGAACAGAAGAAAGATATCCGGAATTGGAATTTGAAACAGACACTTCTTTCTTCTCTACCATGCACATTCACTTGGTTGAGGGCCTTCAGCCAGCCGATGCCCTAAAGAAATACGGAACTCATTTCTACATCAATGAACGCTATGCCCGCTTGAAGAATGTTTCCAGCGAGGACTTCGGACAAAAGACATTGCAAGACATCCTGCCAAAGATACGTGTAAAGTATATTCTTACCGGGATGATAGAAAACTATCCTACCGCTTCCCTGCAAAAAGAAATCAACCCGCAAAGAATCACAGTTCGCGATTCAGGAGATACGTACTTGGGACAGATAGGGAAATACGTGCTGATACGTCTGCAACCGGAGAAACGGAAAGCTACCCTTGAACGGATAGAACGGATATGGAAAGAGATGTTCAATGGACAGGACTTGGTCTATACCGACATGCACCAACGGTTCATGGAACTGAACAAGGACGTGATGCAACTGAACCGCATACTGAACACTTATTCATTGATAGCTTTGTTGCTTACTTGCTTTGGGGTATTCGGCATTTCATGGTATGCCCTCCGTCAACGTACCCGTGAAATTGCTATCCGAAAGGTTCACGGAGCCTCTACACTGAACATTGTATGGCTGCTCAATCGTCCGTTCCTTGGACAAATCGTATTGGCATACATCGTATCCATGCCTATAGCCTGGTACATCATGCAATGGTGGTCGGAACAATTTGTATATCGCCCTACTGTTACGGTATTACAATTTGTCCTTCCGTTCCTGGTTGTATGGGCCGTTGCCCTGCTTACTGTCGGTATCCACAGTTGGATTGCGGCAAAAGTTAATCCTATTCATAGTTTAAAGATAGAATAAAAACATTACTATCTATTTATAAAATATAAACACAATACTACGGTTATATAACCAAAGTATTGTGTTTTATTGTACAAAGCATTGTGTACCAACAAACAATGTACTTTAATTAAGATTTACTTGCATATATATCAGCAAATTAACAAGGAATTCATGAACTTATTGGCGTACAATTAGAAGCCAGGTATCAGCTTTTGTCTGTTCTTGCTTATCTGACGGGCCAATTCTTCTACAGACATACCCAATGTATGGGCAGCCTTCTGATAAATGGATTCGATGGAGAGAGAACTTTCGTCTGTTTCAAGGAACAATTTGTCGAGGGGAACCGTTCGCATGGATTCCTCTTGATAATGTTCACCGAATGAAAGGTAGAAGCCGTGTTTGAGGTATTCTTGCGCCACTTCCTTCTTGCCTCTGAAGCCATGAATAATCCAAGGTTGGACGGGACGAAGCTCTTTTTTCAATCGGATAAGCTCGTTGGAGCATTTCACGGCATGGATAATAAGGGGTAAAGATCTTTCTTCGGCAAGAAGGACGCACCTCTTGAATACATCCATCTGTAAAACGAGAGAGGGACCTTTGAGCTTGTCGAGTCCACATTCGCCTATCGCCACAACTTGTGGACGGTTTGCCATTTCGACCAACCATTGCCAATGCCCATCGGCATTGCTTTCCGTCAAATGCCAGGGATGAATGCCCATCGAATAACGGACTATTTCCTCGGAAAGGGGATAGTCCTCCTTGAAACAAGAGAAGACGGCTTCTGTGGCTTGTTGGGGACGTTGGTGGGTATGTATATCGAAATACTTCATAGGCTTCAGGGAACAGGATCATAACCGGAACCTCCCCACGGATGGCATCTGAGCAACCGGCGGATGGCCAGATAGAGGCCTTTGAACGGGCCGTGCTTACGAATGGCTTCCATGGCATATTCCGAGCAAGTAGGTACAAAACGGCACGAAGGAGGAGTAAGCGGAGAAATATATCCCCGATAAAAACGGATGGGAAGGAGCAACAGGGTTATGAGCATCTTTCTCATGGCAAGTTCTCCGCAATATGGGTCAGCAATTTCTTGACTTTCCGTTCCACCTCATCGGTAGGATGGATTTTACCATCAAGCCAGATAAAGGCCAATACCATTCTTTTACCTTCGGTTGCCTTCAGAGCATCAAGCAAGAGGTATTTGTTACAACGATAAGCTTCGCGCACCTGACGTTTTACCAAATTACGCTTTACCGCACGCTTGAAGCGTTTTTTGGGGACACTAATCAAAATGGAAACATCGGCTGTGCCTTCATTAGGTTCCAAAGGCATATACACCACACGCAAGGGGAATGCCGGAAACGAATGGTTTCCACCGGCAAACAAGCGTTCGACTAAGGTCTTACTGCACAAACGCTCCGACTTACTGAGTGTATATCTTCTTGTTTCTTCCATCGTGATACAAAAAAGAGGTTTTGTGGCACAAAGTTACACAAAACCTCTGAATAGTATGAAAAATTCAATTAATCTTTGTTATTCTCGGCGATAAACTTATCCAATGCGGCTGGCATAGAAGGTGCATCGGCGGTAGGAGCTTCCAAATCGAGACGCAATCCGGCTTCCTTTACAGCCTTGGCTGTAGTAGGACCAAAGCAACCTATAGCTATTTCCTTCTGATCGAAATCAGGGAAGTTCTTAATCAACGAAGTAATACCGGCAGGACTGAAGAACAACAACATATCGTAGTCGAACTTTTCTTCCGGAGTAAAGTCATTACTTACGGTGCGATACATCACCGCTTCGGTATGCGTAATCTTCTTACTATCCAACAAATCCTTGATTTCATCGGTATGTACATCGGACATTGGCACAAAATACTTTTCAGTACCATGCTTTACAATGGCCGGCATCAAATCGGCAATCTTACCGGTTGCACCAAAGAATACTTTACGCTTGCGGTACTGTACATACTTTTGGATATACAAGGCCACTTGTTCAGAAGTACAGAAATACTTCATTGTTTCGGGGATGGTCACGCGCAATTCTGTACACAAGGTAAAGAAATGGTCGATGGCATGACGGGAAGTAAAAATAATAGCTGTATGGTCGAGGATAGAGACTTTCTGTTGTCTGAACTCCTTGGCCGACAGGCTTTCTACTTTAATGAAAGGACGAAACACAATTTCCACTCCATATTTCTCAGCGATATCATAGTAAGGCGACTTTTCTGTCGCAGGTTTTGGCTGAGAAACGAGAATCTTAGTTATCTTCAAGGCTCTAAATATTAGTATTGTATAAATAATTTATTAGCTAACACGATACTTTTCCATAGTAAAATATCGGGCAAAATTTCAAGCGTGCAAAGGTACAAAATTAAATGAAACAAGCCATGAAAGTTTCCAAAAAAGTTACTAAAGCATTTGAAAAACAATGTTATTTTTGCTAAAATCAGGACGAATCCTGTTAAATAAAGAGAAGTCTGAAACGACAAATCAAAATATACAATTAACAAAATAACTGGGAGCATTAAAAATCCGGACCAAATAATTACGTTGAAATAAGCCGACATCCAAACAGAATTTCTCATCTTGTCAAAAAAGATCCAATTCACAAAGGTATAAGCCAACCATTTAAAGCCTAATAATAAAGCAATACATCCTACAAATACAGCCAACAACCCTCCATGGGAATACAACTGAAACAATTGGGGTGTGGTGTTGGCAAAATAATTGTAGACACACAAGCCCATCAGCAAACAAGCATGAGAAACCAACAGAAAAGTATAACGGACATCGTCTGTAGTGACATCATCAAACAAGCTGCCTCTTTCACGATTGCTGACGAAGCTTTTTAATTGCAGCAACAAGTGCTTCCGTCCCTGAGAAAAAACATACGAAACCAACAGGAGACACATGAACAAAATAGTGGTAATCATCCAATCGGCCCGTAACAAATATGGCAAGGATTCTCCACTCATATAGCTGCAATTTTGCGAATCTCACGACTCCACGCCGGCGCATGATAAAGACATTCAACGGCTTCTTCTGCGGTAGTAGCCACTTGCCAAATAGCTTCATGCTCTTTCCGCATAAAGTTTCCGTTGATGGCATTTTGCAACATGGCAATCAACGGGTCGTAATACCCTTCAATATTCAAAATCACAATCGGCTTCAAATACAAACCAAGTTGCTTCCACGTAATGATTTCGAGTAATTCTTCCAATGTACCACAACCACCGGGGAGTGCAATAACACCATCCGAGAGATCAGCCATGAGTTGCTTGCGTTCGTGCATAGTTTCGGTTTCCACCAAACGAGTCAGCCCTTGGTGATGCCATCCTTGTTCTACCATGAAACGGGGAATAACACCTGTAACCGTACCTCCGGCCGCTAATGCGGCATTCGAGGTAGCAGCCATCAAACCGATACAACCGGCTCCATTGATAAGGTTTATGTGCTTCTCGGCAAGCAAACGGCCCAATTCTTCGGCTACTTGAAAGTATACGGGAGCTATTTGAGTGCTGGAAGCACTATATACACAAACGTTCTTTATTTCGTTCATTGTTTTTAAAGTTGGAAAGCTTCTTTAATCTTATCCACATAATCGAGCTTTTCCCAAGTGAAGAGTTCTACTTCTACAACCTTGGTTTCACGATACATGGATTCGTAAGTCTTGGTAACCACTTTCGGTTCGCGACCCATGTGACCATAGGATGCTGTTTCCTCGTAAATAGGATTACGAAGCTTCAAGCGTTCTTCGATGGCCTTCGGACGGAGGTCGAAGAGTTCATCAATCTTCTTGGCTATCTCACCATCGGTCATGTTCACATTGCTACGGCCATACGTATTTACATAAATACTTACAGGGCGAGCCACACCAATGGCATACGACACTTGTACAAGCATTTCATCGGCTACACCGGCAGCTACCATATTCTTGGCGATGTGACGAGCAGCATAAGCGGCACTTCTGTCCACCTTACTGGGGTCCTTACCACTGAAAGCACCACCACCATGGGCACCTTTACCTCCGTAAGTGTCTACAATAATCTTACGACCAGTCAAGCCGGTATCGCCATGAGGACCACCGATTACAAACTTACCGGTAGGATTCACATGATAGATAATTTCTTCATTAAAGAGTTTCAACACTTCCGGATTATGGATGCTGGCTACAACACGTGGCATCAAGACTTCGATGACATCCTTGCGGATTTGAGCCAACATTTCTTCATCAGCCTTCAACTGGGCTTCCTTGCTATTATCAGTCGGAAGGATGAATTCATCGTGCTGGGTAGATACTACGATGGTATCAATACGGACGGGTTTGCCATTGTCATCGTACTCGATGGTTACCTGGCTCTTGGCATCGGGACGGAGATAAGTCATTTCCTTACCTTCGCGACGGATATCAGCCAAAATCATCAACAATTTGTGCGACAAGTCGAGCGACAACGGCATGTAATTTTCGGTTTCGTTGGTTGCATAACCGAACATCATACCTTGGTCGCCAGCACCCTGGTTCATCGGGTCTTCACGTTCAACACCACGGTTGATATCAGCGCTTTGTTCGTGAATGGCGCTCAATACACCACATGAGTTTCCTTCGAACATATATTCACTCTTAGTATAGCCAATGCGGTTGATCACCTCACGGGCTATGCGTTGCAAGTCTACATACGCTTCGGTCTTCACTTCTCCAGCCATTACTACTTGTCCGGTAGTAACGAGGGTTTCGCAAGCTACTTTCGAATTGGGGTCAAATGCCAACAATTTGTCAAGCACAGCGTCCGATATTTGGTCGGCCACTTTGTCGGGGTGTCCTTCAGACACCGATTCGGATGTGAATAAGTATCCCATTTTTTAATGATAATTGATAGTTGATAAATAAAAAACTAATACCAAACGGGGGATAGGAATTCAGAGTAGAAGACATAGAAAGTCAATGTTGTTTTAGCATTTTTTTCCGTGGTTGCAAGCTACTCAAATCTCTCCACTGTTTTTCGGGTGCAAAGATAAACATATTTATCGACACCTCGTGCATAAATCAAGATGTTTTCACTAACTTTGTAGCATGATTAAGGAAAAGAAAGCATTTATCCCCAAACAATATCTGGCTATCGTTTCGGTTTTGTCGGCCATGATGATGGGTGTACTGAACGGTACCATCATGAATGTGGCTCTCCCCACCTTGGCCGAGGAGTTCAGTGTGGAAGCTTCTACCGCCATTTGGATTGTCAATGCTTTCCAATTGGTCATTACCATGCTCATGCTTTCTTTTGCTACGTTGGGCGATATTTATGGCTATCGGAAAATCTTCTTTACAGGGGTATCGACATTTGTAGGAGCTTCCATTCTTTGCGCCTGTTCCACGTCTTTTGAAATGCTGGTAGCTTCGCGCATTCTTCAAGGGTTTGGTTCGGCATGCACCATGAGTGTGAATATAGCCCTTATCCGTTTGATTTATCCTCCACACATGATAGGAAGGGGAATGGCCATCAATGCGGTAATCATCTCCGTATCGGCAGCTTCAGGACCCACACTTGCCGGTTTGATTCTCTCGTTTGCTTCGTGGAACTGGCTCTTCCTTATCAATTTGCCATTAGGATTGATAGCTCTGGCGTTAGGTTGGAAGTTATTACCTACTAATCCTCCCAGTGAAACCAAACGGAAATTCGACAAACTCAGTGCGTTGGGCAATGCCTTGACATTTGGACTTCTTATCTATACGCTCGAAGGAATAGCACATTCCGAAAACAGGGCATTGATTCTTATACAATTTGTTTTATTGGGAATCATCGGGACACTTTATATCCGTAGGCAACAACGATTGGCTACACCCATCTTACCGGTCGATCTGCTGAAAATTCCTTTATTTTCTTTATCCATTTGTAGTTCGTTGGCCTCGTTCACCGCTCAAATGCTGGCCATGGTTTCGCTTCCTTTCTTCATGCAAAACATGTTGGGGTATGACGCCGTAGAGATAGGTCTGCTCATGACTCCTTGGCCATTGGCCACCATCCTGACGGCTCCTCTTTCCAGCCGTTTGTTGGAGCGACGGGTGCATCCCGGTTTATTGGGTGGTATCGGTATGGGTATCTTTGCTTTTGGTATACTGATGCTGTATTTACTTCCCGACGAAACCAGCAAGGCAAACATCATTTGGCGAATGGCTATCTGTGGTATGGGATACGGACTTTTCCAAACACCCAACAATGTAACTATTACCACCTCCGTGCCTATCAATCGTAGCGGAGGTGCCAGTGGCATGTTGGGAACCGCCCGTCAGTTGGGACAAACGTTAGGCGCTACGTTGGTAGCCCTCATCTTCCGTTTCACCATAGGCGAAGATCAATTCCCCACTTGTCTTCTTTTCGCCATGGCGTTTGCGCTATCATCCATGCTGCTTAGCATGATGCGTATGCCTCATCATACGAAAGCATAGTTTTACGCCCCGTAAAACGTCGTTTTACGGGGCGTAACTCATCAGTTTAGTCGTCTTAGTAGTTATTTATTTCTCGCTGATGTGAGTTCCGAACTTATCTTTGTATCGTTTTCGAATTTCTTCAAACTGCTTATTGATTAATTCCTTTTGCTCATCAGATATTTGAAAATGTCCCATTGCTTCCAAATTATTTAAATTCAAATCGTTGGGATAGATAAATGTCCAATCGTGATTTCCTTTGCCATCGGGATTGATAATAACGGTCATGGTTACATTTCCATTTGCTTGAGTATTTAAAGTATAAGTCCGCTTTTCATTGTTTTCCTTCTGGAAGATGAAGGTGAAGTTCACGCTAGTAGCTGCTTTTCGCCCTTTAGGCATATCCTTGATGGCTGTAATGGCATACTCTTCGTCTTTCTCGAAAGCATCAATGAGTTCTTTAACTATCTTATTATCTCCTTTTAAAGAGAATGTTTTCACTACACGAGATATTTTACGGGTTTTAGGATCACGCTTGGTAACTGAATTGATGGATACATCGTCGCGGTTTTCCAATTCCTTGACCAACTTGTCAATGTTTCTCTGAGCCATGAGGGGCATAGCTCCCATGCATACCAATACCATTGTAAGCATGTACTTGAGGATGTTTCTTGTTTTCATATCGTTTCTTTTAATTGTTTACCAACATTTCTTTTTGGCGGACAAATTCTTCCGACCGTTTGATTTCGTCTATTCGTTCTTGCGCCAATTGTTCAATACGATCCGCTTCATTCAACGTTTCCAGGATACTTGGCAAAATCTGCTTTACATTAGTAATCCGTTTACCTCTCACTTCGATGTAGCTTCCTTCGTAACAAGCCCATTCATCCAATTCGTTATTGTCTTTATCCCAAAAGAGCAAAGTACCTAAACCTACTACTACGGCTATGGTAGCAGCAATGCCAATACTCCATATCTCAACAGGCAAACGAAAACGACGGGGTGTTTTCAATGAAACGACCGCTTGCTTTTCGGGCATTCCTTCTTCATACCAGGCAAACATAGGAGCGTATACCTTCAAGTGCTCAGGAACTTCTTCTGAACGAAAGAAATGATAGATGGCACGCTCTTCTTCGTTCGTTGTTTCTCCCTCCATGAATCGGGTGATGTATTCTTCTATATTCTCTCTTGTCAAAATCATCGGCGTTCCTTTCTTATAAATTGTTCACGAATTCTTTTTCTGGCTCTCGACAAATTGGTTCGAACGGCTATCAGCGTGCTACCCGTCAAACGAGCTATCTCTTCTACCTCAAAACCTTCTATATGTTTCATACGAAGCACTGCTTGTTGCAAATCGGGCAGGGTAGTGATGGCTTGCAATACCTCTTCCATCTCTTCGGATTCCAACAATGATTTATCAGCCGCTTCCCCGCTATCCATACCTATGCTTTGCTCCAAATCCACAAATTCCGCTTTCGACTTTCTCAGTTGATTGATGCAAAGGTGCTTGGTGATGACCATGGCCAAAGCATCTACACTTCGATACCGATCAAGATTAGCTCTAAGGAACCAAAGCTTTAACAAGACATCTTGTATAATATCTTCGGCCTCATCGGTATCTTCCATGTAGCGTACAGCCAACCGCAACAAAGTTGGGCGCATCCGTTGTGCTTCTATTTCAAACTGTTGTTTTTCCATGTTCATAAGTATGACACACAAACACGGGTAAACGTTACATAAAATCAGGATTATTTTTCAAAAAAAAGATGTGCGGGTGTATTTCCTCTAAAAATTATAGGCACGGATTACACGAATCAACGCGAAATAGTTCATGTGCAATAAAACTAAATCCGTGAAATCCGTATAATCCGTGCCTAATATAGTATAGTATGAACCTTACCAATTATTGTGCGTGGTTCATTTCATATTCCAGCGAAGCCAATATAAATGTACCGATTGCTTTACCTTCATTTTCGACAACGGTGATATCCTTACCAGCCAAATAATAATTGGCGGTACCTGTACGTGAAGGATCCTTGGCAGGGCCTAAGCCGGCTGATGCACAAGTCTGTACCACATCAATGCCACCATCTTCGCGAGGACGGATAAAGTTCTTGATCAATCCCTGGTATGCCTTTTCGGCTACAGGGGCATATTCGCCCTTATCGAGCAAACCCAAACGAATACCCTTCCAATAAGCATAGGTAAAAATACCCGAACATGATGCTTCGAGATAATTGGCTTGTGTACCTACATTGTATGTTTCACCATTGATAACGTCACCCTTACCATCAGCGGTCTTTGTTGCATCATATTGTAGCAATTGATACCATACGCCTGATTCAGCATCTTGCCAACGTTTCAAGCCGGCTGCTACTTGTTGAAGTATACCGCATACATCGGCATAGTGTTTATGATCTTTCGGCATGACTTCGAGTACATCGACCAAAGCTGCAAAATACCAACCCATACCACGTCCCCAGAATTCTTGGCTACATCCCTTATAAGTTCCTTCTTTTTGTGCCCAAAAAGAGTTTTCATCTTCCGGTGTAGCCGACCATGCATGATAGTTCAATTGCTTTTCAGAATTATAGGTAAACTTATGGATAGTCATGAACTGATGGGCAATGTCATTCCAACTTTCTTCATTTTCTTCTACATTGTCTTTACCGAAAGCATTTTGCCATTGCGCATAGATGGGCGAACCCATAAACAAACCGTCCAACCACATTTGATTGGGATAAATGGCCTTGTGGAAGAAACCACCGGCACCTGGAAGACCTTCGGCTATACGTGAGTGGTCATACTTCAGTTTGTTGCGGATAACTGTAGTCGCATTCTTGTATCGTTCTGCATCCTTTGTGTTACCCTTTTTCAGCTCTTCATTATATAAGGCGAAAAAGATATTACCGGCCGGCAAGTCATCGATATTGCTGGGACGAAGCGCAGTAGTGCCTTTAGCATTCTTGATGTCCGAACCGTCTTCATTGGTACTGAAATCGGCAAAAGCCTTAACGGCATCGTAGTATTCGGTCTTTTCCGGATAATAAGCCCAAGTCTTAAGTACGGCATTGGCTACCAATCCCGATACATAATCCCAAGGAGTAGTACTTAAACTATCATGGTGTCTACGATTGCAATAAAAATCAATCAACCCATGCGATTCAACCATTTGTTGTGAATAGGGGATAGGCTTCACTTCTTCTTTTTTGCCCGGTGTACAAGCCATCAAACAAAGCAAGAGTGCTCCTAAGATGTAGTTTTTCATAAGTAACAGTATTAACGTTTTACATATAATCTTTCAATTTCTTTCCTGTCAAAGGGTGAATGACTTCGGGGGCTATTTCTACCATTGGTTCGATAACAAATGCCCGTTTACACATCAGCGGATGAGGAATGGTCAATATAGGGTCTTCTATTACTCTATCGTCGAACAATAACAAATCGATGTCAATCAAACGGTCGCTATATACTCCTCCTACCGATTTCTTTGTCCGACCTAATTCGCGCTCTATCTGTTGGGTTATCTCCAACACCTCAAAAGGCGAAAGCGAAGTATCCACTCCACAAGCAGCATTCAAAAAAGCATTGCCCGATTCAAATCCCCAAGGTTGGGTAGTATAGAAAGCGGAAAGGGAAACAATCTTCCCTATCCGTTCTTCTATTTCGTTTATAGCTTTGCGAAGGTTAGCCTCTTTATCACCCAAATTGGTGCCGAGGCTAAAATAAACCCTGTGCATTACTTGTCCAATATCAGCATGGCATCACCGTAAGTACCAAAACGGTAGTCTTCCTTCAATGCCACCTTATATGCATCCATAATCAAATCGTAACCACCATAAGCACATACCAACATCAACAAAGTGGAAAGTGGCAAGTGGAAGTTGGTAATCATGCTATTGGCTACAGAGAAGTCGTAAGGAGGGAAGATGAATTTGTTGGTCCACCCTTCGAATTCCTTCAAATGACCATCGGTACCTACAGCTGTTTCAATGGTACGCATAACGGTAGTTCCTACCGCACAAACATTCTTTCCGGCATCCTTAGCAGCATTAACAAGGCGACATGCATCTGCTTCCACAAACATTTGTTCAGAATCCATCTTATGCTTGGTCAAGTCTTCTACATCGATATCGCGGAAGTTACCCAAACCGGCATGCATGGTAATAAATGCGAAATCGATACCCTTGATTTCCATTCGCTTCATAAGTTCACGGCTGAAATGAAGACCGGCTGTTGGAGCTGTTACCGCACCTTCGTTCTTGGCAAAAATGGTTTGGAAACGTTCTGCATCTTCTTCCTCTACCGGACGGTTGATGAAGCTTGGCAACGGTGGTTCTCCCAAAGCATACAATGCTTTCTTGAACTCATCGTGTGGCCCATCATACAAGAAGCGGAGTGTACGTCCACGTGAAGTGGTGTTGTCAATCACTTCGGCTACCATAGAATCATCTTCACCAAAATACAATTTATTTCCGATACGAATCTTACGAGCCGGGTCTACCAAAACATCCCACAAACGGAATTCTTCATTCAATTCGCGCAACAAGAACACTTCAATTCGTGCACCTGTTTTTTCCTTGTTTCCATACAAACGTGCAGGGAATACTTTGGTATCGTTGAAGATAAACACGTCTTTGTCGTCAAAATAGTCCAAAACATCTTTGAACATCTTGTGTTCTATTTCCCCCGTCGATTTATGTACCACCATCAGACGAGATTCGTCTCTGTACTTTGCCGGATGCAGAGCAATCTTTTCTTCCGGTAACTTAAATTTGAATTGTGACAGTTTCATATCGATTTATGATTTATTGATTTATAATTTCTTGTTCTTCCAACCACTCAGGGAAACTTTCCACCTGCATACAGTCCTCCAATTTCACATCTCCCACACGAGTACGTACCAAAGCAGTAAGGTGTGCACCACTATCCAACGCTTCACCTATGTCACGAGCCAATGCACGGATATAGGTTCCCTTGCTACATACCACCCTGATTTTGATTTCAGGCAAATTACATTCCAGCAATTCTATCTCGTCGATGACCAATGTCTTGGGTTTAAGGTTCACTTCTTCCCCCTTACGTGCCAAATCGTAGGCTCTTTTACCATCAACCATACATGCCGAGAAAGCCGGTGGTATCTGTTCAATACTCCCTATGAACTTCTTTAAGGTTTCTTCCACCAATTCACGGGTAATGTGTTCCGTAGGATAGGTTGCATCTATTTCTTTCTCCAGATCATAGGAGGGGGTAGTGGCACCCAACATCAACGTAGCTATATATTCCTTGGTATGATATTGGAATTCCTCTATCCGTTTGGTGGCTTTTCCTGTGCAGATAATCATCACTCCCGTAGCCAATGGGTCGAGTGTACCTGCATGGCCCACCTTCAACTTCTTCACCCCCAACTTACGACAAAGATGATATCTTATCTTATTAACAACCGCAAACGAAGTCCACTTCAACGGTTTATCGAAACAAATTACTTCTCCCTCTTTAAAATTCATCACATTATAGTCAAATTATGTCCCATCAGCAGCATTATCAAAATAATGCCACCCACTACTATACGATACCAACCAAACGCTTTGAAGCCGTATTTGGTAACAAAACTGATAAAGAACTTAATGGCCAACAATGCAACAATGAAAGCTACTACATTTCCTACTATCAGCGTAGTCATATTATCCATAATCAGTTCCGTGCCACCTTCTTTCAATAGCTTGTACATCTTATATAAGGTAGCACCAAACATGGTAGGAACAGCCAAAAAGAATGAAAATTCAGCAGCTGCCTTTCGAGTCATGCCTTGTGACATACCCCCAACGATGGTTGCCATGGAACGAGATACACCTGGTATCATGGAAATACATTGATACAAACCTACCATGAAAGCCCGCTTTTCAGTAAATGGAGTATCTTCACTTCCTTTATTAAATATCTTATCGCAATAAAGCATGAATATCCCTCCAAGCACCAACATAACAGCTACTACCACTACACTTTCCAACATGGCATCAATGGCATCGCTGAACAAAAGTCCCAAAACAGCTGCAGGAATAAATGCAACGAACAACTTCCAATAAAAATCGAACGTATGCAAAAAGCGTTGCAAGCCATTTGCCCCTTCAGGAGCTGGAGTATGATTCAACTTAAAGAAGCGTTTCCAGTAAAGCACCACTACCGACAAAATAGCACCAAACTGAATAATAAAGGTAAATGCCTTCACAAATTCAGTACTTTCTACTCCCAAAAGGTTTTGTGCAATAATCATGTGTCCTGTAGATGATACAGGCAGAAACTCTGTCAATCCCTCTACTATCGCAATAATAATCGTTTCTATAATACCCATACCGTAAATCAGTCTTTTTTAGGTTTCTTCAATATACCATAAATCATAAAGATAAAGCCAAAGAAACAGATGGCAGGGGCTATTTTGATACGACGTACACTAAAAATATCGGGTTCGAATGTTCCTTCAGTTGATCCTGGTCCTGTCATCAACAAGAATCCTAAAATAATGATTGCCATTCCTATAGCCAATAGAATGAAATTGGTTTTTCCGAAGGCAAGTTTCTGTTTTTCCATATAATTCTATTCTTTAAATAATTACTAAATATAATAGAGCGTACTTGCTTTCATGCGCAAATACTTATTGATGGATATGTATGCACACATCCAGGTAATAGCTACTCCAAATACAAATACCGACAACAACACCCACAACATGGTTTGCGGCGTTACAATATCTATCAATTCAGGTTCGTATTTAACCAGCATATAAGCCATACCCATTAAAACGGCATCGGCCAATACGGCTGCTAATATGCCAATCCAAAGGTTACGCACCAAAAAGGGCTTCCGTATAAAGCCCCAGCTGGCTCCTACCAACTTCATGGTATGAATCAAGAAACGTTTGGAATAAATAGCCAAGCGTATGGTATTGTTTATCAAGGCAAAAGAAATGAGGGTAAGCAATGCCGCCAAGCCCAACAAAAACATGCTGATACGCTGAATGTTACGGTTTACAGCATCCAACAAGTCTTGCGGATAACTTACTTCCATCACCTTTTTATTCTTCAAGATTAATTTTTCTATCCAAGCAATACTATCCGAATTGGCATATTCGGCATTCAGCTTGATTTCAATGGAAGCGGTAAAAGGATTATATCCCAAGAATTCGGCCGGATCGGTTCCCATGGCCTCAGTCTGTTCTTTCAAAGCCTGTTCCTTTGAAATGTATTGCGATTCTTTGACAAATGCTTTCCCGTTCAATTCTTTCTGAAACTTCAAAGCCTCCGGTTCTTTCATATCATCACTCACCAAAATGGTGAAGCCAATATTCTCGCGAACATAGTCCGACAAGTTATTGGCCGACATCACAAAAAAGACCACCATTCCCAACAACAAAAGTACCAACATGGTGCTGATGCTGGAAGTGATGAACTGCATATTAAAAAAAGAACCCGATCTTCTCACTTTATCCAATTTTATCCCCAATTTGTTGCAAAATAACAAATAAATATCATTATAAAGGCGTTTCGTTAAGGACTTTTAAGAGTATAAATAGGTTGAGGGGGATGTTTTTTGCTACATTTGCACCAAAATTTTAAAATTATAATAAAAATGGCTGATAAGAAATTAGTTCGTTCTGCAAACAAGAAGATTGCAGGTGTATGTGGTGGTTTGGCTGAATTCCTTGGTTTGGATGCAAGCATTGTTCGTATCGTATGGTTGCTTTGTATCCTTTTGGGAGGTTTCGGTTTGTTGGCTTACCTCATCATGTGGATTGTAATGCCCGAACAAAAGTAATTTTGTCAAACGACAAGAAAAGGAGGGTTTTCCCTCCTTTTTTTATTATTACTTAGGAACTCCCGTAATCAATCCTCTACCGTGAGTACCTACATATACCCTTCCATATTCCTGCATATCGCCAATGATATGAAGTACCAAACCATACTGATGCGCATCATCGTTGATTCTTACCCATGAACGGGCCTCATCATCCGAACGGAAGAAACCATATTGCCCGTTCACCACTCCAATCAGATAGAGTGCCGGATAATCCATACCCGGTTTGGCTTTTCCAAAACCAAAAGCGTAAATCTTGCGAACTTTATCCAACGGTTTGAAGTTGACTCCTTGAGCCTCTTTGGAATGGTACAAACCGTCATAAGCGGCTATCCATAAATCGTTTTCAAATCCGGGTGTTGAATAAATTCGGTCTTGCCCTCCTCGCCGGTCACCCCGATTGGGCATTCTGTCCGTAGCTCCCGGTCTTCGATAAGGCTTAATGGTCAGGTTCAGCGTATCACTTTGGAAGGTTTTTCCACCATCCTTGCTCACATAAAGAATCTCCTTTACCGCATCCACGGCATAAAATTTCCGAGCATTCACCTTGTCGGCAATGACTCTCATATCTTTAGGTAAGCCTTTACACAATTGCCAGGTAGTTCCTTTGTCACAGGTATAAAAAGCATCCATCCTGTCGGGAGTCCAAATCCACGTACTACCATCGGCTGCTACGGCTATATGTCCATTACGGGCTTGTGCATCAGGAAGCGAGGCGCATTGCGTCCAGTTAACCCCTCCATCTTCCGAATAAGAAATGGTTTTAGCTCCAGGTTGCCTACCGAACAAAGCACCTACTCTTACTATCAACTCTTGTTTGAGCCAAGCCCCAGTCACTCCATTGGTATTTGCAAAATGTGGATTGGAATGACTTCCGTTAGTCAATTCATCGGGGCGGAAATGAGTAAAACCTCCATAATCGCCCACACCCGAGATGATGCGCGCTCCTATTTCGGGGGCATAGAGTTCCAAAGGCACCGTTTCTTCAATGCCCGACGACATGATGCTCCATACCACCGGTTCTTTCCGTTCTACACCCGACAGATTGAAGGTTTCCCAACCACCGAATCCCGTCGTGAAGATGGCATGTTCCGGATTACCCGGATTGATTTCAATATCGAACATCCAATGCAAAGGAGCCACTTGTGTATAAGGAGCCTTGCTATGATCATATCGGAATCCTGTCTTAAAGATAGGTTTCCAATGTTTGCCACCATCGGTTGTACGGAACATTTCATCACTCGTATATCCATGCTTACCATCCAAATGATGGGTACTGACAATCATGTGCTTGGAATTGCTCGAATCAATGGAAGAAGAGATGTATCCGAAACCAGCCTTTTCACCTTTCTTGATTCGGATAGGCGAAATGTCGGTCCATTTGTTCTTGGCTATATCGTACTTCCATACACCTCCATCTTTCATGGTACTGGGGCCGGGAGTATCTCCATAAGTCAGCACCAACTCCTTGTTATTGGAAATGGAAAGGCTGGTAGGACGATATTGGGTAGGCTGACCCTCAACCGGTTGCCAAGTATCTCCATAATCATGGCTGACAAACAAGTTTTCTCTGTCCTTCAACGATACGGCTACATAAATATCGCGAGTTCCTTGTTCGTCTTGAGTGGCATCAGGAGCGAAAACCACACAAACAATTCCACTTCCTCTATTCATCCAACTGTTTCTGTCTTGCGGATTAAAGGCTTCCGTTACATCAGGGAAAGAAGTAACCCTATGCCAACTTTGGCCTTTATCCATGCTCCGCCAAAGCCCATGCAAACGGGTACCCATATAAAGGATGTTTCCGTTCAGCGGGTCAACCATCATACGCTCTCCATTTCCACGCCCGTTTTCATTACCACCCATGGTAAAGGGTACATCCACCCGAGCAAAAGTCTTCCCTCCATCATAAGAATAAAGGATGGCACTCAACGGATTACTGGTATAGGTGCCACAAGCCAAATATACATTATCGGGATTCTGTGGGTCGATAGCTATGCTTTCTACTCCTTGCAGATTACTTTCTTCCAAGGTAATCCAATCCAACAAGGGAGTCCAAGTCTTTGTCACTGGATTCCAACGATAGGCACCTCCCATATCGGTACGGCAATAACGCACATCGGGTTGGGTAGGATGGAAAACGATTCCATCTACAAAACCGCCTCCTACAATGGGAACACTTTTCCATTCATAAGGTACACTTGGAACTGATTGTATGTCTTGCGAACAAAGGTTATGACAAAAGCCTAAAGAACATAGGCTTACAAGGAGTATAAATTTCTTCATTTTCAGGCATGGATTGGTTTATGCCCTCAAAGATAAGAATTATTTATTGTTTTCAACAAATGAGTAGGAGGGAATTACCCAATTCCCAACAATTCCATTTCAAAAATCAATGTAGAGAAAGCCGGTATAGGGCCACAAGTCTTGGTGCCATAACCCATGGTGTAGGGGATATAGATTATCCATTTATCGCCCACATGCATACGTTGCAGAGCGATTTGCCAACCATCAATCAAATCACACAAACGGAAGGCTTCGGGACAATTGCGCTTGTAGGAGTTGTCGAATTCCTTACCATCAATCAAGGAACCCTTATAGTGCACGGATACAATACTTCGTACATTGGGCGAAGTGGTACCGTTTCCTGTTTCCAATACCTTATAATAAATTCCGCAGGAAAGGGCGTTTATACCTTCTTGAGTAGAAAGTTCCTGTAGGAACTGGATATTTTTTGCTTTATATAATTCTTTTTTACCCATAAATCAATAATAGTAGTATCATTTTGAACGAAGTGAAAAATCTGAAAACATCAACTTTATGCATACAGATTCTTCGCTTCGCTCAGAATGACAAAATATTATCATTCAAACACTTCTTCACCAAGTAAAGTGGCCGAGCTGGAAGAAGTCACCCGTACCTTTACAAAATCGCCCACTTTGTGGTTACCACGATCAAATACCACCACCTTATTTTGCTGGGTGCGTCCAAAAAATTGTTCCTTGGAGCGTTTTGATACGCCTTCCACCAACACTTCGAAGGTCTTGCCTACATCCTTGGCATT
>JAFUNS010000033.1 GCA_017472925.1 Bacteroides sp. | reverse complement strand
GTCCACCTTCTGCCGCATCCTGCTCCCTCCCGAGCTTCGTTTCGGCTATACCGATAGTCTGGACTTCAGCAGCAAGCGTGATGCGGAACGTTATTTGGGCCGTTTCTTCCTGATTAACCTGGATGAGTTCGACCAAATCAGCGTAAACCAGCAAGGCTTCCTCAAGCACCTGTTGCAGAAACCGTCGGCCAGTTTGCGGAAACCTTACGGCACCAGTATTCTGGAGATGCGCCGCTATGCTTCGTTCATCGCTACCAGTAACCACAAGGACTTGCTGACCGACCTTTCGGGCAACCGCCGCTTTATTTGTGTGGAGGTAACGGCTCCCATCGACACGAATGTCACCATCAACTACCAACAGTTGTATGCCCAGGCTGTTCATGCCGTGATGCATGGCGAGCGCTATTGGTTGGACGACACTGACGAGGCACTGTTGAAGGAAAGCAACGAAGAATTCCGTCAGGTATCACCCATGGAACAGTTGTTCTTGTGCCATTTCGCCCTCACTACACCCGAGAAGGGAGATGGCGAATGGATGATGGGAATGGAAATTTTCAATTATCTGCAAGGAAAAATCAAGGAAAAACTACCGATAGGTAAGTCTACTTACTTAGGAAGACTGCTTCAAAAATGGAATATACCCTACAAAAGGGTGGAAAAGGGCAGTATTTATTACGTAAAAAAGCGATAAATAACATATAAAACCCCATTTCTTGCAGGTAAAAGCGCATTTCTTGCAAGTCCTTGCAAGCTTCTTGCAAGCGTTTAATATACCAACTAATTGATTCACAATGCGGCTGTAAGGCTTGCAAGTAAAATAAAGAAAAAAATCTATAGTATGGCAAAATATATCAAACAAGAAGTACCCGACATGTTGAAAACGGGCAATCAGAAAGTGTTCTATCGGTTAAAGACGGAACGTAACATCGATTTCGAAGAATTTGTATCCAGAATGGCGCATCCCGGTTCGGGTATCAGCCGTGGTGAAGCCATCCGTATCCTGCTGACGGCCTCCGAGACTTTGGCCAGTTTGCTTGCCGAGGGGCATTCGGTCAGCTTGGACGAATGGGGAACATTCAAGGCAACCATCGGGGTGGAACCCGACAAGGAAGTTGACACGATAGACGGTGATGAAACCAAACGTAATTCCCGCAGCCTACGGATAAGTGGCATACACTTTCAGGCAGACAAGAAATTGGTACGTGAAGTAGACCTTCGTTGTAAATTGGAACGTGCAGGCGTTTCTCGTGTACGACGTTCACCCTATACCCGGGAAGAGCGCCTACAGAAAGCATTGGACTATCTATCGGAGCATGGGTTCATGAGGGTAAAGCACTACATGGAGTTGACGGGATTAGGGCAAAGCACCGCCGCCAATGAGCTTCGTGCTTTCAGCGAAGACCCTTCAACGGGAATCGACTCTACGGGTAGACGGGCTACTTTAGTCTATATAAATCGAAGTTAGCTTGAAAACGCTGCTATTCGTTAGATATTTCTAAAGATTAATGCATTCTACTTTTATAGTTATAACACAGATTCTTTTATTACCCCACCTGATTTAACAAAAATTACCAATCCGTAAACACCTAAAAATCAAGCCATTTAAATAGGTATAGTTCAAAAAAATGATTATAATAACCGTCACAACTAATTCTTATTTTTCGTATCTTTACTTTCGAAAATGAAATATGTATCATGCAGAAGGATACAGAAACTTCTGCTAATTTAAAACCTAAAAACAATGTCTAAAGTTTATTCGGAACAAGTACAGAAAGCGCAAATGCTTGCCGCCGGACTCAGAAAAAATTACGAATTAGTTAAAAATCGCGGAATCAGTAGTGAACAAATCGCCCAGATGGAAGAAGATGCCAAAGAAGCAGCACGAATGAACGAAGAAGTGGAAGTGTTGCGTGAAGAAGTGAGTGCCAAAGCCGCACGGGCCAACAAGAAACTTACCGAGTTAAAAAATAACATGCAGAATGCCAAACAAATCATCAAACGGTGCTTTGATCAGGAACAATGGCAGGACTTCGGAGTAATGGACAAGCGATAATCATAGAAAACGATTTTTCGAATTTGTGATGGTAACATTCGTGTCGATAACCAATAGTTTTAGCCCAATTACGTATAGTTACGGGTAGAAAACTGCGTAAATCGGCTTTAAAAAAGTTAATTCACCGCATTCAAACCGTTTTACTTATATCCATAAAATAAAGCCAAAACATTGCGGTTATATAGCCGCAACACTTTGTTTATTCGTTCACAATACATTGAGCGAATAAACAAAGTACTTAAAACAAACATTATCGGCTTATATTTCAATTAATTAAGAAGATTTTAATCACTTTTATATCGTTCACATTTGATTTCATCCGTGTATTTCTATCATAAATTTATTTAAGTTCTTGCAATTTGATAAGTTGAAAACGTAAAATATCATCTGAGTAATCTTTACGTTTAAAATGATTTACGCTAATATACAACCCATCTTTATTTATAAAACATATTTGAGGAAGATATGTAAAAGGAGGGAATAGGACTTCGCCTAAAAGGTTAAATTCCTGGTCTAATATCATTATAGAAAATTCTTTTCTCCCACTTTGTAAAATTTCTATATAATTATCCTCCTTACCCAGTGAGGTCTTGGGAAAAACAAAACGATAATAAACCTTACGATATCTATCGTATAATATATTTCCATAACTTGCCATTTCACAGTTCTTCTTTGCCGTTTCCTCTGAATTAAGAGAAAGTTTGACCAATTCTATTTCGGATATAAAACGACTTTTCGCCATATACAGGTCTATTTTACCTGTATGAAGGTTTTGTTTGTAAAGATTATCCTCAAAAGCAAAAGAATAGACGATATTGTTGTCTACACAAACAGAACTGTATGTCAAATCTGCTATATACAAACCATAATTATCTGAATTAATTTTTTCATGCGGATAGAGCATACCAGAAGCAACGATTTCTTTATTCAATGTATCCATCGCTATAAAAGTAGGACTATTTTCTATCCACGATTTTTCTCCAATAGACCTATTAAGCATTTGGGGAATGTACAGAGTATCTCCAATAAAATACAATTGTTTATTATCATGATTGGTATAATAGGCCGGCACCGTTAATATTCCGTCAGAAGTTTTAGTAAAATCATAAACATCCCGAATAACTCCTGTTGTATCCGTCTCATATATAACACTTCTGTTGATTGAAGGTATATATATGTGATTAAAATCTCTTATCAAATAACCATACAAAGCTCCTCCAATTCCATTTGAGCCTTCAATGGGAAAAGTTAGTTTCTTTTCCAATCTACCTGACGGAATATTATATATTAAAATAGAACGTGTTCCCGGGTTTGAAAAAGTTAAATATTCAAGGCTATCTTGTTCCAGCAGATACAAATTATTTAAAGGTACACGTGTATCATTATCAAGATTACATATATAATAATTATCTGTAGGGATTAATGTATATGTATCACTCTTATATTGTTTGGAAATGCATGCAACCAAAAAGACAAACAAAAACACTATATATTTATTCATAATTTTACATATCAAAAGGCGAATTCAGCTTATCACTTTTTTCTTAAGAAAGAGCATAAAAACAGGAAAGTAGCAACAAACTTGGAAAAGAACATCAACTATTGTGGCATCTACATACAGCCATTCGGGGAAACAGGTATAGTTCAAAATGGAAAAGAACTGTACCACAAAAAATAAGGTTACGAAATATTCCGCATATCGGGAAATAAGAAATGACATTCCATCAACTACCTGATTAATACGGTGGAAACGGTTTGAAGCATATCCATATATGATTCCCATCATACCCAATCCCAACGACAAGATATAGAAGAATCCCTTTTGGAAAGGGGAATGATAAAATGAATCTGTCACACTTTTCATGAAGGGCAAAGAAAGTATCACCACCAAAACATAGCATAGCCCTGAAATCACTGAAAGCATCAAAGCTCTCCGTTCTTTACCCGACAGATACTTCCCTTTACGAAACATGCGCTTCCAAACATCATAAAAACCGGAACGGACTCCTATACCTACCCCCATAAACATAATCAATACAATGGCCAAAGCGGGTGCATTTACATAATCACTTATGACATGATTCATGGCCCATCGGATCCCCTCCTCACTCAACAGACTTTGCACGGTATTCCACCCGTATAGGTTAGCTATCCAGGAAAGAAGAACCAGGCTTACCGTCATGAGAAAGAAGGTTACCGTCCAATATGAAAGGTAGGTTTTATTCTTCATCCGGCTCCAGATTGTCTATATCGATAATGCGAAGTTCCAAAGCTCTTGTAACCAAACGACAAGCATTCACCCCACTCCGTTCATCGACAGCAAACAAACGGTTTACCAATTCATTCTGACGCTTCTCTATGGATTTAACACCAAAAGGCATTCCCTTTAGGTTAGTTATCATATCTTTGGTATATCCTAAGGCCAAATGACGAAGCAAACGTTCATCGTACTCATCGATATCATAATTGATGATTGCTTCCTGTCGACGTTGTTCTTGTGCCACCGTTTGTTTGAAACGGGCTACTATCTTCTCCAAAATAGGGTAATTAAAAACCAATTGTTTTCCCTCCATTACGGCCTGAACATCAGTAGCTGTCAACAATTCACCCGTTTTCAAGATAATACCATGAGCACCTGCATTGAGTACATCTACCCATAACTTTTCATTCAACACCTCTCCGGTAAATATCAGCACCTTTATTTCCGGACGATTCTTACGAAGGGAAGCGCAAATATCCACCCCAATCGTAGTAGAACCTCCCAAGCCTAAGTCAAGCAACACCATATCGGGAGTTTGTTCTTCCAATAATTTCCAGAACTCGGCTTCGGTCATAGCCGTACCTATCACTTCGGCATTCGGAATTTCGTGACGGAATATTTCTTCCGTACCTTTCAATTCAAGCTTTACATCCTCTACAATAATTACTTTGAATTTATCCATAGTCTTTCTTTTGTTTTCATTTATTTATCGGGCAGGAATAGTAAACCATACCATAAACCCATCTCCTTCGGCCGGTTGTGCATTGATTCTGCATCCACGCCGACCGGCAAACTCATCATGATCGCGGATTATCTGCTTGCATATCAAATACTCCGTACCAGTCAACACATCTTCTCCATCCTTCTGCATACGGGAAAGATGCGGATAAAACAATAAGTTCAGTTCTTCTTGCGTGAACTGCCTTCTCCGGTCTATAAAATCGAAACGCACAAAGGCTCCTTCTTTATATATACGCAATGCCAGTTTCCCGTCCATAGGATATGTCACCGCTTCGTTTATCAAATTTTCCAATAAATAATGAAGCTGGATGGAATCGCCCGTCATCTTTACATTCTCCGCTTCCACGACCAATTCCAAAGATAGATTCGCTTTTCGAGAGACCTTCTTCAAATAACGTACGGCATTGTTTGCCAAATCCTCAGCCAGCACCACTCCCCTACGGAAAGTCACTTCTTCTAATTGACGGGCTGCACATGAGCTCAATATGGTAAAGATATCTTTGTAATATGCTACCAATTCGGCCATGGTTTCCACTTGTTGCCGTTCCTCCACTTCCGATTGTCCTTGAAGCAGCTTGTCGACAATCAGCTTTATTTTATTGGGATAATATATGGTTTCGTGCTTAATGGTTGAAAGACAATTGTCAAGCACCATATTTTGTACATGCAATAAATTCTCTTCACGCTGAGCTCTACGTGCCTCATCTTGCGCCACTTCGATATCTCTATATTTTTGCGCCACCAATTCCACCGCATTATAAACAATTATGGCCAAATAGCTCGTTACCAAATCTAACATCAAACGGTCATCTTCACGTTCTGTGTTATACATACCCATCAAGGCCAACACCCCTACACAACAAGTGTTCTCTCCCACTTCCAGGCATAATGGCATACACCTCAAACGCTTTTCAGCATTCCATATTACCTTTTGCGATTGATAACATTGGGTTATCTCCTCTTTTGCTTCCTCTTCAAGCTCCTGTGTTGAAAAGGCCATATTCAATCGACGCTTATCATCACTATATATTGCCAGTCCCAAACCTTCCAGCGGAAACAATTCATACATATTCTTATATAAGCTATCCACTAAGGTATTTACTATTTCTTGTTCCTTTATAGTAGACAAAGGAAGAGCAAAAGCCTGGCGATTGATTTCAAGCACCTGTTCCAAATTATATCGATAAGCCAACAAATGCCTAAAATATAAGAAATAATAGCCCAACAACAATACTATTAAAACAACCACACATAAAATAATGGCTACCATCTTTCCATTGGCCGACTTCTCCATCTGTACGCAATACTGTTCCAACGAAGAGTCGACACTAATCTGCTTATAAAGGGCTGTATATGCATTATTGTTATACCTATAACCTTCCAAATCGCCCAAAGCCAAATGAGCCACCGCTGCTTCATTGCGCACATCGAGCAATATATAATAATCAGTATCAAAGCCCATAGAGAACCACACCAATTCTGCAGCATTTCCTTCTCCCGACAATTGTAACAAAGGGCTTTGTTGTCCGGAATATTGCAGATAATGTTTGTTCAAACACATCCAGGCACTATCGGCCCATTCCAACGCTTCCTGATATCTTCCTTCCAAATTAGAGTGATAAACTTTATTGGCATAATCATCTGCCCTTTGTAACAAGCTGTCGGGTACATCCTGTCCATACATTGTTTGAACAGACATCAGTAACAAGGCTATTATTCCTACAAACTTACGTACCCCTTTAGGCAAACGGAAATAGAAACGGCTTCCTTTTCCCAGTTCACTTTCTATTTGGAAACAACATACTTTAAACAAGTCATTGGTCTTCCGATACTTTTCAATAATGCCCTTACAATTCATCAAGCCAAAGCCATATCCTTTGTTCTTTTGTAAGGCTTCCTTATCTTCCGCAGTTTGGATTCCTATCTTTCCGGAATCATACACCTTTCCATTCAAGATGAGATGCATATCTTCTGCCGAAAGCCCTACACCATTATCTTGCACGGATATCTCGATGTAATTGTCCTTTTCTTGAGCATAAATCTCGACCTTACCTCCCGAAGGTGTATATTTGCGTGCATTTTCGGCCAACGTGTTCAACATAAACAATGTCAGAGCCTTGTCGGCTTTTACAAAGGCATCTGTAGGATTCACAATAAACGTCAACTTCTTGGCATCAAAAGTTTTCCGACTCTTTCTGAGCACTTCAAACAAATAGTTCAGCTCAAAGTTTTCGATATTCAAGTTCAACAATCCATGACGCATCTTAATCCATAGAGCCAGAATATCGTTATACTCGTTAATACGTGCAGTAAGTTCGCTAATGTATTGATATTTTCCTTCCTTAATGCTTTTATCAGCCAAATAATTGAATGATGTTAGTTTATGCACTTCATTGACCACCCGGTCTATATAAGGAGTGATACCGGTCACGATAAACAAACAGGCTTTCTTCACCACATTCTGACGCTTGTTTTCTATCAAGTGTTTTTCGTGTACATACTGTTCCTTTTCCAAACGTTTACGTTCATCCCCTAACGATATAAGCGATAGGCCGTTATCCAATGTCCATGAGATATAAGGGCCTATAACCTGCAACAATGCTTTGTCATCTTTCTTCAAAGAAGCATCCGAATATATTTTCCAAACACCCAGATGTTGCTTTCCTGCTGTTTTCAAAAAGATATCCGTGCAAACGCCCGATACATTCACCACTTCCGAATCATCTTCCAGACATATGTACATATCCCGAGCATTCACTAACTTCAGTATTTTCTCTTTTACGGCTCTTTGGATGGCATCCGTCACATCTTCTATTTCTTCGGCATCGGCCGGCACTGAAGAGATGATTCTTCGGCAGATTTCCAACGTATCCTTCAACTTATTGACATATAAAGTGTATCGGGTACGCCAATGGCGGTTCCATATCCACAACAACAATACCAGGACAATGATACCTCCGATAACTCCCCACAACAATAGAGTCAGTTGTTGCGATTCTTTTTCCAACACCTGATACCGACTTTCCAACTCCTTGTCTTGTCGGGTATAATCCAATATATCCAAATAGATGTTCCGATTGTAATCGGATTCCGGCTTTCTGCCCAATGCTGCATAAGTCACACTCAACTGTTCCCTAAAACGGGCAATCCATTCTGGTACCGTTCTTATTCCTTCTTTATTGATCCATTGAAGTTCTATGGAATTCGTTGCCATAGGAACATAAGGTTTCAAACGGTCAACCGAATCATGACAATGATAAAACTTTTCATGGTGAAGATTTACATACGACAAGGCCTTGGAAAGACATTCCAACGCTTCTTCATATCTACCTTGTTCGTTCAAGCAAGAGGCCATAGTTCGATAAGAACCTGAAATTTGATACCAATCGCCATATTGCTTGAACAATTCAATGGCTCTTTCACTCAAACTTGCAACCAGCCCCTCCCACGGCATATCTGTTTGATTAATTACACGCATCATCCCCGGTCTTCTCTCCATCAACAACTGATAATTCTTTTCAGTCTTCAACAGTTCGGCCATGGCTTGTAATGCGTTTGCCTCAAAATAGATATATCCATACTGATGGCTGAGCATCAAGCATTCCATCAGGTAATCAAATTCACCGGTTACAATATCTTCGGGAGTATTCGCCTGATACATTCCTCCCGAACCTTTCATATAATAATAGTAAAGTAATTGGGCGGTATCTCCTTTCAAATCCTCTTCTACCTGAATACCGTCAATGGCCTCCATGGACTGAGGCTCTTGTTGCAAATAATAATAATAAACAGCCGAAGTAATGGCAAAATCCGAACATGCATAACGGAACCGATGAGCCAACCGTAAATCGGCCAAGGCTTCCTTATCTTCACCAATGCGTTTCATTCTCCGTAAAGCACTGTTCCGATAGTCATAAAACTCCTTGTTCATAGCCGTACGCTGACATATTTTCATCATGCCTACATCAGCAATCATACATTCTACCTCATTGGCCGTTTCATCATATACCTCATTAAACAGACTATCTGCCTTGTCAAAGTCCATTCGGATGAAGGCACAGAATCCCAAATGGTTTAACGCTTCGCCTCTTGAAGAAGGGAACTCCTTTCCAATCTTCATGGCTTCGGAAGCCAAACGTTCGGTTTCTTCCAAGTTCTTATAACGCATCTCATAGGCCAACGAGTTCAAAGAATCAACTTGTTGCATGGTTATATAACTCCTCCCCCCTTCACATGCGAAGAAGAAAGAAGTAAGGATAAACATCCATACCCAACCTATTGAAAGATGCAATTTATTCATACCTTCCCTTAGAAAAGAAAAGCCATCCTAAAGGGGACGGCTCAACTTTTTCCGAAATGATACAGTAATTATTTCTTAGATTCTTCCAAAGAAACTTTTCTGAACTCCTTCAATACCTTTTCCAATTCCAAAGATGCTTTACGTGCACGAGTACCAGCAGCTTTGTTACCCTTTTCAGCCTGAGCTACAGCATCAGTCAACAATGCTTCATTCAGTTCCTTAATTTTAGCGATCAATTCGTTCATAATGCTTTAAATTTAATATTTATAAATCGATTTTAAATATACACTCCTCGTCATTAAAAGCCTACGAAAATTTATATATTTTAATAGCCCTTCATTTTTCGGGGGCTAATATACGGAAAAAACATGTAAAACAAGCATATCGCATTATTTTTTTTTGAAAAAAAATGCACAAAGAGAAAAAATACCAATTAACATACCATACTATCTCCTTTTTATATACGAATTGCATTAGAAATCAACTTACATACGCAAAAATTATTCGTACCTTTGTACCGACAAATAAAAGAATTATGAGCAAAAGAAATAAGAAGAATACCAAGAAATGGATAATCATCGCCATTGTTATTATTGCCCTGATAGGCGGTAACAGCTTACGCACTTTTACTGATAACATCAACAAGAAAATTATACAAGAAGTTAACAAACAAGTGGAGGCTGTCGGTATGGAAATACCTACCCTTTCTACGGACAAACAAGGACAAATCATCCAACACACCGGCTATACCTTATCATATAACAACCAAATGCGCACACCTCAATGGGTAGCATGGGAACTAACCAAAGCCGAAACCCGAGGAGAAGAAGAACGAAGTTCCGAATTTCAAACAGATCCATACGTGATAGGAACCAAAGTTGAAACTTATGATTATTCACGTTCTGGCTATGACCGCGGACACATGGCACCCGCAGGTGATATGAAATGGGACAAACAAGCCATGCAAGAATCATTCTACATGAGCAACATCTGCCCACAAGACCATAATTTGAACAAAGGAGATTGGAATGATTTGGAAATAAAGACCCGTGAATGGGCACGCCGATATGGAAAGGCATACGTGGTATGTGGTCCTATTTATCAAAAAGGGAAAAAGATAAAATACATTGGCAACAATCGGGTAGCTGTTCCCCATGCTTTCTTTAAAGCCATACTTATTTATCAAAAGAACAAGCCAATGACTATGGGATTCTATTTTGAGAATAAAGCCGGACACCAATCCTTGAAAGACTATCTTGTTAGCATTGATGAATTGGAAACAATGACCGATATGGATTTCTTCTCCCTATTACCTGATGAAATAGAAGATGATATAGAAAAGAAGGTAGTCGACAAGCTACCCTAAACAAAACGCCGTTTTCTACCTCACAAAACGACGAGTTACAAAGCAGAAAACGATGTTTTATATTAGTCAGGATTTGAGGCACTACATCGGACTTGAGCCCAATAAAAATATCCTTCACATTTTCACGTATATGCTACGTAAAGATGTGAAGGATATTTTCTATACTTAACAAATTATTTTACTTCCAATACAACGATTGACTTAGCCGGCAAAGTAACCTTCAAAGCGCCCTTAGCAATCTTGGCACCATTGAAAGCCTTAGGAACTACTACATTCGGATTTTCGAATGTATTGTGATCGGTAATGTTCTTTGTTGTAAGAATTTCACCAGTTACACTCTTCACTTTCAAGCCTTCCAAGTTGATATCAATTTCTTGAGATTCATCCAAGTGTACGTTAGACAAAGAAATGTGAATCACACCATTTGCATCGCGAGAAGCGGTAGCGCTAACCATAGGAACGATACGGTCTCCACGTACAATTTCACGTTCGCACTTCAAATCCAAAGGCAAGAATGTAGCATCCTGATGTACATTGTACATACGGAATACATGATAAGTCGGAGTCAATACCATCTTGTCATCCTTAGTCAATACCATTGATTGGAGTACGTTGGCAATCTGAGCGATATTAGCCATCTTGATACGTTCTGTATACTTATGGAATACGTCCAATGTCAATGAAGCTACAAATGCATCACGCATAGTATTTTGTTGATAGAGGTGACCGCGTACTGTTCCCGGTTCTTCATCAAACCAAGTACCCCACTCGTCAACCAACAAAGCTATGCGCTTTTTAGGGTCATACTTATCCATGATGTCCATGTGCTTCTTGATAACCGGTTCAATTTCCAAGCACTTACCCATTGTCCAATAGTGGTCTTCTTCATTAAACTTAGTAGCCGATCCCTTGCTACCTGTCCAACCCAATACGGTATAATAATGCAAAGAAACAGCATCCATCTGATGACCGATGTTCTTCATCAACACTTCTGTCCAATTGTAGTCATAATCTGATGCACCACTGGCAATCTTATAAAGACGATTACCGTCATAGTTACGACAATAAGTGGCATAACGACGATACAAATCCGAATAATATTCAGGGCGCATGCTACCACCACAACCCCAGCTTTCGTTACCTACACCAAAGAATTTCACCTTCCATGGCTTTTCACGACCGTTTTCCTTACGAAGCTTGGCCATTGGGCTACCTTGCTCGGATGTCATATATTCCACCCACTTCGCCATTTCTTCTACAGTACCGCTACCTACGTTACCACTGATATAAGGTTCGCAACCCAACTTTTCACAAAGGTTCAAGAATTCGTGAGTACCAAAACTATTATCTTCTACGGTTCCACCCCAGTTGTTGTTCACCATACGTGGACGGTTTTCCTTTGGACCAATACCATCCATCCAATGATATTCATCGGCAAAACATCCACCCGGCCAACGGAGTACAGGAACTTTCAAATCAATCAAAGCTTGAAGCACATCGTTACGATAGCCGTCTGTATTCGGAATGTTTGATTCCGGACCTACCCACAATCCACCATAGATACATGTACCCAAGTGTTCTGCAAACTGACCATAAATATGCTTGCTGATAATTTCTTTTCCCTCATCGGGACGAACAGTGATTGTTGCTTTCTGTTGTGCAAACATCGGCATAGTTGCCATGATTGCCAATCCTACAATTGTCTTTTTCATGGTTATAATTAATAAATAGTTACTTAAACAAATCTTTTCATTGTCCAAAATTAGTAAATAATCAATGACTTTTGCAAGATTTTTCCTCTTTTTAGGTGGACAAAAGAAGCAAAAAGGAGAAAAAACAGGATATTTGCCTATCTTTGCACAAAAAAGTACGATGGACAAGAGAAAACGTAACATACTAATCAGCATTGTCGTAGTATTGGCTATTGCAGGAGTGATAGGAACAGGAAACATTTATTACCTGTTCTTCTCCCGCCCATTTCAAATTTCAGACATTACATATATATATATAGACCGTGACGACAATCTCGATTCTGTATACCTAAAGATAACCGAAGTCGGCCATCCTAAAAGCATGAAAGGGTTTGAAATATTGGCTCAGAAGAACGACTATGCCCAACATATAAAGACAGGCAAGTATGCCATCAAGCCCAGCGACAACATGCGTTATTTGGAAAGACGGTTAAGTATGGGATATCAAACGCCCGTAAGATTGACCATTGGAAGTGTACGCACCATTGACAGGATAGCCCGCAATGCAAGTAACCAATTGATGATTGACTCGGCAGAAATAGCACAACTACTTGCCGATACAAGCTTTATTCACCGAATAGGATATACTAAAGAAACTTTACCAGCCTTGTTCATTCCCAATACCTACGAGGTATATTGGAACATGAGTGCCGAAAAGTTCATTGAACGAATGTTGAAAGAACACAAATCCTTTTGGAATGAAAAACGATTAAAGCAAGCTGAAGCCATCGGACTTACACCTACCGAAGTAGCAACCCTTGCTTCCATTGTAGAAGAAGAAACAGCCGTTAATGCCGAAAAGCCCATGGTAGCCGGTCTTTATATCAACCGTTTGAAAAGAGGAATGCTTCTACAAGCCGACCCAACCGTAAAATTCAGTTTACAAGATTTTGGATTGCGACGTATTCTTTACAAGCACTTAGAAGTTAACTCACCGTATAATACCTACAAATATGCCGGTCTTCCTCCTGGCCCAATCCGTATTCCTTCCATCCAAGGATTGGAAAGTGTACTGAATCATGCCCATCATAATTATCTATATATGTGTGCCAAGGAAGATTTCTCGGGTACTCATAACTTTGCTGTAACATCGGCTCAACATGCAGCCAATGCCCGCCGATACCAACAAGCACTGAACCGTAGAAACATCAAATAGAATATTGTCCTTTGTTCTTTGTACGTTTACCGTATTCAATGGCATGATGCGGACAAGCATGATAACAAGCCAAACACATGGTACAGTTATTTCCCCATTGCGGTTTGTCTTCCACCTTTATATTATGTACCGGGCATTTCTTGGCACATAATCCACATGCCGTACATTTATCCGTAGCTTTAAAGGGTTTAGGAGACATTAGGAATGCTCGGAACAATCCACCCAATACATAGGTTTTGGTATAAGGAAGAGGACCTTCGTAACAATCAAACTTCGCCATTTGTACGCCTTTAAGCAATTCTCCTGCAATATACTCCACACGTGCTGTGGCATTTTCCATTTTCAACTGTAAGGTTGCCTTATCATCCACGTCAAATCCAGGTAAACAAACATACGTATCGGGCATTGTGACTGAAAATCCCGCATTACATTTCCATCCTTTCGCCCGGATAGCCGACTCGAACACCTTCGTCGTTTTCCCTACATCATCCCCACAAGTACATACAAAATACAAGTAATCCGGACAATTCATCTGCATTTTACCCACAAAATCAAGTACAATTTTAGGAGGTTCCCATCCATATACAGGGAATACAAAGCCAACCTTCTCCCCTGGCTTCGCTACATAATTTATACCTTTATTTATTTCTTCTGCAACGGAAAGTACATTGTCTTGCAAACGTTCAGCCAGGTGTCTTGCTACCCATGCCGAATTACCTACGCCGGAAAAATAGAATATCATATTATCAGTCTTTATATTAAAAAAGCGATGCCAACTCTCATTAGCATCGCTCCTATGAAAAAGCCGCACCAGTGATGCGATGAAACTCCGAATGACAGGTTTTGAGTGCTCTCTTCCTTTGTAATCCACCGGCATAAATGCTACCCGAAGGCGTGGCCCGCCATTAGAAGATGAAGCTATGTCTCGGTATTTCAGATTAGTTTGATGAGTTTCCCAATCTAACTAATGCGGCTGTCTTTTAATCATCTTTCGTATGACAAATATAGGTTATTTTTATGAAATAAACAAGTTTGGAAGGCATTTTGTTTCAAAAAAAAGAAGGGCATCGTTGATGCCCTTCTGTAACCCCTTATATTAGAATCTATTGGAAGTTTACTTAACCTTAGCAACAATAGCCTTGAAAGCTTCCGGATGATTCATGGCCAAATCGGCCAACACCTTACGGTTGATTTCGATACCTGCTTTGTGCAAAGCGCCCATCAACTTAGAGTATGACATACCATCCAAACGGGCAGCTGCGTTGATACGCTGAATCCACAATGCACGGAAATTACGTTTCTTTTTCTTACGGTCGCTGTATGCGTAGGTCAAACCCTTTTCCCAAGTGTTCTTTGCTACGGTCCATACGTTCTTTCTTGCACCAAAGTAACCTCTG
>JAFUNS010000032.1 GCA_017472925.1 Bacteroides sp. | reverse complement strand
GGATGACACGGATTCATCCAATCTGTGACGTGTTGTTGAGCGAAAGCGAAAAAAAAATCCGTGTCATCGCATCAGTCGGAACGACTACGGAAACACAAGGACATGAAAATCCGTGTAATCCGTGTAATCCGTGCCTAAAAACACGTCCCTTTAAAAAACACGATCACTAACAAGTTACAAAATAAAAACCGCCGTTTTCCGATGAAGAAAACGGCGGTTTGTGGATGGGAAAACGGCGGTTTATACTTTAAGGTACGCCTTATTCTTTTGATTTTTAGGGTGTATCTTCAAATTGCTCGATACGAGTCACAGTCTTCATTTCCTCAATCTTTTGAAGCTTGGTGATGATGGTCTTTACATCGTCAACATCGTGTACAAACATTTGGATATGTCCTTCGAATATGCCATCGTTTGCATCGATATATACCTTGCGGATGTTCACATTCAATTGTTCGGAAATAATTTGGGTAACCTTGTTCAACAGTCCGATAGTGTCTATACCCTTGATGTAAATGTTTACAGGGAATTCCAGGCTCTTGCCTGTTTCCCATTGTACTGCCAACAAACGGTTGCCATAGCTGGTCTTCAACTTGTTGGCAAGCGGGCATTGACGTTTGTGGATAATGACACGGTTCTTTTCGTCGATATAACCCAATACGTCATCACCGGGAATAGGCTTACAACAATCGGCGATGATAAAGTTCTTTTGGATAGCCTCGGGAGTAAGCTTGATGATTTTCTTGCTGTCAATCTTTTCAATCGGCTTCTTTTCTTTTGGCTGTTTATCCTTATTGTTCTTGTTGCCCACAAAGGGGAAAGGAATGAACTTTTTCCATGGATTGTTGGTGGTGCTCTTTTCCTTTAAGATGCTTTTGTCTTCTTCGCCCGGAGTAATGGTCTTTTGTGCAATGGCCACATAAAGTTCTTCAGGAGTTTTCGCTTCATGCAGGGTACAGAGTTTCTGTATATTATCCGGGGTAAATTCAAGTTCTTCCTTTTGGAAGAATTCTTGTAGGATTTCTTCGCCTGCTTGTTGCTTGCTCCTCAGTTCCCGTTTCAGTATGGCCGAAATCTTGGATTTGGCTTTGGCCGTTGTGGCAAAGTTTATCCATGAGGGTTGTACATGTTGTGATTTGGAGGTGAGGATTTCCACTTGGTCTCCACTTTGCAACTTATGGCTGAGAGGTACGAGCTTGTGGTTAACCTTGGCTCCGATACAATGGCTACCCAAGAAGGTGTGGATGGAGAAGGCAAAGTCAAGTGCCGTACTGTTTTGCGGCATGGTCTTGATTTCTCCCTTAGGGGTGAAGACGAATATTTCTGAAGCGAAGAGGTTCAATTTGATGGTATCCAGGAAGTCCATGGCATCCGGTTGGGGATCGTCCAATATTTCCTTAATGGTACGTAGCCACTTTTCCAATTCTCCTTCGTCTTCACCGCCACCGCCATCCTTGTATTTCCAATGGGCAGCAAAGCCTTGTTCGGCAATATCGTTCATTCGTTCACTACGTATCTGCACTTCAATCCACTGTCCTCTGTTACTCATCAAAGTGACATGAAGCGCTTGATATCCATTGGACTTGGGGTGATTTACCCAATCGCGCAGGCGGTCGGGGTGCGGTTTGTAGATGGTAGAAATGGATACGTAGATATTGAAGCATTCTTCGCGCTCTACTTTTATTTCGGCCGGGTCGAAAATGATTCGTACGGCTAATATATCGTAAATTTCATCGAAAGGGATATGTTTGGTCTGCATCTTGTTCCAAATGGAATAAGGAGACTTGATGCGTGCCATTATCCGGTATTTGATACCCATCTTGTCGAGCTTGGCCCGAATGGGGTTGGTAAAGTCGTTGAATAAACTTTCACGTTCTTCTTTCGTAGCCTTGAGCTTGGCTTCGATCTGTGCATATTCCTCAGGATGTTCGTATTTGAAGCTTAAATCCTCTAACTCAGTCTTTATCTTGTTGAGACCGAGACGGTTGGCCAATGGCGCATAGATGTAAAGCGTTTCACCGGCAATTTTATATTGCTTGTTGGGAAGCATGGAACCCAATGTGCGCATGTTATGAAGACGGTCGGCTATCTTAATCAGAATCACGCGGATATCGTCATTCATGGTGAGCAACAGCTTCTTGAAGTTTTCGGCTTGAGCGGAGGCACGGTCGCCGAAGATACCGCCCGAAATTTTGGTCAGGCCGTCTACGATTTGTGCAATTTTAGGACCAAACAGGTTTTCGATGTCTTCTACCGTATAGTCGGTGTCTTCAACGACATCGTGCAGCAAAGCGGCACAGATGGAAGTGGAACCCAATCCGATTTCCGAACATGCAATTTGGGCAACGGCGATGGGGTGCATGATGTAAGGTTCACCCGAACGGCGTTTTACTCCTTTGTGCGCTTGTTTGGCAAAATTGAATGCCTTGGTGATGATTTCTATTTTCTTTCGATGTTTGCTCGCAAGGTAACTGTCCAACAGCTGTTGGAATCCCTGGTTAATCATCTCTTCGTCCGCTTGTTCCTGTCTTAGCTTTTCGTCAGTCATAATAGCCTCCTAATCTTTTTTGCAAAAATAGATAAAAAACGTCTTTATGCAAGTGTTTTATAGGAATCAATCTTAAAAAGTATCCATTTTATGGGATTATCGAACCCGCAATCTCTTTCCGGCACGGATATTGTTTCCTTTTATTCCGTTTAATTGGCGGAGCTTCTTGACGGTTGTACCATATTTGAGGGCAATGCCTCCTAACGTGTCTCCTTGTCTGATGCGGTGATAAGTAGCTCCCTTGCTGTTGGTGGCAGGGGAATCTTTTACGGCAACAGTCTTACGTTTTCCTTGATACTTATCGGTCTTGTAGGCAAAAACACTGTCCTGCTTTTCGATGAAATTGCCTATCTGATTTTCTGGAAGACGTAATGCATAAGGCTTGCTGTTTCCAGGAATGATATCCCTTTTATATTGTGGATTCAAACTGCGGAGCTGTTCAATGTTGATGTTACATACATCGGCCACCTGTTGCAAATGCAGTTCTTGATTGATCTGTATGGTATCTGTAGCCAAGGGGAGTTCACTTTCCATGGGACAAATGCCATGTTCACAATAATAGTTCATGACATAGTTGGCGGCAATGAAGGCAGGTACATAGCCTCGGGTTTCGCGTGGCAAATAATTGTAAATGCTCCAATAGTCGGTGGCTCCGTTGGCGCGGCGGATGGCTTTGTTTACATTGCCCGGTCCGCAATTGTAGGCAGCCAGTACCAAATTCCAATCCTTATAAATATTGTATAAATCTTTCAGATGACGTGCTGCTGCCCATGTGGATTTGACAGGGTCGCGACGGTCGTCTACCAAACTGTTGTTTTCCAATCCGTATAGTTTCCCTGTACTGAGTATGAATTGCCATAAGCCTGAAGCACGACGGCGGGAAAGGGCTTGGGGATTCAACGCCGATTCAATGATGGGCAAGTATTTCAGTTCCATCGGAAGATCGTATGCATCAAGGGCCTCTTCGATGATGGGCATGTAGAAATTCGCTGCTGCCAACATATAGGAAACCTTATTGCGTAGGCGGTTGGTATATGCTTCGATGGATTTTTTTACCGCTTCGTTGTAGGGCATCTCGATGATGGAAGGGATGCGCGACAAGCGGTCAATGTATAATGAATCGCTGACCACCGGATTGGTTGCTGTAGTTTGGCAATTCTTGTCGGGTGAAATCAGATTCTTGGATTGCCAGTCCCAGTATAGACTGTCCATGTCGGACTCCATACTCTCGGGCAAGTCAATTACTTCTTCCTTACCTTCTTTATTATGGACAGTAATGGTTTGAACTTGTGCGTTTACTCCGCAGAAACCGAATAAAGATAATATTCCTATCAGATAGTTTTTCATGTAATAATGGGTAATTAAAATTTAAGGCTGCATTGCAAACCTACAGAGTTGTAAGTTTTGCTGCGTCCATCGTTGAATAGAGCGGGTTCTACCTTCAAACCAATGTCTTTGGATATGTCGAAATTGGATAGTTCGGCATCCACATAAGCATCGATGACCGATAGAAGGTAAACTCCTATGAAACAAAATATACTTAAATCGCGCTGACGACGATACAAGTCTTTTCTCTTTCTGAATATTTCTTGGTAACGTGACTCCTGTCCGCTGATGTTGGCACTGGGCGGCAGGAAATCTTCATAACTCTTGGTGTTAGGGTCATCGTCCATAATGTCCAGATAGGCTTGTGAATAGTCCTTGTACATCTGGCCGTTCCAGGACAAGGCATAGGCACAGCCCACAAAACCACCATATACCAAAGGGAGTTTCCAATATTTACGGTTGTAAATTTGTCCGGCACCGGGGATAACCAATGCCATCCAAACGGCTCGGTTGGGGTTGGGTACAAAACGTTCTTTTTGAATGGTCAGTTCCTGTTGGGTGGTATCCTTCAACATCAAGGCGGTAGTGTCTACAGGGGCTTCCAACTCTTTCAACTGCTGCTGGTTTCTTTGTTCGATACTGTCTGTGGTCAAGAAAAGAGAGTCCCGAGGGATTATCTGTCTTTGTAAAGAGTCTCTCGAAATTCCTTGTCGTCTTTGCAGTGCCTTTTGGGCATAACCATTCATGCTTCCCATTCCAATGAATACAAGAAGCAACAATACCCCAAGCTGATATGTAAATTGTCTCTTTTTCAATTAGTTGTTTTTCTTTAATGAATCAAGGATTTCCATGATTCGTTCCAAATCTTCTTCGTTGTTGAAAGGAATACTGATTTTACCTTTTCCTTTCGAACTGCGCGACAGTTGCACTTTTGTCCCGAAGAATCCGCATAAGTGCTTTTGTAACATGACGTATTCTTCCGGTAATTTGTTGCCGGTAGGACGTATTTTTTTTCCTCCGCTGTCTATGCTTTCGCCACTGGTAAGTGCCTTGACTATTTCTTCCACCTTTCTGACGGAATAATCGTGTGCCTTGATTTCATTGAAGATACGGATTTGCGTTTTCGGATCGTTCAGTGAAAGGAGGGCACGGGCATGTCCCATGTCTATTTCCTTGTTTTTCAAAGCTACTTGGATGGTAGCCGGCAATTTCAGCAGGCGCAGGTAATTGGCAATGGTAGTACGTTTCTTGCCTACTCGTTCGCTGAGTCGTTCCTGTGTCATGGCGTATTGCTCCATGAGTTGCTGATAGGCCAAAGCTATTTCCAAGGAGTTGAGGTCTTCACGCTGGATGTTTTCCACCAAAGCCATTTCCATTACATTCTCATCATCGGCGGTGCGAATGTAAGCGGGAACCGTCTTTAGACCGGCCTGGATGGAGGCACGATATCTTCTTTCACCTGCAATGATCTGATAGGAATTATCATTCATCTTGCGTAAGGTGATAGGTTGGATGATACCGATTTCCGCAATGGAATCAGCCAGTTCTTGTAACGCTACAGGGTCAAACTCACGGCGTGGTTGGTTAGGGTTGACGGAGATTTTGCTCAGTTCTATCTCGTTGATGGAGGAAGAACCTGAGGTCTTGACTTCATCGGTCGATATCAAAGCATCGAGTCCGCGTCCTAAAGCGAATTTCTTTTGTACTGCCATGGTTGTTATGCGTTACGGGTGATTATTTCTTTTGCCAATGCCAAATGGTTTTTCGCTCCGTTGGAGTCGGCGTCGTATAGAATGACGGGGACTCCGTGGCTGGGAGCTTCGCTCAACTTGACATTACGTTGGATGATGGTCTTGAATACCAGTTCCTGGAAATGTCTTTTCACTTCATCATATATCTGGTTGGCCAAACGGAGGCGAGAATCGAACATGGTCAACAAGAACCCTTCAATTTCAAGCTCCGGATTCAGCTTCGATTTGATAATCTTGATGGTGTTGAGCAATTTGCTGATTCCTTCCAGGGCAAAGTATTCACATTGCACGGGGATAATTACAGAATCGGCTGCTGTCAAGGCATTGATGGTAATCAATCCCAATGAAGGTGAACAGTCAATCAGAATATAATCGTACTCCTCTTTCATTGATGAAAGCACTTCTTTCATGATGTTTTCGCGCTTGTCCAAATTGAGCATTTCAATTTCAGCACCTACCAAATCAATGTGTGAAGGAACCACATCAAGTCCATCGATATCGGTGGTAAATATTGCTTCGCGGATATCGGCCTGGCTCACTAAGCATTCATAGATAGAACATTCCACTTCCTTGACGTTTACGCCCAATCCCGATGAAGCATTGGCTTGGGGATCGGCATCAATGACCAGCACTTTCTTTTCCAAGGTGGCTAAGGAAGCGGCCAGATTAATTGTGGTGGTGGTTTTACCAACGCCACCTTTCTGATTGGCTAAAGCAATTATTTTTCCCATATAAGTCAGTTTTTCTCGCTGCGAAATAACAAATAAATCTTGGTCGAACCTATTAATCGAAGCGGTCTTTGACAAAACTGTTGATAACTCGCTGGTATTGTTAATAAACTGCGGCAAAGATAATGATTTGTTGCCAAAAAACTGTATCTTTACACGCTAAAAAGAGTAAACAGATCATGATGAATCCAAATAGACCACTTATATTGATATCGAACGACGATGGCTATCGGGCCAAAGGTATCAATGAATTGATAGATACATTGCGTGATGTTGCAGATTTGGTTGTGATGGCTCCGGACGGTCCCCGGTCGGGTGCAGCATGTGCCATGACTTCCGAACAACCGGTACGTTATTATAAGGTAAAGGAAGAAGAAGGACTCGTTGTCTACCGTTGTACTGGTACTCCCGTAGATTGTGTGAAATTGGCTTTGCATACTATGCAGCGACGCCCCGATATCGTATTGGGTGGAATAAATCATGGAGATAATTCGTCGGTCAATGTGCATTATTCAGGTACCATGGGAGTGGTGCTGGAAGGATGTATGAAAGGTATTCCTTCCATCGGCTTTTCGCTTTGTGACCATGCACCGGATGCCAACTTTAAACCGATGCTTCCCTATGTGAAAAACATCGTTTTGTCGGTATTAAAACATCGTTTGCCACAAGGAGTCTGCCTGAATGTAAATGCTCCAGTTGCCGATGCTTATAAAGGTGTGCGTATCTGTAGGCAAACCCAAGGAGTGTGGGAAAATGAATGGAAATGTTGCCCACATCCTCGAGGAGGTGAATATTATTGGCTGACAGGGAATTATCGCATTACAGAAGGCAATTCGCCCGACAATGACCATTGGGCGTTGGATAACGGATATATTGCCATTACTCCTGTGCAGATTGATATGACAGCCTATCAGGTAATGGAAGAACTGAAAAACTGGGACCTATGAAATATTACCTGATTGTAGGGGAGGCTTCGGGCGACCTGCATGCATCCAATCTGATGCGTGCCTTGAAGGAACTCGACAAAGAAGCTGATTTCCGTTTCTTTGGGGGAGATTTGATGAGTGAGGTTGGAGGTACTCGGGTAAAACATTACAAGGAACTGGCCTATATGGGGTTCATACCTGTATTGCTGCATTTGCGTACCATCTTTAAGAATATGGATATTTGTAAGGCTGATATTGTACAATGGAATCCCGATGTAGTGATATTGGTCGATTATCCGGGATTTAATTTGAAGGTAGCCGAATACATCAAGAAACATACCAGCATACCTGTATATTACTATATCTCGCCAAAAATTTGGGCGTGGAAGGAGTATCGTATCAAAAACATCAAGCGGGATGTAGACGAATTGTTCTCCATCCTTCCTTTTGAAGTGCCTTTCTTTAAGGGGCATCAGTATCCGATACATTATGTGGGAAATCCGTGTGTGGATGCGGTAGATAATTTCCGTAAAGAACAACAGGAAAGCTTGGAGGATTATGTACAGGATAATGGATTGGAAGACAAACCCATCATTGCTTTGCTGGCGGGCAGCCGCAAACAGGAAATAAAGGATAATCTGCCCATCATGCTGGAGGCTGCCAAAGATTTTGTTGGGCGCTATCAATTGGTTTTGGCGGGTGCTCCAAGTATGGATGTAGCATCGTATCAGAAATATCTGCGTGAGGATGTGCCGGTAAAAATTGTTTTTGGACAAACTTATCGGTTGCTTCAACAAGCCGATGCAGCTTTGGTTACTTCGGGAACTGCAACGTTGGAAACGGCACTGTTCCGGGTACCTCAAGTGGCCTGCTATTATGTTGCTATGGGAAAGTTGATATCCTGGTTGCGTAGAAAGATACTTAAAGTAAAGTATATCTCTTTGGTAAATTTGGTGGCAGATAAAGAAATTGTCCGTGAATTAGTGGCCGATGGCATGACTGTATCCAATGTCAAGAATGAGTTGGATGCCCTATTGAATAATGCGGCCTATCGCAACCAAATGTTGGCTGAATATGACCGCATGATTCATATCTTAGGACCGTCGGGCGCTTCCCGTCGGGCTGCTTCCAAAATGCTGGAACTCTTACAGAAGTGAGGTGATATAGAGGTAGACTACAGCCGCTGGTACAGCCATCAATGTGCTGTCGAAACGGTCGAGCATTCCTCCATGTCCCGGAAGTATATTACCCGAATCTTTAATGCCTAAATGACGTTTCATCAAAGATTCCGTCAAATCTCCCCAGGTGCCGAATACCACAACAGTGAGCGCCATTCCAATCCAGGTGGCGGTAGGCATGATGGGGAAGAAATGGGCCAAAGCAAAGGCGGCAATGATACTGAATACGCCTCCTCCAATAGAACCTTCCCATGATTTCTTAGGAGATATACGCTCAAACAACCGATGCTTGCCGAAAAGCATACCTGTACAATAGGCGCCGGTGTCGTTTACCCAATTGAAAATGAAGATGGAAAGCGGTAATATGAATACATATTGTGAAACCGAGATTTCCAGATTGTTTTGGAAAGCCAGCACATTCAATAAGGCAAAAGGAAGTCCGACGTATAGTTGACTCATCATGGAGTAGGCCCAATTGTTAATCGGATTCTTTTTCTTCAGATAAAGTTCACTGACCAACAAGTAAATTATCAATGCCAGATAGGGAATGAATATACCTGTTTCTGCGGGATTGATACCATAATAAAAGAAGCAAAAGAACAAAAATACGCTACCTAACGTACAGATGTTTCTGTTGATATCCACTTCTTCCTGGTAGTTGACTAATGTACAGAATTCATAAGTGGCCATGGCGCTGATAATACAGAAAAGAATACCGAACGAGAATGGCCCGCTTATAATACAACCGATTAATACGGCTACAAAGATAATGCCGGTAATGGCTCTTTGAATGAAGTTTTTCATAATCGTTGTCTTTTATGCTTCTTTGTTTTCCAATTGTGGAACGGAGGAATCCACTTCTTCGCTCTCCAATGCTTTGGGGGATTCATCCGTATTCATAATCTCTTCCGAACGGGATGCCCAAGGACGCTTGCCGAAAATGCGTTCCACATCTTCTGCAAAAATAACTTCCTTGTCCATCAGCAATTGGGCCAATTGATTATGGCCTTCCTTGTGTTCGGACAACATCTTCTTGGCGCGATCGTATTGCTCGTTTATCATTCTCTTTACTTCTTCGTCGATAAGTTCAGCAGTACGGTCACTATAAGGCTTGCTGAAAGAATATTCTTCGTTATTATAGTAACATAAGTTGGGCAACTTGTCGCTCATACCAGCATAGGCAATCATGCCATATGATTGTTTGGTAACCCGTTCCAAATCGTTCATCGCTCCTGTTGAAATATGGCCGGTGAACAATTCTTCAGCAGCACGTCCTCCCAAGGTGGCGCACATTTCGTCAAGCATCTGTTCTTTGGTAGTGATCTGACGCTCTTCGGGCAAATACCAGGCTGCTCCCAATGCACGACCGCGAGGAACAATAGTAACCTTGATTAATGGGTTGGCATGTTCCAGGAACCATGAAAGGGTGGCATGACCGGCTTCGTGAAGGGCTATGGTACGCTTTTCGGCTGTAGTCATGATCTTGGTTTTCTTTTCCAAACCACCAATGATACGGTCGATAGCATCTAAAAAGTCTTGTTTGCCAACAGCCGATTTTTGATGACGGGCAGCAATCAAAGCTGCTTCATTACAAACATTGGCTATGTCAGCACCACTGAATCCGGGAGTTTGACGGGCCAATAAATCCACATCGACAGATGAATCTAATTTCAAGGGTTTCAAATGTACTTCAAACACCGCCTTGCGTTCGTTCAAATCGGGTAAGTCTACATGGATTTGACGGTCGAAGCGTCCGGCGCGGAGCAACGCTTTGTCCAAAATATCTGCTCGGTTAGTAGCAGCAAGGATAATGACACCACTATTGGTGCCAAATCCGTCCATTTCGGTAAGTAATTGGTTCAATGTACTTTCACGTTCGTCGTTACCTCCCATATTGGGGCCTTTGCTACGGGCACGACCTACAGCATCAATTTCGTCAATAAAAATGATACATGGTGCCTTTTCCTTAGCCTGACGGAAAAGGTCGCGTACACGTGAAGCACCTACCCCCACAAACATTTCCACAAAGTCGGAACCCGACATAGAGAAGAACGGTACATCGGCTTCACCGGCTACAGCCTTGGCAAGTAAGGTCTTACCGGTTCCCGGAGGTCCAACCAACAAGGCTCCCTTGGGAATTTTTCCTCCAAGTTCGGTGTATTTTTGAGGTTGCTTCAAGAAATCTACAATTTCCTGTACCTCTTGTTTGGCTCCTTCTTGTCCGGCTACATCCTTGAACGTAATCCGATTGTTCTGATCTCCTTTCTCGTATACTTGAGCCTTGCTTTTACCTACGTTGAATGGATTCATTCCTCCGCTTCCCATACCACCACTCATGCGGCGCATGATAAATATCCAAATGGCAACAATGAAAATCAGAGGAGCGATGTTCCAAAACAAGGCACCAAACATATCATCCTTCTTCTTGTAGCTGATAGAACCGGTGAATTTACCTTCTTCCTGCGCTTTTTCCATGAATTTGTCCAACGATTCGATGGAGCCTACTTCAATATGGATGGAAGGACTTCTGCCTACCTTTTTGGCATCTTCCTTGAATACTTCCTTTACATATTGTGGTTTGATGAACATGTCTACGGTATTGTCGTTGTAGGCTATGATTTTGTCGGCATAACCCTTGTTCACCATTTCCTTGAATTCTGTATAGGTAATCTGTTTGTCCATACCGCTTCCGTCACTGGTTAAATAAAGGTAGCCAATGGTTAGGGCGATGAACATATATAACCAGCTTAAATTGAAGCGTGGCATATTTATTTTAGGTTTCTTTTCGTTTTCTTCCATGTATAATATAGGGTTTAATCAATGTCGGGAATGTGAGTCAGTTTAGCATCTGCCCATAAGTTTTCCAAATTGTAGAATTCTCTGGTTTCGGGTAAAAAGATATGTACCAGCACATCGCTATAATCCAATGCAATCCATTGGGCATTCCGTAATCCGTCTACTCCATAAGGCTTTTCACCGGTATTTTTGCGTACATAGTCGTATACCGAATCTGTAATGGCAGCCAATTGGGTAGGGGTATTACCCTCGCAGATAATGAAATATTTACAGATGGTATCATCTATTTCTGTCAAGTCGGCTACAACAATATTCTTTCCTTTCTTTTCTTGTATTCCTTCGGTTATTTTTTTTACTAATGTCTTAGTTTGATTCATTCTTATATATTTAAACTATAGTTTGTTGCTCATTGTTTTGGTAAAACAAAGCGCAAAGATACTTGGTTTTATTCGACCAACGAAAAAAAAGATGCAAAATCTCTTTAAATAAGGTGGTAAACAGAAAATAGATGAAAAAAAACGAGAAAAAGTTTGTTGGGAATGAAAAAAGACGTATCTTTGCACCGTCAAAATTGGAGCGGTGCTCCGATGGATAGATTGGACTATGGTGTAATGGTAACACAACAGATTCTGGTCCTGTTTTTCCAGGTTCGAGTCCTGGTAGTCCAACTTAAAAAAGGAAGTTCTTAAGAACTTCCTTTTTTTATTTGTTATTCATTGCGTGATGAGTCAATCATATTGAATATCAATTTCTGTGCAACCAATCCGGCTGATGATGGATTAATGATGTTTCCATAAATATCCAAAGTGGAAAACAATACAGTTCCTTTACCCATAGGGATGATTCCCATAGCAGTACCGATAGCCATGGGGTAGGTGTGATAGGCACCAATCAGTAATTCTTCTCCATCCATCACAAAGCCCTGGCGTTCTACTCCGGTATGTATCAATGCCTGATAAGGCCAGTTCAAAGCCGATCCACTTGGTAATTCCTTAAATATGGCATGTGGTTTGTTGAACATGACACCACCCAACCAGTTGGTTCCTACAAAGAACTTGTCTTTGAATGTAGCTTGACTATTGGCCGCGATGTATTCCGACCATTCGTCGGCACTTTGAATAATGTAAATTTTGGTTCCATCCTTTTGTGCACGTTCCATCAGCTTTTGCGGACAAGGCATGTTTTCGTTGGGAACCGCCCAATCCAACCGACAACGCGCATTGCTTCGTGGGTGCTTGAACCGTATTTCGATGGTTGTCGGTTTGCCAGCTTCCAAGTAGACTTTACCATCTCCTTCAGTTTCTTTAGCCATCTTACAAATGGTTTTTCCGTTTACATCCAATTCAATTAGGCTGCGGTTGTTGGATTGTGGCATTAAGGTGTATTCACCAGTTGTCTGGGGAACAATTACTCCCTTCCATTTGATACCGTATCCTTGTAGCATGTGTACGAAAGGAGAAGGTGTAGCTCCCTCGATGGCACTCAGATTTACTACCTTGGATATTTCACGATAGACCTCTTTCTCGAAGTTCATATCTTCGTAATAGATGCATTCCAAACCTGGTTTTCCATCGGTGGTGAACAATGCTTCAGTTGGAACCATGGTCAGCTGCTCTTGTTTGGGAGGACGAGCTACGATAATCCAGTCCAACTTCTCGGCATTGTCGGAATAGGTAATTACATTTTCTTTGGTTTTCCCCTTGAGGAAATTTTGTAAAGCATATCCGTCTTCCCATACAGCTCCTTTCCCTGCCAGTTGGTTGGACGATAAATTAACTGCAAGTACGTCGTCATATCCTTCTGTTACCAATTCCTTCCCTTGGTATAATTCGGCTTTAATGCGACAAGTTCCACCGGTTTGGGGCATGGGTATGGAAATACCTTTCATGAGTGGCTCACCATATGTTTCACCACCACTTACTTGAACTTCATATTTTTTAGTCCATGTTTTCTCTCCGTCTATATCTGAAATGCTGACAACAAGTAAATGTTTTCCTTTGACATCTTTCTCGTTGATAAGGTAGAAGTCGGTCACAATATCGGTACCCGTTGCTGCAATCTGTTGGCGTGTCTTGACCGCTACGTAAAGAGGTTGGTTGTATCGGGCAATGATACTCGGGTTTGATTTGGGGTATCGGAAACAGTCAACAATTCCCGAATAGTTTTCTGTCAATTCGGATTCCCAACCGTTTACTACATAAGCATCGGTGATATTGTTTAAGCGAGCCGATTCGATTTTTCTACCTTGATGTTCATAAGAAACGGTTCCCATAGCAACACATAAATCGTCTACGGTAGGATATACACTCCGTAAGTTTTTGTCATCAATGTATTGTTCAAATTCTTTATACCAACGGATGAACTCTTTGCTGTCCCATCCTAAATAAGTATATTTCTTTAAATCTATCATGTTCTTTTCCAGGCGTGGAGGAGATGATACAGCACCTTCTTCACCAAAGAAAACGATTTCCTTCTGATTGGTCGTATTGTTGTAATAATCGTCTGGTCCCTTGTATAAAGCTTCGTTCCATACAGCCGGACCGCCTGCCCGATGATAATCGTACCAACCATTCCAGTAGATGGTAGAATCGAATGGACGCATGTGAATTTTGGATTGGTCGTCTATGTAATCAGCTTTGGCCCAAGCAGAAGTACGTAGTACAACTCTGGAAGGGTCTAATTGATGCATGGCTTTCATGGCCTTGAGCTCCAATTCCAGTTTGTCAGGAGCGGCATCACCCGACTCGTTCATCAAATTATAGATGACGAGAGATGGATGACTTCGGTCTCTTTTCACCATACGAAGCACTTTCTCGTGAAGTACAGCATTCAAGAAAGGCTCTTTTACATTGAGTCTGAAGCCTCCGGGTTCTTCAAAGTATAGCAATCCCAATTCGTCGGCGTAATCCAAGACATCTTCATGTCCGATGAAACGGTGGAAGTTCAGCATGTTCAATCCTAATTCCTTGGCTATCTTGATTTGTCTCTTGGCTAATTCTTTGGTCGGGAAAATACCATTAACCGGCCAGAAACTCCAACTTATGGCTGAACGAAGAACTATTCGTTTGCCATTCAGTCTGAAGATGGCATCTTTACCAATTCCGGTTGCTTCAAACCATCTGAAGCCAAAGCGCTTTTCAGACTGGTCAAGAGTGTTTTTTCCTTTTTCAAGTGTAACCTGACACATGTATAGATTAGGCTCTTCTACACTCCATAATTTGGCGTTATCGGCTGTTATAGGAACGGAAAGTTCATTATCACCTGGCTTCAAAACCTTATTCTTTAATTCATAAGAACAAAGTACGTTCTGAGGATTACTCCATTCGTATAGCGTGATGCGTACATTCCGTTTCTCGTTTTTGCTTGAGTGGTTGCTGATAGATATGTTGGCATTTACTTTCTTTACTTCGGGTGTATTCTGCATGTATATGTCTGATACATGTACTTCAGGAAGAACTTTTAAACATACCTCTCCAGTAACTCCGCCAAAACCATGGCCCGGAGGAAGCATTTTATCGTTCCATTTGATGGTGCGTGAATCTCTCCAATCGTGATTACCGCCTGCATCGGTTATACGTACAGCGAGTTCACAAGTCTCACCTGATTTTACGAATTTAGTAATATCCGTTTCAAAGGCTACATTGTCTATCACTTGGCAATCGGCCAATTGACGGTTGATGAAGATTTCGGCTCTTAAACGGATGGCCGAAAATCTCAATAGAACCTTTTGCCCTTTCTTGAAAGAGGGAATATCTACTTTTCTTGTCCACCAGGTAACCCCTGTAATATCACCTTCGGGGCCAGGCGTTTCTTGCAGATATTCTTCGGCGGTACCCGGTACACAGACGGGAACAGCTTGCGGGGACATCAATACTTCCCATCCCTGTGAAGGTTTGGCAATGGGTTGTTGAAGGGCATCGGCGTAATTTAGTTGGGGAATTTCATTCTTCCAATCGGCTTCCTTGTCTTGCCAGAGAAACCATCCTTTACCAGATAAATTGATTGTTTTCCGCTCGTTCGCCAATAGGCTAATGCTTTGGCTTAGTAATAAACATACGATAAATAATAATTTTGTTTTCATGGTAATTTAAAGTAAATGTTTTTACAAAAAAAAAGAATTGTGCGGAAATGCACATCCACTATTTTTTAGGCACGGATTACACGGATTAACACGGTTCTTAGTGTATGTTTACATTAAATTTATCCGTGCAATCCGTGTAATCCGTGCCTAAAATACATTTATGACACATCTTCTTTAAAGAATTGCTTATTGAATTTTACTCTTCCTTGATGGATTCATCGATAACAGCTATTTTCTTGCTGATCAATTCAAGGTCGGCTTTCAACTTCTCCACTTTTCGGTTCATTTCACTTACCAAGTTGTTGCCTTTCTTGGAAGCACTTGTCAAGAAACCGAGGTTGTTTTCGTATGTCTTGATTTCGGCCTTCATGTTATCGTAAGCCCGTACCAATTTTTCACGTTCGCGGTAGAGGTTGTTTTCCTTTCCGCTGATGCTGGTCTTGAAACTGTTCAGTTTCTTTTCGGATGCTGAAAGATTCAATTTATCGAAAAGTTCATCAACTACCGAACGATATTGCTTGTAAATCTTATCCTTGTCCTTGAAAGGTACATGACCAATGGAGTTCCATTCCTTCATCAAATTGCGGATGGATGTTTCACTATCTGGAACTTCATCCTTGTTTATTTCTTCCAATTGAGCGATGATGGCCTTTTTCTTTTCCAGATTTGCATGTTCAACGCTCTTTTGTGAAGAAGTGGCTTTGGCTTTCTGGTCAAAGAAATAGTCGCATGCAGATACGAAACGTTTCCAAATGGGTTCAGAATACTTCTTGGATACAGGACCAATTTTCTTCCAATCTTTTTGTAGCTTGGATAAAATTTCAGAAGTGGCTTTCCAATCCGTACTGTCCTTAAGTGCTTCGGCCTGTTCGCAAAGAGCACGTTTCTTTTCCAAGTTTTCGTTCATTCCGCTTTTCAGCGTCTTGAAATATTCAGTCTTTTTCTTGAAGAATTCGTCGCAAGCAGCACGGAATCTTTCAAAAATCTTAGTGTTTAATTTCTGAGGAGCGTAACCGATGGTTTTCCATTTGGCTTGCAAGGCCAAGATTTCTTCGGTCTTGTCATGCCAATGTTGGAAGGTAGTCATCTTGTCGTATTCCATGGCTTCTACAATTTCGCAGATAACCGTCTTTTCGTCCAGATTACGTTGTTCCTTTTCCTTGATTTCTTCGAAATGTTGCTGATGACGACGATTGACTACCGATGAAGCTGCTTTGAAACGGTTCCATACTTCTTCGCGCTGTTCTTTGGCTACAGGACCTGTTTCGCGATATTCCTGATGCAGCTTCTGGAGCTGATGGAAAGCGGAAATGACATCCTCTTCTTCGGCTAACTTTTCAGCAGCTTCGCAAAGGTGAAGTTTCAAATCCAAGTTTTTCTTGAAATCGTATTCACGGAATTCGTTGTTCAGCTTGATTAAATCATAGAATTTTTCACTATAGAGCTGGTAGCTTTTCCATAGCTCGTTGATATTGGCAGCAGGAATGTTCTTTATTTCCTTCCAATCGGCTTGTAATTGCTTGAACTCATTGTAAGCCTTATTGGCCTCATCCGGATTTTCAGCCAATTCTTTCATACGTTCGATGATGGCTTGCTTTTTCTCCAGATTTTCTTGTTTTTCTTGTTCTTCTTCGGCTTTTAAAGCACTTCTTTTTTCCTTGATGGCGCTCATGATTTCTTTGAACCGTTCTTCATACGGATCCTTTTCGGGAACAAATTCTTCGGGATTGCCACCGTTTTCTTCGAATTCTTTTTTGGCGGCTTCCACTTCAGCGATACGTAACTTGTAGAAAGTTTGTTTCAGAGTTTCAAGTTCTGTTCTTTCTATCGGTTCTTCTTGTAGGTTCATCTCAGCGAGGCGTACTATGACAGCTTCTCTGTTGAGGATTTTAGTTTCTAATGAGTCCATCGTACTGGTTTTTAAAGTCAACTATCTTTTGTTGTCATTGCAACAAGTTACAAATTAAGGGAAAAAAAATAGTATTTCATACTTTTTCCCTTAATTTTTTTTGTATTTCTTTCTTATTTATGCTAATAATGCTGTAATTCCCATATAAAATACCATGGCCAATATATCGTTGGTAGTTGTGATAAAAGGTCCTGTAGCGATAGCTGGGTCTATTTTCATTTTGTTCAGTGTAAGCGGTACAAGGGTACCGAAAATGGAAGCGAACATAATTACTGCAAACAAACTGAGCGATACTGAGTAAGTAACAGTGGCAGTAGCACCAAAGCAGATGAAATTATAGATGTATACCAACATGGAAATGATGGTGGCATTGATAAGTGCAACCACCGATTCCTTGAGAATTTGTTTCCAAGTGTTGCTGGCATCGAGAGAACTGTTTGCCAAGCCTTGAACAACAATTGCCGAAGACTGTGTACCTACGTTACCTCCTGTTCCACCGATAAGCGGGATGAAAAGTGCCATTTCTGGATGAGCGGCAAAAGTATTGTCGAAATTACCCAAAATCATAGAACTGCCAATACCTCCGGCCATACCGATAAGCAACCACGGCAAACGGGCAGAAGTTTGACGGAGTACGCTATCGTCGGTTTCTACGTCCTGCGAAAGACCCGAAGCCAATTGGTAATCGCGTTCGGCTTGTTCACGTACTTCATCCATAACATCGTCTACGGTAATGCGTCCCACCAATCGTCCGATGCTGTCGACTACCGGAACGGCTACCAAGTCGTACTTTTCGATGGTCTGAACCACTTCGTCAATCGGAGTGTCTACGTGTACGGAGATAGGTTCTTTACGCATAACGTGCTTCACCTTCGAAACCGAAGGGCTGGTAATCATGCGCTTCAATGGGAATACACCGCGTAGACGTTCTTCATCGTCAACGACGTAGACGTAGTATATCTCGTCCATTTCTTCTGCTTGTTGACGCATTTCGCGGAGACATTCGGGCATACTCCAGTTCTCTTTTACGATAACCATTTCTGTACCCATCAAACCACCGGCGGTATCTTCGTCGTATTTCAACAAGTCAACGATATCTCCTGCCTGTTCAATGTCTTCGATGTGCGAAAGGATTTCCTCCTGTTTTTCTTCGTCCATTTCGCGGATGATGTCTACGGCATCGTCCGTGTCCATATAGTCCACGAATTTCTTTGCAATGGTTTCAGAAGGGAGGGTGTCGAGAATGTCCTTACGTGCGTCCTCGTCCATTTCTACGAGTACGTCGGCAGCATCTTCGTTGTCCAATATCTGATAAATGAATCTGGCTTCGTCTACATCCAGTTCATCACACATTTCGGCGATGTCGGCAGGGTGAAGATCGGTCAGAAGTTCCTTGATTCTTTCAGAGGCTTTCTGCTCAATGAGTTCCCGGAGCATATCCAGGTCGATGTCTTCTTTTATCATCCTTTTTTTGATTTAAGGATTATACAATTTATGCTTTTAATGCGGCTTCCACCCGATTGGTCAGCTCAATGAACTCTTGTACTGACAATTGTTCCGGTCGTTTGTTGAATATCGGGTCGTTGCTCAGAGGATTGTTCTTGTCCAATATCGGTGAAATGGAATTCCTCAATGTTTTCCTTCTTTGGTTGAAGGTGGTCTTGACGATTTGCTTGAACAGTTTCTCGTCACATCCCAAGTCCGTTGTGTCATTACGTGTCATTCGTATGACCGCACTCTTCACTTTAGGAGGAGGGTTGAATACATGCTCATGTACGGTAAACAGATATTCCACTCTATACCAAGCTTGTATCAATACGCTTAAGATGCCGTAGGTCTTGCTTCCAGGGCCGGCGGCAATGCGTTCGGCCACTTCTTTTTGGATCATGCCCGTACAACAAGGAATCAAATCCTTATAATCCAGCATCTTGAAGAATATTTGGCTGGAAATGTTATAGGGATAGTTGCCCGTCAGTACAAACGGTTTGCCCTCGAAAAGGTTTTCCAATTTCAATTTCAAGAAATCGTATTCTATGATGTTTCCTTCCAGCGCACTGAAATTCTCTTTCAGATAGGCTACCGACTCAAAGTCGAGTTCCACCACCTTCACCTCTCGTTGCTTCTTCATCAGGAACTGGGTGAGTACTCCCATGCCCGGTCCTACTTCAAGAATCGGAAGGTCAGGACAAGCGTCTACGGTATCGGCTATGTCTTGTGCGATGCCCAAATCTTTCAAGAAATGCTGTCCTAAAAACTTTTTTGGCTTTACTAGTCCCATTTTAAGTTTTTTCTACGTTTAATGAATCGGTTTATTATTATCTTTGCAGCCTGAGGTTGCAATATGCAAAGGTAAACAATTAATTTAAAAATTGCAGATTTTGGAAAAGACAGATATAAAAAAGATAGTAAAAAAATGCTTGCAGATAGTTTTTCCCCTTCTTTTGGGGGCAGGAATTCTGTATTGGACCTACCGAGACTTCCATTTTGAACGGGTATGGCAAGTGCTTGATGGGGGAATGAATTACGGATGGATGCTGTTCTCTTTGGTGTTTGGCGTTACTGCCCAATTGTGTCGGGGCTTGCGTTGGAAACTTACCTTGGAACCTCTGAATGAGTATCCCAAAACAGCCAATTGCGTATATTCCATCTTCATTTCGTATGCAGCCAATTTGGTAATACCCAGGGTAGGCGAAGTGTCGAGATGTGGTATCTTGTCTAAATACGATGGCGTGTCTTTTGCCAAATCACTGGGTACGGTTGTGACCGAACGCCTTATCGATAGCTTGTGTGTGGCATTGATAACGGGAACCACCTTATTGTTGCAGGCTCCCGTCTTTGCCACTTTCTTTAAAGAAACAGGAACTGATGTGGGCCGATATACCCAATTGTTCACTTCGGCCAATTTTTACCTCCTTATAGTATGCGTCATCGCAATATGCCTGTTGGCTTTCTTCTTGATACGCAATGTAGCGGTGTTTGCTCGTCTTCGGGGTATCCTTCATAATGTATTTGAAGGAATCTTGTCGTTGAGAAAAGTCAAGAATTTGCCACTTTTCCTTTTATATACCATAGGTATTTGGGCCAGTTTCTTTTTGGAATTCTATGTAGCGTTCTTCAGTTTCGGATTCTCATCGCATTTGGGTGTAGTAGCGGCATTGGTCATGTTTGCCGTAGGCAGTATTGCGGTCATTGTTCCTACCCCCAATGGAGCCGGTCCCTGGCATTTTGCCATCATCACCATGATGGTGCTTTATGGGGTAGGAAAGGAAGATGCGGGGATTTTTGCACTCTTAGTGCATGGAATCCAAACTTTTTTAATAATTTTGTTGGGAATATATGGATTGGCGGCTTTGCCGTTTGTTAATAAAAAGAAATAGTGAAACTTAAATAATTAAGACCATGAGTACAATTCAATCATTGGCTCCACAGAATGTGTGGAAGCATTTTTATTCGTTGACACAGATTCCCCGTCCATCGGGTCACCTGGAAAAGATTCAGGCGTTTCTGTTAGAGTTCGGTAAGAGTGTAGGTGTAGAAACATTTCAAGACGAAGTAGGTAATATCATCTATCGTAAACCCGCTACACCGGGTATGGAAAACCGTAAGACTGTCATTCTTCAGGCTCACATGGATATGGTGCCTCAAAAGAATAACGATACCGTTCACGATTTTGTAAACGACCCTATCCAAACTTATATTGATGGTGATTGGGTGAAGGCTAAAGGTACTACTTTGGGTGGTGACAATGGTATTGGTGTGGCTGCTATCATGGCGGTTATGGAAGACAAGACCTTGGTACATGGTCCGCTCGAAGCTTTGATTACTGCCGATGAAGAAACCGGAATGTATGGTGCTTTCGGCTTGAAACCAGGTACTGTAACCGGTGATATCTTGTTGAACCTTGACTCGGAAGATGAAGGCGAACTCTATATCGGTTGTGCCGGTGGCGAAGACTTGACCGCTACTTTGGAATACAAGGAAGAAGAAACCGATCCTGAAGATGTTGCTTTGAAAGTTACTTTGAAGGGACTTCGTGGTGGTCACTCCGGTTTGGAAATCAACGAAGGTCGTGCCAATGCCAACAAGCTGATGGCCCGTTTCGTCAATCAGGTGATTGCTTTCGATGAGGCTTGTCTGGTATCCTGGAATGGTGGAAACATGCGTAATGCCATTCCACGTGAATGCGAAGTGGTGATTACCATTCCTGCCGAAGAAGAAGCTGATGTAATGGAATTCGTGAAGGATTGCGAAACCTTGTGGAATGAAGAATACCACGTACACGAAACTCCGATTACCTTTACTGCTGAACGAGTGGAACTTCCTAAGATGATGGTTCCTGCCGAAATCCGCGACAATTTGGTAGATGCCATCTATGCTTGTCAGAATGGTGTACTCCGTATGATTCCTACTATCCCCGATACCGTAGAAACTTCATCCAACTTAGCTATTGTAAATATAGGTGGTGGTAAGGCTGAAATCAAGATTCTTACCCGTAGTTCCCGCGATTCGATGAAGGATTACCTCAATACCAGTCTTGAAAGTTGTTTCGCTATGGCAGGCATGCAGGTAGTACGTTCGGGTGGTTATTCAGGTTGGGAACCTAATGTGGATTCTCCTATTTTGAAGGCCATGAAGGAATCTTATAAGGCACAATTTGGCAACGAACCAGCCGTGAAGGTAATTCATGCCGGTTTGGAATGTGGTATTATCGGTGCGGTGATGCCTGGTTTGGACATGATTTCATTCGGTCCTACAATGCGCTCGCCTCACTCACCCGACGAACGTTGCTTGATTCCTACCGTAGCCAAGTTCTACGATTTCTTGACAGCTACTTTGGCCAATACACCGGTAAAAGAATAAGAAAACTGTTCATTCCGAACAACATAACCGAACAGGGTGTCCGAAAATGGACACCCTTTCTTTTTGTCTTTATGTTGATAATCAATAAGTTAATAGTTTGGCACGGTCTTTGCTATAGATAATATGTTTTCGTCTCTTAAAATGTCATCCTGAGGAACGAAGAGACGAAGGATCTGAAGACAAACATAGTTTATAGTATGGACGTATAGAGATCCTTCACTACGTTCAGGATGACATAACGGGGGCATCAATAAAGAAGAAACAAAAATATATAATATGGACAGAGAAATACCAAAAGAAGTGCGCCAAAAGGAGCGCAACAAGAAATTAATGAAGTATGGAGCCATCGGAATTGTATCGGTGGTATGCATGGCCGTACTGGTCTCGTGGATGCAAAGTAGTGTGAAGAAAAAGGACCTCGTCCTTTCTACCGTCGATAAGGGGACGATAGAGGTCAGCGTGAGTGCCTCGGGCGAAGTGGTGCCCGCTTTCGAAGAAATCATCAACTCACCCGTCAGTACCCGTATTGTGGAAGTTTATGGCAAGGGAGGCGATAGCGTGGATGTAGGTACCCCTTTGTTGAAGCTCGATCTTCAGAGTACAGAAACCGAGTACAAGAAATTGCTCGACGAGGAGCAGATGCGTCGTTACCAATTGGAACAATTGCGCCTCAACAACCACACCTATTTGAGCAACCTTGAAATGAATGTCAAGGTGAGTGCCATGAAGCTCAACCGGATGGAGGTGGAACTGCGTAACGAGCGATACCTCGACAGTCTGGGAAGCGGAACTACCGACAAGGTGCGCCAAGCCGAACTGGCCTATAACACCGGAAAATTGGAACTGGAACAACTTCGCCAACAATACGAAAACGAAAAGCAAGTGAAGGCCGCCGATATGAAGGTGAAGGAATTGGAATTCAATATCTTTTCCAAAGGATTGGCCGAGATGAAACGTACCCTCGAAGATGCACAAATCCGTTCGCCCCGCAAGGCTATCCTTACCTATATCAACAATCAGGTGGGTGCACAAGTCTCGCAAGGTTCGCAAGTGGCCATCGTGTCCGATTTGAGCCACTTCAAGGTAGAAGGCGAGATTGCCGATACCTACGGCGATAGAGTGATGGCCGGCGGAAAGGTCATCGTGAAGATAGGCAGCGAAAAACTGGAAGGAACGGTGAGTAGTGTAACTCCCTTGTCTAAGAATGGAGTCATCTCCTTCAGTGTCCAGTTGGCCGAAGATAACCACAAGCGCCTTCGTTCAGGACTCAAAACCGATGTTTATGTAATGAATGCCGTAAAGGAGGATGTGATGCGCATTGCCAATGCCTCGTATTATGTAGGTCGTGGCGATTACGAACTCTTTGTGCTCAATGGCGACAACGAATTGGTGAAGCGTAAAGTGAAGTTGGGCGACTCCAATTTTGAATACGTTGAGGTGGTGAGTGGTCTTCAATCGGGTGACCAGGTAGTGGTGAGCGACATGAGCGAGTTCCGCAACAAGAAGAAACTAAAAGTGAAATAAAGAAATTACCACATTATTCGTTCTCAATTATGATAAAGACATCTTTTAAACAGGCGTGGGCTATGATGAAACAGAACCGCCTCTTTACCACCATTTATGTGGCGGGTACGGGGTTGTCCGTGGCCTTTACACTGATTCTGTTCATTATTTATTATGTAAAGTTTGCCCCCATCTATCCGGAGTATAACCGTAACCGGACGCTCGTTGTCAATAGCATGAGTGCGGTGAACAAGGAAAATGACAACAATTATTCTTGCAATAGTGGAGTGAATGCCCGTATCTTTGATTTATTGAAGAATCTGCCACATTTGGACAAGATGGCCGCAGCTTCCAATATAGGCGATTTTTTGGGCGTAACGATAGTTATTCCCGAAACCAACGAACAATATTCGCCTATCGTACAATTGGTAAACCAGGATTTTTGGGAGGTGTTTACCTTCCGTTTTGTCAGCGGACATCCGTTTACCGAGGCCGATGTGGCCTCAACACTTCCCAAAGCGATACTTTCCGAAAGTATGGCCAAACGTATCTTCGCCCAAACCGATGTGGTAGGCCGGTTCATCAGCCTTGATGGGAAGGATGTACAGGTATGCGGGGTGGTGAAGGATGCCTCTACCGCTACCAGTGTCACCATGGGCGAAGTGTACTTGCCCTTGTATTGGGGAGGATTGTTGAGCCCGGAAGCTCATGATACTGGCCTGACCGGAAACATCCAGCTTTATCTCCTGTCCAAGGATGACGATGTGGAAGCCCTTCGTACAGAAGTGCAGGAAGTGGTCAAGCAACACAGCTTGCAAGATAAGTATGACAATAAAATGTTCGGTCAGCCCGATACGTGGTGGGAAAATTATTTCCGTACCTCTTGTGCCGGTGAGCCCGATATTGCTTCAGCCATACGGGGTATCCTCTACATGCTTTTGGCTTTCCTGTTTATCCCTGCCTTGAACTTGTGTGGCATGATATCCTCGCGGATGGACGAACGTATGAGCGAATTGGGCGTGCGCAAAGCCTACGGAGCCACCAATCGTAGTATTATTCATCAGGTTCTTACCGAAAACCTTTTGCTTACACTCGTGGGAGGCTTGTTGGGCTTGGCCTTGGCTTACACCCTTGTTTGTATGGGTGGTGAGTTGGTCTTGAGCATATTCAATGAAGATATGTATTTTAATCGCGATTATCCTATGGCCATTCATTTGGAAATGCTCATCAACCTGCCCTTGTTCCTTACGGTGCTTGGTGTATGTGTATTGCTGAATCTTATTTCGGCCTTGGTACCTACTATTGTAGCGCTTCGTCACCCCATTATTTATTCCATTCATTCAAAGAGGTAAACTATTATGCTAAAGAATATCATCAAACAAGTATGGAACCAGCGCCGACAGAATGGCTGGATTCTATTGGAACTCATCATTGCAGGATTTTTTCTGTGGACGGTTATTGACCCCGTATATGTACTCACCGTCAACCACTTCACCCCCAAGGGATACGAAGAAGACGGCCGATATGTACTTCGCTTTGGAGCTTATGGAGAGAAACATGGCATGCGCGATACGACCGTAACCAAAGAGCAACAAAAAATGGCTATAGACAACATGCTTCGCCTGGTGCGCGATTGCCCTGAGGTGGAAAGTGCCTTATTGGTACAAAACAGTTCGTTCCCCAACGGAGGAAGCTGGAACGGTGCCGCCTATTATGCCGATACCCTCAAATCGGATGACAGAAAACACGTTAGCACACAAGAATACACCTTCAATAATGCGGGTGGTGGAAACATCTTCAAGACGTATGGCATGAAAAATGCCTTGACGGGAGGTGATATAGAAGTGCCTCAAGATGCCGGTGGACGGAATTTGATTTATGTATCCGAAAATTTTGCCCGCCACATGTTCGGTACTACGGATGCAGTAGGGAAGAAGGTGTATGATTATAGAGATAGGGCGCATGAAATAGCTGCTGTATTCAAGGATTACAAGCATCGCGATTTTGAACCTATCTATCCATTGATAATAAGCATAAATAATAAGGTGCGTATAAGCCCCTATATGCACTGGACATACATGATTGCCTTCAACTTGAAGGAAGGGGTGGACGAAGACGCCTTTGTAGAACGCTTCGAAAAAGAAGTGGCACCTAATATGGCTATGGCCAACTTCTTCTTTGACCGCTTGTTGTCTTTCGAGAAACAACGCACCACTTGGGCCAAGCAGAATGGTACATACAATGTTATCCGTCTGAAGCTTGCTTTGGCATCTTTTGCCCTATTGTGCATCTTCTTGGGCATGGTGGGCACTTTCTGGATTCGATGCAATGCCCGCCGGCAGGAAATAGGGCTGATGCGTAGCTTGGGAGCCACCAAAAAGGGCATCACCTCTCGTTTCTTGACCGAATCTACCCTTCTGATAACGGCTGCTTTTGTGGTATCGCTTATCATCTTGGTTCATTATGCCATGCAGGACAATATGGCCAAGTTTCAATGTACGGGCGATATGGAGTTTATGTCCGTCAACTGGTTTATGGAAGAGAATCCGCACTTCCTTATGGTGAGCGTCATTACTTATTTGGCCTTGCTTGTCATTGCATGGGTGGGTACGCTTATCCCTGTAATAAGAGCTACGAAAGTCCTTCCGGCTGATGCTTTACGCGATGAATAAACAAAAAAGAATAATAACAATAAAAACAAAGAATATTATGACTACAATGATTGAATTAAAAGGTATCAACAAGATTTACCGTACAGACGAAATTGAAACCCAAGCCCTCGAAAACGTGAACTTGGAAGTGCAAAAAGGCGAATTCCTCAGCATTATGGGGCCTTCGGGATGTGGAAAATCCACGCTACTCAACATCATGGGGCTGCTCGATACACCTACTTCGGGTACCATCACCATCAACGGAACCACTACCGAGGGGATGGGCGACAAGGAACTGGCTGCTTTCCGTAACAAGACACTCGGCTTTGTTTTCCAAAGTTTCCACCTCATCAACTCACTCAATGTACTCGATAATGTAGAACTTCCGTTGCTGTATCGCAAGATGTCGGCCTCGGAACGTACCGCCTTGGCCAAGAGCGTACTTGAAAGAGTAGGCCTCAGCCACCGTATGCGCCACATGCCTACCCAACTTTCGGGTGGACAATGCCAGCGTGTAGCCATCGCCCGCGCCATTGTGGGTAATCCCGAAATCATCCTGGCCGACGAACCTACCGGTAACCTCGACTCGAAGATGGGAGCCGAAGTGATGGAACTCCTCCATAAACTCAACAAGGAAGACGGACGCACCATCGTGATGGTAACTCACAACGAAGACCAGGCCAAGCAGACATCAAGAACCGTCCGCTTCTTTGATGGACGTCAGGTACAATAAGTCGTTAGTACCCGTCTTGGCTCTTGGTCAATTCATCTTGGTCCCCTCTTTAAGTCATCCTGATCCCTTCTTCCATGTCATCCTGAGGAACGAAGTGACGAAGGATCTGAAGACATAAACGTGGATGTAAACAGATCCTTCGCTTTGCTCAGGATGACAAGGAAAAGGAAAGTTCCATAGGACGACAAGATGGGATAAAAAGTGATTTTCAATGAAAGTTGCGGGTTGCGGGTTGCGTTTTTGATAAGCTGCCGCATCTTAAGGCTCTCATTTATAATTGATAACAGATTTATTATGATAAAGAAAACCATTCAACAAGCTTTGGTGCAGTTGCGCCAATCACCGCTCATCAGTGCCATCAATGTGGTAGGAACGGCCCTTGCCATCTTCCTCATCATGTTGGTGGTGATGATACAACAGGTGAAAACTGCCCCGTTTGCTCCGGAAAGTAATCGGGACCGTTTCCTGCATGTACGTTTTGCAAGTATTACAAACAGCGGATGGGGCGATGGTAGCAGTAACGGCCCGATGAGTGCCCTGACGGCTAAAGAACTCTATCAATCATTAAGAACCCCTGAGGCGGTGACCATTTATGGCATTTGTACATTTGCCACACCTTTCAACCTCCCGGGGCAACCCACTACTACATTCGATCTTCGACAGACGGATGATGTGTTTTGGCAAGTGTTCGATTTCCGTTTCATGGACGGAAAACCCTTCGACAAGGCTACGTTCGATGCCGCCATTCCGGTAGCGGTGGTATGCGAAACCGTAGCGCGCCAACTCTTTGGCACCACCCAAGGCATTGTGGGCAAGGAGTTTCTGCTGAACCATGCACCCTACAAGGTATGCGGAGTAGTAAAGGATGTATCTACCCTTGCCGATTCGGCCTACGGACAGGTATGGATTCCTTACTCTGCCGGAGGATTGGATAACGACCGATGGAACGACGGACACATGGGGATGATGAGCTGCACCATTCTTGCCAAAAATCGTGATGACTTTCCTACCATTCGCCAAGAATGCGATCGCCGATTGGAGGAATACAACAACATCATTAGCGAAAACGGGTGGAAAATCATTTCACGCAACCGCCCCTGGGACCAAGAGAAGAACACCCTTGGCATGGCTGCCAACTGGGAGCCGGATGTAGCGGCTCATCGCAGGCAGCAGTTCATCATCTATTTGATTCTGCTCCTTGTACCCGCTATCAATATTAGCAGCATGACGCAAAGTCGTTTGCGGCAACGTGTCAGTGAGATTGGAGTGCGTCGGGCTTTCGGTAGTACCCGATCAGAATTGATGATGCAAATTATAGCCGAGAACTTCATCATTACGCTGATAGCCGGTGTATTGGGATTGCTGTTAAGTGTGGTGTTTGCTTATACCGGCAATCATTTCCTCTTTGCACAACCCTATAGCCAAACGCTCAATCTGCCCGAAGTGGATGCTTCCATCCTGTTACAGACCGACACATTCCTCTGGGCACTTTTCTTCTGTTTTGTATTGAACTTATTGTCTTCCGGTTTCCCCGCTTGGCGTGCTTCGCGCATCGGCATTGTAAATGCGTTGGGGGGAAGATTGCATTAAATCACTGAGCTATGAACAAAAAACTATTTACGCAAATAAAGAACGAATGGCGGAGCAACTTGTGGCTGAGCATTGAGCTGTTGCTGGTCAGTGTGGTGATGTGGTACATCGTGGATAGCCTTTATTGCGCCACTGCCACCTACATAGAGCCGCGAGGTTTCGACATTAGTCATACTTATCACATCGAGATGGGATTGCTCAACGATAAGAGTCCCGACTTTGTGATTTACCAATCGGTTGAGGAACTTCAACGCGATGTACTCGAACTGATTGACCGTCTTCAGCATCGCCCCGACATAGAGGCGGTGAGCCTTTCCAATAATGCCTACCCTTATAATATCAGTAATTCGGTTACTACCATCCAGCCGGTAGGTGGTAATCAGTTGGGAGGCAACATTCTCCAGCGTATCGTGACCCCCGACTTCCTTCGTGTGTTCCGCTACACGGGTGTGAACGGCGAAACGCCCGAGCAGTTGGCGCAGATGGTGGAAGATGGCAAGTTCCTGCTTTCCGAAAGCCTTTGCAAGTACTTGGATGGCAAGCCAAGCGAACTGATAGGCAAGTCATTTTATCTGTATGGCGACACTACCCGTACACACATCTTGGGCGCGGTATTGAACTCTGTCCGTTTCTCGGATTATGAACAGGCCGATTATAGCTTTTCAATTGTGGATAAGTTCCCGATGGAACATGTCAGCCGCACGCAAGAGCTTTGCGTGCGTGTCCGCCCCGAACACGACAAGGATTTCATTGCCCACATCAAGGCTGATAGCGAAAGCCAATACCGCATAGGGAATATCTTTATCAGCAACATCTATTCGTTCAAGGACAAACGTCGTGCTTTCCAACAAAACCAAACCAACAAAATCCGTAATGAGGTTACAGGAATGACTTTCTTGTTAGTGAATATATTCCTTGGCTTGCTTGGTACCTTCTGGTTCCGTACCCAACAACGCAAGAGTGAAATAGCCTTGCACAAAGCACATGGAGCCACTAATCGCATGATGTTCACCCGTCTGCTCAGTGAAGGGTGGGGAATCTTGCTTTTGGTGACACCCCTTGCATTGCTCATCGACTTCAATTTGGCTTATGCCGAATTGAATGCCCTACGGAACGGTACTACCCTCGAAGTCGACCGCCTGCTGCTTTGTGCCCTCATCAGCTTCCTGTTCATAGGCTTGATGATAACCATTGGTGTCAGCATCCCGGCCCGTAAGGCCATGAAGGTACATCCGGCCGAGGCCTTGCATGATGAATAACGAGTGATGGCGGATTAGAAATGAAAAAGTGATTTTCAATGAAAGTTGCGGGTTGCGGGTTGCGTTTTTGAGAAATGGCAACCCGCATTTTTTGCGGATATAAATGTAAAAGCAAATGCTTCGTTTTATCGATAAAAACACTTATCTTTGTATATAATTTTACATTTAGAGATATCATATCATGAAAAAAAAGAATCGATAAAACTATTTGAAGAAAAGAAAGTGCGTACCGTTTGGGACGATGAACAGGAAAAATGGTATTTTTCTATAGTTGATGTGGTAAATATTCTTGCTGAAAGTAAAGATTATCAGACAGCCAGAAAATATTGGAACAAACTGAAACAGCGCTTGAAAGAAGAAGGATTTGAACCGGTGACAAATTGTCACCAGTTGAAATTACGTGCTGAAGATGGAAAAATGAGATTGACAGATGTGGCTGATACAGAACAACTTTTCCGCATTATCCAATCCATTCCTTCTCCAAAAGCGGAACCTTTCAAACGACTCTTTCCATACTGCTTCTCAACCCAAAAACGCAACCCGCAACCCGGTTGCGTTTTTGTTTTTTAGGATGTTTTTGGGTGTCCGTAAGCGCAACCCTATAGGTATATTCTTTTTTTTTATTTTAATTTTATATATATAAGGTACGCATACGCACGCACGAGCGCCTAAGGAAAATCGAAAAAAGTTGCGGGTTGCGGGTTGCGTTTCTGGGGGCGCAACCACACCCTCTAAAAGGCGCAACCTTTATCATCCATAGGAACTCTACTTATCTTGTCATCCTGAGGAACGAAGTGACGAAGGATCTGTTTACATCTACGTTCGTGTATTCAGATCCTTCACTACGCTCAGGATGACAAATTAAACGCAACCCGCAACCCGCAACTCACATCACTTCGGATTTTTTTCACCTATCACAAAAAATAAATCCCGAAATACTTGACAACCGCTATTGTGAGATTGTATTTTTGTTGTACGAAGATAAGCTACGAACTACAGGCTACGGAAGTGGATGTTTTCGATGAAGGAAAACGACGTGTTGTCGGCCGGAAAACGACGTTTTCTTCTTTGCTAAACGCCGTGATGTTTTTTCAAAACAAGAGGATGTTTTTCTCCTTCTTGTCATCCTAACCATCTTATAGTGTTCGAAAATGAAAGAGGTGTCCATTATCGGACAGTTGTAAATGTAGTAAGTTGTTGATAATCAATTGTGGTTGTGTTTGGCATGACTTTTGCACGTATAGAAATAAAAAGAACAATTATGGACAGAAAAAGAATAATGACTTGGGCGGTAACATTGGGATTCGCATTGAGCGCAGCCGCCGGAAATACAGCACAGGTGCGCCAGATTACGCTGGACGAGGCTATCCTTCTTGCCCGTACCCAGAGCGTGGATGCCGCCGTGGCGCTGAACGAATTGAAAACAGCCTATTGGGAGTATCGCACCTATAAGGCCGACTTGTTGCCCGAGGTGAACCTCTCGGCCATCGCGCCCAGCTACAACAAGGCATACAACTCCTATCAGCAGGAGAACGGAGCCTATACCTTTGTGCGCAACAACTACATGCAGATGAACGGCCAGCTCTCCATCGACCAGAACATCTGGCTCACGGGCGGTACACTCTCTCTCAACACCTCGCTCGACTTTATGAAGCAGTTGGATGGAGACAAGGACAAACGATTTATGTCGGTACCCATCGCCTTGACCTTGAACCAGCCCATCTTCGGGGTGAACAACATCAAGTGGAACCGACGCATCGAGCCGGTGCGCTATGCCGAGGCCAAGGCGGCTTTCCTCAGTGCTACCGAGGAGGTGACCATGACCACCATCAACTACTTCTTCAACCTCTTGCTGGCCAAGGAGAATGTGGGGATAGCCAAACAGAACCTGGAGAATGCCGAGAAGTTGTACGAGGTGGCCAAGGCCAAACGAAAGATGGGGCAAATAAGCGAGAACGATGTGCTGCAACTGAAGCTGAACATGCTGAATGCCCAATCGTCGCTCACCGACAACGAAAGCGCACTGAAAAGCAATATGTTCCAACTGCGCTCGTTCCTGGCCTTGGGCGAGAACGAAGAACTGGAACCGGTATTGCCCGATATGCTCCCTAAGATGCTGCTCAACTATCAGGATGTGCTCGACAAGGCGCTTGCCAACAATTCCTTTGCCCACAACATCCGTCGCCGGCAATTGGAAGCCGACTATCAGGTGGCCAAGGCAAAGGGGAACATGCGACAGATTACGCTCTTTGCCCAAGTGGGATTTACGGGGACCGACCGCACGTTCGAGGGCGCCTATCATCCGCTAAAGGACAATCAGGTGGTGGAAGTGGGATTCAAGATTCCCATCCTGGATTGGGGCAAGCGTCGCGGACAGGTAAAGGTGGCGCAAAGCAATCGGGAAGTGACCGAAAGCCGCCTCCGCCAGGAAACGATGAACTTCAACCAGAACCTCTTTATCCTGGTGGAGCAATTCAATAACCAACGGGCGCAGCTCGATATAGCCAATGAGGCCGATGCCATTGCCCAAAAGCGTTATCACACCAATGTAGAGACCTTCATGATAGGAAAAATCAGCACCCTCGACCTGAACGATGCACAGGTGAGCAAGGACGAGGCCCGTCAGAAGCACATCAGCGAGTTGTTCTATTACTGGTATTATTATTACCAGCTCCGTAGCCTCACCCTTTGGGACTTTGAGAAGAACACCAACATTGATGCGGATTTTGAAGCGATCGTGAAAAAATAATGTTATCTTTGCAACATTATGATTCTAATTATAGACGACGATAGCGCTATCCGTACTTCCCTCAGCTTTATGCTGAAACGGGCCAAGTATGAAGTTCAGGCAGTTGCCACCCCCAAGGAAGCAATGGCCGTAGTGCGCTCCGTGTGTCCTGAACTAATCTTGATGGACATGAACTTCTCCCTCACCACGAGTGGAGACGAAGGCATCACCCTTTTGAAACAGGTCAAGATCTTCCAGCCCGATGCGCCTGTTATCCTGATGACCGCTTGGGGAAGCATCGATTTGGCCGTAAAGGGGATGCAGGCCGGTGCTTTCGACTTTGTGACCAAACCCTGGAACAATGCTGCCTTAATGCAACGCATAGAAACGGCCCTCGAGCTGAATGCCAGGAAGGAAGCACCGAAAGAGGTGGACGAAGAGGGATTCGACCGTAGTCACATCATCGGGAAAAGCAAGGCGTTGATGGATGTGCTGGAAACCATCAAGCGCATATCGAAAACCAATGCTTCGGTACTTGTGACGGGCGAAAGCGGTACGGGCAAGGAACTGATAGCCGAAGCCCTTCATAAGAACAGCCCCAGAGCCAAGAAACCTTTCGTGAAGGTGAATTTGGGCGGTATTTCGCAAACCTTGTTTGAAAGCGAGATGTTCGGGCATAAGAAGGGAGCCTTTACCGATGCGTCGGCCGATAGGGTAGGACGTTTTGAAATGGCGGATAAAGGAACTATCTTCCTTGACGAAATAGGCGACCTGGATTTGAGTTGTCAGGTAAAGCTCCTCCGGGTATTGCAGGAACAGACTTTCGAAGTATTAGGCGATAGTCGTCCCCGGAAGGTGGATATCCGTGTGGTGAGTGCCACGAATGTAGACCTTGCCCAACGGGTGCAGGAACGTACCTTCCGCGAGGATTTGTTCTATCGTATTAACTTGATTACCGTGCATTTACCCGCCTTGCGCGAACGTAAAGAAGACATCCCGTTGCTGGTACGCCACTTTGCCGACAAGCTTTGTCAAGCGAACGGTCTTCAGGCAGTGGACTTTACACAAGCGGCCATGGATTACTTGCAACGCTTGCCTTTCCCGGGCAATATCCGCGAGTTGAAGAATCTGGTGGAAAGGACCTTGCTGGTCAGCGGAAAGGAACTGCTCGATGTGGACGACTTCAAGGCACAGAATACATCGGTCATGGAGGTATCGGCGATAGGAAATCTGAACGGGCTTACGTTGGAGGAAGTGGACAAGCAACGCATTATTCAGGCCATCGAGCAATACAACGGAAACATGTCGAAGGTGGCTCTCTCGTTGGGACTTAGTCGGGGTGCCCTCTATCGTAGGTTGGAGAAATACAATATTGTTACGCCCAAATCTTGATAGGATATGAAACTGAGAATCTTCTTCCTGCTGTTGGCTTTGCTCCTGATGGTTGCGTGGGGGCTGATGTTTCTCATCATGCCCATCAAGGAAGTAGGGTGGAAGTTTTATCTGGTGGAAGGCATCATTACCCTCAGTCTCATATATTTGGTCTATTTCTATCACAAGGTGGTGAAACCGCTCGATACCATTGCCAACGGGATGGACTTGCTTCGCGAGCAGGATTTCAGCAGTCGATTGAAGTCGGTGGGCCAACTGGAAGCCGACCGCATTGTGGATATCTTCAATCGCATGATGCAACAACTGAAGGAAGAACGCCTCCGCCTTCGCGAACAAAACCATTTCCTCGATTTGCTGATCAGCGTATCGCCTATGGGGGTGGTTATCCTGACTTTCGACGGGAAGGTTTCCATGGCCAACAAGGCCGCCTTGAAATTCCTGGAAGTGGATACGGAAGAAGATATGTTGAATAAAGGAATGGAGGATTTGAAAACACCTTTGGCCGAAGAAATGAGCCGTTTGCCCAAGGATACCACAGAAACCATCCGTTTGAGCGATTCGCATATATACCGATGTTCCCGACTCTCGTTTGTTGACCGTGGCTTTGCCCATCCGTTCTTCTTGATAGAAAGCCTGACATCCGAAGTGATGAAGGCCGAAAAGAAAGCTTACGAAAAGGTAATCCGCATGATTGCCCATGAAGTGAACAACTCCGTGGCGGGTATTACGTCTACCCTTGATACCGTGGACGATGCCCTTCAAACGATGGACGATACGGACGACCTGCGCGAAGTGATGAAGGTGTGCATCGAAAGGGGATATAGCCTAAGTCGGTTCATCACCCGTTTTGCCGATGTGGTAAAGATTCCCGAACCTCAGTTGGAAGAAGTGCGCTTGAACGATCGTATATCGGCTTGCGAAAGATTCCTGGAAAACATCTGTCAAGACCATCAAGTAGACCTTCGTATGGATTTGTGCGAAGAAAATCCGTGGGTGAAGATAGATACCTCGCTCTTTGAACAAGTGCTGATAAACATGGTGAAGAATTCCGTGGAGAGTATCGAGAAGAACGGTGTCATTACCCTTCGTACGTCTGCTTCTCCTGTCATGCTCGAGGTGGCTGACACTGGTCGGGGCATCTCCAAAGAAGTGGAAACCAAATTGTTCACTCCTTTCTTCTCTACCAAGCCCAATGGCCAGGGTATCGGCCTTATCTTTATCCGCGAAGTGTTGATGAAACATGGATGCAGCTTCTCACTCCGTACTTACGAGGATGGCATCACCCGTTTCCGCATTGTATTTCCTTGAGTTTTATGATGCATTATTTGTAGAATTACAAAGTTTTTTGTTACTTTGTCTTTTCAACTAAATTTATATAAAAAGAACCATGAAAAATCGTTTGTTTGTTGTTTGTTTGAGTGTGATGCTTCTTTTCACAGGAAAGTTGTATTCATCGGATGTTAAGTTGTGGTACAGCCGTCCTGCCAAGACTTGGGTGGAAGCGCTTCCTTTGGGTAACTCACGAGTGGGAGCAATGGTGTTTGGAGGTACATCGCGCGAAGAACTTCAGTTGAATGAAGAAACATTGTGGGCAGGTAGCCCGTATCGGAATGAAAAGGAAGGGGCATTGGATAGTCTTCCCGCTATTCGTAAATTGATATTCGAAAAGAAGTATATGGAGGCTCAGGAACTCATCCAGCGTTCCTATTATACCGGTCGTTATGGTATGCCTTACCAAACTGTGGGTAGCGTATTCCTGGATTTCCCGGGACACGAAAAGGCAACCGATTATTATCGCGATCTGGATATCTCGAAGGCCGTAGCTACTACCCGTTATGTGGTGGATGGGGTGACTTACCAACGTGAGGTGTTCACTTCATTTGCCGATAATGTATTGATTGTCAAGCTGACTGCCAGCGAAAAGGGTAAGCTGAACTTTTCGGTAAGCTATGATACTCCGTTGCCGGGAAAGAAGGTGGTTGCCCGTGGAAAGAAACTGGTGCTTACCGGTAAGGGTACCGACCACGAAGGGGTAAAGGGAATCATCCGTATGGAAACCCAGACACAGGCCGTTCCGCAAGGTGGTAAGATGAAGGTCTTGGCCGACCGTATCCAAGTGGAAGGAGCGGATGAAGTGATCCTTTACGTATCAACAGCTACCAATTTTGTTGACTATAAGCATGCCGATGCCAACGAAAGCAAGCGTGCCGGCAATTATTTGAAGTTGGCCATGAAGCAAAAGTACGATACCGCTTTGGCCAATCATATCGCTTACTATCAGGAACAGTTCAATCGGGTGAAGCTAGACTTGGGTACATCTGCCTCGGCCAAGATGGAAACGGTAGAACGTGTAGCGAAGTTCAATGAAGGTAAAGACCCTTCGTTGGCTGCTTTGATGTTCCAGTACGGTCGTTATCTGTTGATTTCTTCTTCCCAACCGGGTGGACAACCGGCCAATCTGCAAGGTATTTGGAACCATCGGTTGAATGCACCTTGGGACGGTAAATATACCATCAATATCAATACAGAAATGAACTATTGGCCGGCCGAAGTGACCAACCTGACAGAAACTCACCAACCTTTGTTCGAGTTGGTAAAGGATTTGTCGGTTAACGGACAGGAGACAGCCCGCAAGATGTATGGTGCCGACGGTTGGGTGGCTCATCACAATACAGACATTTGGCGTGCAACCGGTCCGGTAGACAGTGCTTTCTATGGTACTTGGCCCATGGGTGGCGGTTGGTTGACTACCCATTTGTGGCAACATTATCTGTATACCGGCGATGTGGAATTCCTTCAAACTGTTTATCCGGCCATGAAGGGAGCTGCCGATTTCTATATGGATTATTTGGTGAAGCATCCGGAATACGGTTGGTTGGTGACAGCTCCGTCTATGTCGCCCGAACATGGCCCTAAGGGTGAAAATACCCAAAAGGCATCGACCATTGTGGCCGGATGTACCATGGACAATCAGATTATTTTCGATGTGTTGAGCAATGCATTGCAGGCAGCTGTGGTGTTGAACCAACCGAAGGCTTATCAGGATTCGTTGAAGCAAGTGATGAATGCCTTACCCCCGATGCAGATTGGTCGTCATAATCAGTTGCAGGAATGGTTGGAAGATTTGGACGATCCGAAGGACCAGCATCGTCACATCTCGCATGTATATGGCTTGTTCCCAAGTAACCAAGTATCTCCTTATAGCCATCCGTTGTTGTTCCAGGCTGCCAAGAATACCTTGATACAACGTGGCGATGAGGCTACCGGTTGGTCAATTGGTTGGAAAATCAATTTGTGGGCCCGTTTGTTGGATGGTAATCATGCCTATAAGATGATCAGCAATTTGTTGAAGCTTCTGCCGAGTGATGAAGTGGCCGCCCAATATCGTCAAGGTCGTACGTATCCGAACTTGTTCGATGCCCATCCACCTTTCCAGATTGACGGTAACTTCGGGTATACCGCCGGTGTAGCCGAAATGTTGATGCAAAGTCACGATGGTGCAGTACATCTGTTGCCGGCCTTGCCCGATGCTTGGGGAAAAGGTAGCGTACAAGGTTTGGTGGCTCGTGGAGGCTTTGTAGTGGATATGGAATGGGACGGAACCCAATTGCAGCGTGCAAAGATCCATTCCCGTTTGGGTGGTAATCTCCGCATCCGTTCGTATGTTCCTTTGAAGGGTAAGGGCTTGAAGCCAGCCGAAGGTAAGAACCCCAATGTATTCTATGCGTTGCCGGAAATCAAGACTCCTATCGTATCGGAAGCTATCAACCCGCAATATCCTATCTTGAATCAAGTCTATGAATACGATTTGATGACCGAAAAGGGACAGGATTATAGCTTGGAAAGAGGGTTGTAATTCATTCTAAAAGTGGATGTGCTTAAAAGTACATCCTCTTTTTTAGGCGCGGATTACACGGATTGCACGGAATCCATATATTAAAAACCGTGTTAATCCGTGTAATCCGTGCCTAAATTTCTATTTAAACCATCTGCTTTGTTTTATTTAACGTTCCATTATGCAGTCTTTTCAAGGAGTTTTCGTTTCTTTGTTAAAACTAAACCATTGAGATATGAACAAATTACGAATCATTGGAATCATCCTTTTTATTTTTAGTATCATGACTACTATTCAAGCTCAATCATACAATCGTCTTTGGAAACAGGTGGAGGAACAGGAAAAGAAGGACTTGCCGAAATCTGTCATAGCCGAGGCTCAAAAGATTTTTGAGAAGGCAAAGGCCGAGAAAAATGCTCCACAGATGATGAAGGCTTATCTCACCATGATGACATATCGGGGTGAAATAGCCCCCGATAGCATTGAAGTGGATAGAAACTACCTGAGGGAGTGGGCGGAAGATAAGGCCACTTCGGTGGTGGATAAGGCTGTACTTCATTCCATCTTGGCAGGCTTGTACATCGAACAGGACTTTGAAAAAGGGAATGCTTATTTGCTTGCTTCATTGAAGGATAGTCTGACTCTTTTTGAGTATCCGGCGGGTAAATTGGTGCCGATGGTAAAAGTGGGGACAACCAGCCTGTTGTATTTCGATGACAACTTGTATGATTTGTTGGCCCGTAGAGCCATTGATTTGTGGAGGGAACATCAATGGAGAACCGAAAGGACTAAAGTAGAAGAAGAGATATCCAAAACCTATCAAATATTGCTTGACCATTATGAAAAGACGGGCAAGCGAAGTGCTTGGTTGCTGACTGCTCTTGATGCCGATTCGGGTGCTGATGAAGCCAAACTTCGTACATGGAGAAAGGAATACGAAGATTTGGATGTTTGTGCAGAAGTCTATATCCGGTTGGCCCAACGCATGGCGCATGAAGACAATCCGGCCGAACGCTTGGAGGTGGTACGAGAAGGTATCCGTCGTTATCCCAACTACAATCGGGTGAATGTTCTGAAGAATATGGAGAAGGAAATCCTTTCGCCAAAAGTAAGTGTGAAGATACCTTCGGCTTATCCCGACAAATCGATAAAGGTATCGGTTAATTATCGCAATTTGGAACGGTTGGATGTAGAGATATATCAGCTCCGTTTAGAGTCCGATTCTAAAGAACTTCCAAAAGTGAACGAAAAGACGGTAAAGAAATATGGTACCTTGTATCGTAAAGAAACCATTGACTTGTTGCCGACTCCCGATTATCGGATGACGGATACATTGGCCTATTTGAAACCGCTTCCTGAAGGAGTCTATTATGTAATGATGATGGATAAGACCCGTGCCGATGTCAAGGACGGAACGTCGTTGGTAGTAAATGCAGAAATGGAAATCTATCGTCCATTGCCCGACAATAAAATAGAAACGGTTATCCTGGATAAGGAAACGGGCAAGCCGAATAAAGTGTCGATAAGTAAAGAGAAGGAAAGATGGAATCGATACAATTATTCGGATAATGACATGAAACGGATAAAAGTCAGTTTGTTTACCGATCGTGCAATTTATCGCCCCGGCCAGACGGTATATTTCTCAGGGCTTGTTTATGAACAGCAACAAGATTCAGTCAAGGTGATGAAAGGAAAATCCATGCAGGTGTCTTTGTTGGATGATAATTATAAGAAAGTTAATACATTGGAGTTGAAGACGAATGATTTTGGTACATTCAGCCATTCTTTTGTTTTACCAGAGAATTGTCAGACGGGAGTATGGCTTATCAAAGCAACGAGCACTACCGTGTCGATAAGGGTAGAAGAATACAAGCGTCCGACTTTTGAAGTGACATTCAATCCCGTAAATACAACTTATCAAGCAGGAGATTCCATTCAAATAACGGGGAAGGCTACGACTTTTGCCGGTGCACCCGTACAAAATGCTCGGGTAAACTATGATATTACTTGTAGGGAAAATGCATGGTGGCGAATGAGAGGTTCGACGGTACATCGTACGGAAGGGGAGGCCTTGACTGATGCTGACGGGTGCTTTACCATTCCTGTACGCTTTCTCCCGAGTCCTGACGAAAAGAAATATTGGTATTATTCCTATGTTGTATCTGCACAAGTGACTTCAATGGCCGGTGAGACACAGATGGTAGAATTGACATTGCCTTTGGGAAGTTCCTCTTTACGACTGAACGTGAATCATTGGAAGGAGACATTTGTCAAAGAACAACCGGAAAAAATCTCCGTCGATGTACAAAATCTCATGGGGCAACCGATTGCTACGATGGTGGATTGTAAAGTATTTAAAGGTGAACAATCGCTCTTATCTTTTGAGGTTAAGTCTAATGAACTCTTTACGTCTGACGCCTTCAAACCATTGCCTTCTGGAGAATATACAATGAAAGTGAGTGCAAAGGACGAACAAGGAAATGTTTGTGAGGAAAGTTATCCGTTTGTTCTATTCTCATTGAAGGATACTCGTGTGCCTTGTGATGAAATGGAGTGGAATTATCAAACGAGTGATACTTTCCCGGCTTCTCTTTATTTCGGTACTAAAGAAAAGGACGTAATCGTATTCTATGACGTATTTTCGGGTAATAAACGACTCGAGAGTAAACAGATAGCATTGTCGGATTCTTTACTTCGCATGGATTTTGATTATAAGGAAGAATACGGAGATGGTGTCATGGTATCTATGGCATTCGTCAAGAATAGCCAACTTTATCATCAGTATTTCACTATCAAGAAACCTCAACCGGATAAGGATTTACAATTGAAGTGGACAACTTTCCGTGACAAGCTTCAGCCGGGAAGTAAGGAAACATGGACCTTGCAGGTGGCTTATCCGAATGGAACACCGGCTGATGCAGAATTGTTGGCTACCATGTACGATGCTTCTTTGGATGGCTTTGTACCTCATCATTGGAATTTCCGTTTGCTTTTTAATCGAAATATACCTCATACTTCATGGAGGGTGGAAAGTAATAATCCGAGTTGGTTGAATCTGAATTTTCCTCTTCGTCCCTTGAAAACAGCTCCGTTGGATTATAGTGAGTTGATTATTCCTTTTAGAATGGATGTATGGACAGGAGGTATGGTGATGTATAGTGCCCGTTCTTCCAAAGCTTTGAATGAGGTGATTGTTATAACCGAAAACAATGCAGATGAGGAAATGGTAGAACTAAAACAATCTGATGTGATAGATGAAAAAAGTACCGATAATAAGATGCTTCGTACCAACTTTGCCGAAACAGCCTTCTTCTATCCGAATTTGCGTACCGATGCCAACGGTGAGGTGAAGATTGAATTTACACTTCCCGAAAGTCTGACCACTTGGAAGTTCATGGGATTGGCACATACTAAGGATATGGATTACGGACAGATTGCATCGGAAGTAGTGGCCAGCAAGGAATTTATGTTACAACCCAATATGCCTCGTTTCGTACGGATAGGTGACGAAGTGAGCCTGTCTGCTTCGCTCATCAATCAGAGTGATAAGGATGTGATTGGTAATGTACGGATGGAATTGTTCAATCCGGCTACCGACAAGGTATATATGGTTAAGAAACAACGCTTCCTGATTACTCCGAATGCAACGACTACGGTTCATTTCGGCTTTGAAGTGAGCGAGGAGTATACGGATTTGGCCGTTCGCTGGATAGCCGAAGGCAATACATTCAGTGATGGAGAACAACGGGTGCTTCCGGTACTCAGCAACAAGCAACAGATAACGGAAAGTGTACCTTTGTACATCAATGGCGAGGGTACTTCCACTTTCTCACTCGAGAGTCTGTTCAATCATCATAGCAAGAGCATCAGCCATCCGAAGATGATTGTAGAATTTACGGGTAATCCGGGTTGGTATGCCGTACAGGCCTTACCTTTATTGCAGAATCCGGATAATGAGAATGCCATTTCGTGGGCGGTGGCTTATTATGCCAATACGTTGACCGGTTATTTGGCAAAGACAAATGCTGAAATCACTTCCCGTTTCGATGCGGATACATTAAGCGCTCGTACCTCTATGGCTATCCGTCAGTTGCAGGAATTGCAAGATGCCGAAGGAGCCTGGAGCTGGTACAAGGGAATGAGCGGTAGCCGATACATCACCACACAGGTAATGGAATTACTGACTCGTTTGCAACAATTGACAGGCCAACCGTTGGTTGAAAAAGAAAGCAATGGAATGTATGAAAAGGCTTTGGGCTATTTGGCCAAGATAGCCAAGGAAGAATATACCCGTATGAAGAAATGGAAGAAGGAGGGTATGAAGAATCTTTGTCCTTCCGAACAGGTCCTTCATTATTTGTACATCTGTGCACTGAATGGTAACCAAAAAACCGATAAAGAAGTGAATCGCTATTTTATAGAAAAGTTGGTTCAGTTGGATAACATGCGTCTGCTTACTATCTATGGTAAGGCATGTGCTTCCATCATTCTTCAGGATGCGGGATATGAAGCGAAAGCAAAGGCATATCTCCAATCGGTAATGGAGTATTCCGTATATACGGATGAAATGGGACGCTATTTCGATACGCCTCGGGCAGAATATTCGTGGTATAGCTATAAGATACCGACTCAGGTAGCAGTTATTGAAGCCATACATCGGATAGCCAATGAAGAAAAAACGATAGAAGAATTGAAGCGCTGGCTTTTGCAACAGAAGAGAACCCAAGACTGGGATACTCCTATAGCTACTGCCGATGCCGTTTATGCTTTGTTGAATGTAGGCGAAAACGTACTGACGAATACGGGTGAATGTCAAATCGTTTTAGGCAAGGAAAAGATACGTGTAACCAAGAACGATACGTTGGCTTATGTTCATCAGGAAATAAAGGGAGATGTTTTGGATATTCGGAAAGTTACGATAAAAAAAGATTCTAAAGGAATTGGTTGGGGAGCCGTCTATGCCGAATATTGGGAAGATATGGACAAGATAGGTGTGCAAGGCAATGCGTTGAGTATTCGTAAGGATGTCTATAAAGACGGCAAACCGTTGGGCAACACCGATGTCCTGAAAGTAGGCGATAAGCTTACGATACGTCTTACGATCAAGGCCGACCGGGATATGGACTTCATCGAAGTGAAGGATGAACGGGCCGCGTGTATGGAGCCGGTGGATGTACTTTCCGGCTATCATTGGATGAATGGTTTGGGCTATTATCAACGCACGAAGGATTCATCAACGTCTTTCTACATGGACCAACTACGTAAAGGTACTTATACGCTTTCGTATGAAGTGTATGTGAATATGGCTGGTACCTATCAGGAAGGTGCAGCTACCATCCAATCGGTTTATGCCCCCGAATTTGGAGGTCATGTGGGTGGGGGTAAAGTACAAGTGGAATGAACGGATATTTAAAAATAAATATGTATCTTTGTTCGCTGAATAAATGAAGATAAATAAATGAAACGTATTTTATATATATTGTTGGTGGCTCTTGCTTGGGGAATGACGGCTCAGGCACAACCTAAAGCGGAGTTTGATAAGAAAACCCATCAGTTTGGTACTATACTTTGGAAGAATCCTGCTACCGTTACGTTTAAGATTACCAACTCGGGTGATAAACCTTTGGTTATATCAAATATCACGACTTCTTGTGGTTGTACGGAAGCTGATTGGACCAAGACACCCATTGCACCTGGGGCCTCGGGAACTATCACAACTACTTACGATGCCAAGGCATTGGGACGTTTCCAAAAAAGTATAGGTGTATATTGCAATGCTGAATATCGTCCGATTTATCTGTCCATTCGTGGAGAAGTGACTGCTGACCCGAAGAAAGCGTTGGTACTTCCTTATCAGATTGGAGACATTAAATTGGATAAGGATGTGATTGAATTTGATGATGCCAATAAGGGTGACAAACCTTTTGTGGAAATATTAGTTGCCAACACATCGGATAAGAATTATCAGCCTGTACTGATGCATCTTCCTCCTTATTTGAGTGCCGAAGCTACTCCTGCAGTCTTGCCGAAGGAAGGTTATGGAAAGATAAAGGTGACTCTCGATACGGAAAAACTTCCGAAGTTTGGAGTCACTCAAGCTACCGTTTACTTATCTCGTTTCTTGGGGGATAAGGTAGGGGAAGAAAATGCGATTCCTGTATCAGCGGTATTGTTGCCTGATTTCAGTCAGCTCAGTCAAACCGAATTACAAAATCCACCGGCTATTGAACTTTCTACTACTGATTTGAATGTAGTGGGAGTTCCTGCTATGGGAAAGAAATCGCAGAATATAGTGATTAAGAATGTGGGTAAACGTAATTTGGAAATTACCGATGTACAGGTGTTTGATCCATCTGTTGGTGTACATTTAAAGAAACATGTTCTCAAACCGGGGGCCAAGACCAACCTTAAAGTGACGGTTTATGGTTCGCAACTGAAAAACCAGAAACGTACTCCGAGAATCATGATTATTACGAATGATCCGAATCGCCCCAAAATGATTGTCAATGTAAAAGCAACTTCCAAATAAAATAACAATGGAACATCCGGAGAATAGCGAAGAATATAAGGGACTGACCGTTAATGCTGGTATAGAGCAGCCTTCTATAGTCAATCCATATTTGAAACTACGCAAGAAACCCAAACGCCGTGAGTTTACCGTAGATGAATATGTACAAGGAATTGTGCAAGGTAATATGACAGTGCTCAGTCAGGCTGTAACATTGGTAGAAAGTACCAAACCCGAACATCAGGCCATTGCTCAGGAAGTGATTGAGAAGTGTTTGCCTTATGCAGGTAATTCGGTACGCATTGGTATTAGTGGTGTACCGGGAGCTGGGAAGAGTACGAGTATTGATGTGTTTGGCTTACATGTGTTGGAAAAAGGAGGCAAATTGGCAGTATTGGCTATTGACCCCAGTAGTGAACGTACCAAAGGAAGTATCCTGGGTGATAAGACCCGTATGGAAAAACTGTCGGTTCATCCTAAAGCATTCATTCGTCCCAGTCCTTCGGCTGGCTCTTTAGGTGGAGTAGCACGTAAAACTCGTGAAACCATCATTCTTTGCGAAGCGGCTGGTTTTGATAAGATTTTTGTTGAAACTGTTGGAGTAGGGCAGAGTGAAACAGCCGTACACTCCATGGTTGATTTCTTTTTGCTTATCCAACTGGCTGGTACAGGTGATGAATTGCAAGGTATTAAGCGGGGTATTATGGAAATGGCCGATGGTATTGTAATTAATAAAGCTGATGGTAATAATATAGAGAAAGCTCAGTTGGCAGCTAGTCATTTTAGAAACGCCTTGCATTTGTTCCCCACTCCCGATTCGGGCTGGACGCCCAAAGTCTTTACCTATTCCGGATTCTATGGATTGGGAATCAAAGAAATTTGGGATATGATAGACGAGTATTTTGTTTTTGTAAAGACTAATGGCTATTTTGAATACCGTCGGAATGAGCAGGCCAAATATTGGATGTACGAAAGTATCAACGAACATTTGCGTGATAGTTTCTACAACAATCCTACCATTGAAACGATGTTGGCTGCTAAGGAAAGGGATGTCTTGAATGGGCAAGTGACATCATTTGTTGCAGCCAAACATTTGTTGGATACGTATTATCAGTTGTTGAAATAAAAAAGAGCCTTCAAAATGAAGGCTCTTATTATTTATTAGATACTCAATTCATGAAGTACATTTACCAGTTCTTTGTCGATAGGCTTATCATTCTTGATGGCTTTGGCAAATGGAACATAAACTATCTTGTTGTTCTCAATACCAATCATAACATTGCGTTGGCCTTCGAGTAAAGCTTGAATACTGGCTACTCCCATGCGACTGGCGATGATACGGTCGTGAGCGGTTGGACGTCCCCCACGTTGTAAGTGCCCGAGAATGGTCACACGTACATCGTATTCTGGATATTCATTCTTTACGCGTTCTGCATAATGCATAGCCCCACCTGTCAGTTCGCTTTCGGCTACCAATACAATACTACTACTCTTGGACTTTCGGAAACCTTGCTTGATGAATTGTTCCAATTGGTCAACCTCGGTACTGAACTCCGGTATAATGGCAGCTTCTGCACCAGCAGCTATGGCGCCATTCAAAGCTAAGAAACCGGCATCGCGTCCCATTACTTCAACGAAGAACAAACGTTCATGTGAAGTAGCTGTATCACGAATCTTGTCAACTGCATCCAAAATAGTGTTCAGTGCAGTATCATAACCAATGGTTGTATCTGTACCATATAAGTCATTGTCGATAGTACCAGGAAGTCCGATGCAAGGTATGTCATATTCTTGAGCGAAAATACGTGCACCGGTCAATGACCCATCACCGCCAATTACTACCAAAGCATCAATTTCGTGCTTCTTCATGTTTTCATAAGCTTGGGCACGTCCTTCTGGGGTAGTGAATTCTTTGCAACGGGCGGTTTTAAGGATGGTACCTCCCATTTGAATGATATTACTTACGTTTTGAGTTTTGAATTCTTGGATTTCATCAGTAACCAATCCTTTGTATCCTCTATAGATACCAAATACTTTCAGCCCATTGTAGATAGCCGAGCGGGTTACCGAACGAATGGCTGCGTTCATTCCAGGGGCATCGCCTCCGGAAGTTAAAATACCAATACTTTTAATTGTTCCCATAACAATCTTTTTTTATTTACAGGTGCAAAGTTAATAACATTATCGATTCAATGTTGGTTTAATCAGCATTTTTGTTGGCTGTTTCTTCTTGTAGGATGACTTTTTTACATTCTTCCATTAACCATTTGGGGGTAGAAGTAGCTCCACATATACCGATAGAATGGGCATTTTCCAGCCATTGTGCTTCAATCTCGTTAGGCTGGTCTATTTGGTATGTATTGTTGTTCACTTGTTTACATTCTTGGTATAAGATTTTTCCATTGGAACTCTTTCTTCCGCAAACAAACAGGATGAGGTCGTGGTTGGTGGCAAAATCCCGAATGTTTGGCATTCGGTTGGCTACTTGTCTGCAAATGGTATCGAAATATTCAAAACTGGCTTCTGACGAAATGTGAGCTTTAATATATTCTACAATCTGCCAAAACTCATCAACCGATTTGGTGGTTTGTGAATAGAGACGAATGTCTTTGGTGAAATCAAGTCGGTTTGCTTCCCCTAAATTTTCGATGACAATGGCTTCTCCATTCGTTTGTCCCACTAATCCCAATACTTCTGCATGGCCGTTCTTTCCATAGATGACAATTTGTTTGGAACGTCCATTTTGGGTGTTGTCATATTCTTGTTTAATACGTTTTTGCAAACGTAAGACTACCGGACAAGTAGCATCGATAATTTCTATTTGATTTTTGCGGGCCAATTCATAAGTAGCCGGAGGCTCTCCGTGGGCTCGAAGTAATACTTTTACATGGCGTAATTGGGCAAATTCTTCGTGATTGATGGTAATCAATCCCATTTTTTTTAAGCGTTCACATTCTTGTCCATTATGCACGATGTCCCCCAAGCAATAGAGTGTGTTCCCCTTTGCTAATTCTTCTTCGGCTTTTTTGATAGCTGTAGTTACTCCAAAGCAGAATCCGGATCCGTTGTCAATTTCTACATTAACCATGGATAACTCGTTGATATTGTTCGGCCAACCATTGCTTTTGTTCTTCAATGGTCAAGTTACTATTGTCAAGTAGTAGGGCATCTTCAGCTTGTCTAAGAGGACTTACCGCTCTGTTTTGGTCGATATAATCGCGTTCCTTTACGTTGCTCAGAATTTCTTCGAAGGACGCTTCTTGTCCTTTAGCCTTTAGTTCATCGTAGCGACGTTGGGCACGGATTTCGGCAGAAGCGGTAACAAATATCTTCAGTTCTGCATCTGGGAATACAACTGTGCCGATGTCACGGCCGTCCATTACGATACCTTTTGCCTTACCCATTTCTTGTTGCTGCTTAACCAATGCCTCACGCACAAAATCCAATGCGGCTATTGGGCTAACGTGTGAAGATACTTCCATGCTACGGATGCGGTCTTCCACCAATTTACCGTTCAAATAGGTCACAGGTCGTTGAGTCTCCGGATTTAATTGGAAAGAAATCTGAATATTAGGTATGGCTTGCTTTAACTTTTCCGTGTCAATACCTTCTGAACCGAACAGCCCATTTTCTAAAGCATATAAAGTGACAGCCCGATACATCGCACCACTATCGATATAAATATAACCGATTTCGCGAGCCAAATCCTTGGCCATTGTACTTTTTCCGCAAGACGAGTAGCCGTCGATGGCAATTGTTATTCTTTTCATTGTAGAACGTTTTATATGACTAATGTATAATGTCATTCTGAACAAAGTGAAGAATCTGGTACATTTACGTTTGTGCTAACAGATCCTTCGCGAGTTCTGGATGACAAGAAAGGTGTACAAAGATAATGAAAACAAAAATCCCTCTATTATATTCTCAAAAAAATAACAGGTTTTAGCATAATTTTATTGAGTGAATGCTTTTTATTTAAAATAATTGTGTTACTTTTGCCTCGTGTGAAAGCACATTAGTATTAACCAATTTAAATTTCATTTATGGAAGTTAAAAAATCGCCCAAAGCGGACTTGGAAGGTAAGAAGAGTACCGGTCTGCTTATCGGTTATGTACTGGCATTGGCGGTGATGTTTATTGCGTTCGAATGGAGTGAACGTGATAAGGTCATCAACATTGATTCTGGTCTGTCCGAAGTCGTATTTGAAGAAGAAATGATTCCTATCACAGAACAGGAAGAACAAAAGGCTCCGCCTCCACCACCTGAAGCTCCTAAGGCTGAAGAAATTATCGAAATTGCAGAAAATGATGCAGACGTAGAAGAAACTACTATTCAGGCTTCTGACGAAACTGATAAGGCTGTAGAAGTTAAATATGTGCCGGTTGAAGTGGAAGAAGAAGAAGTGGAAGAACAACAAATCTTCCAAGTGGTAGAAGAAATGCCTGAATTCCCCGGTGGTATGGGTGAATGTATGAAGTGGTTGGGTAAGAACATGAAGTATCCTACTATTTCTCAGGAAAATGGTGTACAAGGTCGTGTAATCGTTCAGTTCGTGGTTAACCGTGACGGTTCTATCGTTGATGCAACTGTTGCTCGTGGTGTTGACCCTTATTTGGACAAGGAAGCTCTCCGCGTAGTAGGTTTGATGCCGAAGTGGAAGCCAGGTAAGCAACGTGGTAAGGCTGTACGCGTTAAGTATACTTTGCCGGTTATGTTTAGATTACAGTAATCTTTGAATTGAATCAAATAGAGGCTGCCCGAAAAGCAGCCTCTTTTTCTGTTACCTTTATTATAATGCCTATGTGTTGTTCTGCTCATGAATTGCTGGAAAAAGTGAATGCTTATATCAAGCAAATGCCTTATGCTCGCCCACCTATGGGGCTGTATGAACCTATCTCTTATGAATTGTCATTAGGAGGCAAACGTATTCGTCCTGTGCTGATGTTGATGGCCTATAATTTATATAAGGAAGATGTGGATACAATTTTGCCGCAAGCTGTCGGTTTGGAAACTTATCATAATCATACGTTGTTGCATGACGATGTGATGGATAAAGCGGATATGCGTCGAGGAAAACCTACTGTACATAATGTATGGAACGAGAATACTGCTATCCTATCGGGTGACGCTATGCTGATTTTGGCTTATCGGCTGATGGCCGATTGTCCGGAAGACAAATTGAAGCTGGTATTGGATATTTTTACAACTACCACCATGGAGATTTGTGAAGGACAGCAATGGGACATGGAATTTGAAACCCGTCAAGACGTAACAGCTGACGAATACATAGAAATGATTCGACTGAAAACTTCGGTATTGTTGGCGGCAGCCTTGAAGATTGGTGCTTGCCTGGCTGATGCTTCGGTGGAAGATCAGGACAAATTGTATAAGTTTGGTGTGAAGATGGGATTGGCTTTCCAATTACAAGATGATTTCTTGGATGTGTATGGTGACCCTAAGGTGTTTGGCAAAAATATCGGTGGTGATATTTTGTGTAACAAGAAAACATATATGTTGATTACCGCATTGGCTATGGCTGATGAAGAACAACGAAAGGAATTGGAGTATTGGTTGTCGGTACGGGAAGGTCAGGAAAAAGAAAAAATTGCGGCAGTTACTCGTATCTATAATAATATAGGTATAGGTGAACTTTGCCAAAGAAAGATTGATGCATTGTATGAAGAGGGGTTGGCTGCTTTGTCGACGGTTGAATTGCCGGAAGACAGGAAAAAAACGCTGAAAGCGCTTGCATGTAGTATGATGAATCGGAAAATGTAATGATGATAGATACACATTCTCATTTGTTTGTCGAAGAGTTTACAGACGATCTGACGGAAGTGATCCAACGGGCTAAGGAGGTGGGAATCACTCATGTATTTATGCCTAATATCGACGATACTACCGTTGCTGATATGTTGAACGTTTGTAATGCATATCCGGATTATTGCTTTCCTATGCTTGGCTTTCATCCTACGTCTGTTGATGGAGAATCCATGGAGAAGGTAAAGGCGATGAAAGAACTGTTGGGCGAAGGGCATCCTTATATCGCCATTGGTGAAGTGGGCATGGATTTGTATTGGGATAAGACTTATCTGAAAGAACAGCAACAAGTATTGGATGAACAGATCCATTGGGCGCTTGAATATGATTTACCTTTGGTCATTCATTGCCGTGAAGCCTTTACAAAACTTTTCGAAGTGTTGGCCCCCTATAAGAATACCCAACTGAACGGTATTTTTCATAGTTTTACAGGAACTTCCGAAGAAATGGAACAAGTGTTGGATTATGACCGTTTCATGATTGGGATTAATGGGGTGGTAACTTTCAAAAAAAGTACTTTGCCCCAAATTCTACAAACGGTACCTTTAGAACGTTTGGTATTGGAAACGGATTCACCTTATTTGGCTCCTGTGCCTTATCGTGGAAAACGGAATGAAACATCCTATATAATAAAGGTGGCCGAAAAGTTGGCAGAAGTACATGGAGTGGAGGTTGGAGAAATAAAGAAGGAAACCACCCGAAATGCTTTAAAAGTGTTCAAAAGGGTGGAGAAAGTCTTTAAAGTTTATTAAAAATTGGCTCTTTAAATGAGTTTAATCTTAATAAATCTGCTTAAGACGAAAAAAAAGGATACATTTGTAGCTGAAAACGTTTGCAATTCCCAAATTTCTTTGTAATTTGCAGCCGATTTCGGAAGAGTGGTCTTGAAAGTGCCAAAAGGAGAGATGCTCGAGTGGTTGAAGAGGCACGCCTGGAAAGCGTGTAAACGCCAAAAGTGTTTCGCGGGTTCGAATCCCGCTCTCTCCGCAAGTGAAATAGTAAACAATTAAATGTATAAATAATATTATTAATTAATCTTAAAAAATTAGACACACATGAAAAAGTTATTTGCAATTCTTGCAGTGATGGGAGTCATGACTCTTGGTTCAATTCAGCCTATGATGGCTCAGGAAGAAGCTGCTGCAGCTGAAACAACTGTAGTTGAAGAAGGTGGTATCCACAAGGAAATTAAGACTAAGTACATCGAAGGTGGTGCTGACTTTATGTCTTTGGTATCTATCGCTTTGGTTATCGGTTTGGCATTCTGTATTGAACGTATCGTTTACTTGAGCTTGGCTGAAGTTAACACTAAGAAATTGATGGCTAACTTGGAAGCTGCTTTGGAAAAGGGTGATGTAGAAGGTGCTAAGACTATCTGCCGTAACACTCGTGGTCCTGTTGCTTCTATCTGCTACCAAGGTTTGATGAGAATCGACGAAGGTTTGGACGTAGTAGAACGTTCTGTAGTTTCTTTCGGTGGCGTTCAAGCTGGTTACCTTGAAAAGGGTTGCTCTTGGATTACATTGTTCATCGCAATGTCTCCGTCACTTGGGTTCTTGGGTACTGTAATCGGTATGGTTATGGCGTTCGACGATATCCAAGCAGCTGGTGATATTTCTCCGACAGTTGTTGCCGGTGGTATGAAAGTGGCTTTGATTACAACTATCTTCGGTATCGTAGCAGCATTGGTTCTTCAGATTTTCTATAACTACATTTTGTCTAAGATTGAAGCTTTGACAGCAGCTATGGAAGAATCTTCTATCACATTGCTGGATATGATCATGAAGTACAACTTGAAGTACAAGAAGTAATCAAATCTCACGGAAAGTCTAATATTTAAAAATTAGAACAATGGCTAAATTATCATATAAAATGTCCTATTACGTATTATATGCACTATTCGCTATTATTGCAGTAGTATTGGTGCTTTATTACTGTGTAGGATTTGATACAATAAATGCTGCGGGTTTGAAGGAACCCCAATATACAAATGCATTAATTTATTTGAAATATGCATTGGTGGTTGTTACTATCGTATTGGCTGTTTTCGCAGGTTTGGCTCAATTTGTGGCTTCTTTGAAGGATAATCCAAAGGGTGCTATTAAGTCTGTGATTGCTTTAGCATTGTTGGCTGCTGTTATCGCAGTATGTTATGGTATGGCTTCTTCTGAACCTATTTTGGTAAATGGTGAACCATATACAGACATTTCCATGCTGAAGTTAGCTGATATGTTTATTTATTCGATGTATCTTTTGGTTGCTATCGCTGCTGTTGCAACTATTGTTAACATGAGCGGTATCTTCAAGAAATAACATTATCATTGATTAAAAATAAGTAAAAATGGCAAGAAAGAAAAGAGAGACTCCTGGAATTAATTCCAGCTCAACTGCCGACATGGCTTTCATTTTGCTTATCTTTTTCCTTATCACAACATCAATGGATACTGACAAAGGTTTGGCAAGACGTCTTCCGCCTCCGCCAGATCCATCTCAAAAACAACAAGATAATGTTATCGTGAAGGAACGTAATGTACTCCAAGTACGTTTGAATAAGGATAATCAATTGATGGTTGGCTCCGAATACATGGAAGTCGGTCAATTGAAAGCTAAGGCTAAGGAATTTATCGCTAATCCGAATAACGATGAAAATTTGCCTGAAAAGCATGTGAAGAATATTCCATTGCTCGGTGGTGAATGCATGGTAACGGAAAAGCATGTAATTTCGGTAACTAATGACGTTGGTACTTCTTATCAAGCATATATCGACGTTCAGAATGAATTGGTGGCTGCTTATAATGAATTGAGAGATGAATTGTCAAAGGCTAAGTTTGGTCAATTATATGCCGAATTGGAAGAAGACCAACAAAAGGCTATTCGCGATTTCTATCCTCAAAAGATTTCAGAAGCTGAACCTAAAAAGTATGGAGGTAAATAATTATGGGAAAATTTAATAAATCCGGTAAAAGGGGAATGCCTGAATTGAATACCTCATCTTTGCCTGACCTTATCTTCTCTTTGTTGTTCTTCTTTATGATGATTACAACAATGCGTGAGGTAACGTTGAAGGTTCAGTTTAGAGCACCGCAAGGAACAGAGCTTGAAAAGTTGGAAAAGAAATCATTGGTGACCTTTATTTATATTGGTAAGCCAACTGCTCAATTCCAAAAGCAAATGGGTTCTGAAACACGTATCCAGTTGAACGATAAGTTCGAAGATGTTTCTGCTGTACAGGACTACATCTATCAGGAACGTGAAAACATGAAGGAAGAAGACCAACCGTTTATGACTGTATCTTTGAAAGTTGATAAAGAAACAAAGATGGGTATCGTAACCGATGTGAAGCAGGCTCTTCGTCAAGCTTATGCTTTGAATATTAACTATTCTGCTACTCAAAGACAGTAATTAAGTTAGTATGAAATATGTAAAAAGGAGTTGCAAAAGCAACTCCTTTTTTATTGATTATATACTTCTCTATAGATCCTTTCCTTAACTTCTTCATACATTCCATGCATGTCTATTTCACCGTATGTCATTAGTTTCAGTGGAAACCACGTGTCATCCTTTCGATAAGGTGGTTGTAAATAGGGTAGTTCATGTAGAGTAAAGCCTTGATGTTCGTAGAAACTTATTCTACGTTTACTTGTTTCGTTGGTAGGTTCTTCTACCTCTAATACGATAGGAAGCTTAATTTGCTCTGTAAACGCTTTTAGGGCTTGTTTACCATATCCTAAATTGCGTAGCTTGTTATCAATTGCAAAATGTTCAATATAGATAAATGTTTGGAAATCCCAATAGGTTAGTAATCCTAATGGAATAGCATTATCCATTATAATGCAGTAATGGAAGAATGTCTTATAATCCGTATACCATCGTTGTTGTTCTGTATCTCGTCGTTCTTCCTGTGGAAAAGAGGTTGTCATTAATTGCTCAGCATAGTTATATAGAGCACTGTCTGTCTTTATTTCAATTAGTTCTATCATATTATTTTTATTTGCTTGCAAAGATAGTATTTATGAAAGTAAAAACCTATCTTTGTATTCGAATTAGATAAACGTAACTATGGGATATCATCAACTTGATAAATTAGATGAGCAAATCTTGAAATTGATTGCTTCTAATGCTCGCATTCCTTTTTTGGAAGTTGCCCGTGCATGTAATGTATCAGGGGCAGCTATTCATCAGAGAATACAGAAACTTACTAATTTGGGAATCTTGAAGGGGGCTGAATATGTGATTGATCCGGAAAAGATAGGGTATGAAACTTGTGCCTATATGGGTTTGTTCCTAAAGAATCCGGAACAGTTTGATGAAGTGACTAAGGCTTTGGAAAACATACCGGAAGTAGTAGAATGCCATTATACAACCGGTCAATACGATATGTTCATTAAGATTTATGCGAAGAACAATCATCATTTGTTAAGCATTATTCATGATAAATTACAGCCTTTGCATTTGGCACGAACAGAAACGATTATTTCTTTCCACGAAGCTATCAATCGTCAGATGCCAATTCTGGATGTGGCATCCGACGAAGATGAATAATTATTTGATTCGTTCGTAATCAATGAAGGTATAAGGGTAGAGATGCTTTTCATCAGTAACATGGGCATCTCTACTTATTTCTTTCCATTCATTCAAGTTGATTACAGGGAAGAATGCATCGGCTTCCTTAGGTGTATCTTCAATGAGGGTGATGCAAAGTTTGTCGGCCAATGGAAGTGCTTCTTGATATACACTTGCACCTCCGAGGATGTATACTTCTTCTTCTCCTTTGCAACTATCCAAGGCCTCTTTCAATGAACCATATCTTTCGGCACCAGGAAAAGCGATATCCTGACGTGTCAATACTACATTGCGACGGTTAGGAAGGGCACCCTTAGGGAAGGATTCGAATGTTTTTCTACCCATAATGATGGTGTGTCCGGTGGTCAAAGCCTTGAAACGTTTCAAGTCATTGGGGAGCCAATAGAGGAGTTTGTTCTCGAACCCTATGGCGTTGTTCATAGCTATAGCTACAATGATGTTTATTTTCATAACTTACACGGCTACTACTCCTTTAATGTGTGGGTGCGGATCGTAATCAACCAATTCGAAGTCTTCGTATTTAAAGTCGAAGATGCTCTTTACATCCGGATTGATTTTCATCTTAGGCAATGCACGTGGCTCACGGGTAAGCTGCAATTGTACTTGTTCCAAATGGTTTACGTATAAATGAGTGTCACCGGTTGTATGGATGAATTCACCGGGTTTCAAGCCGGTTACTTGTGCCATCATCATGAGCAACAGGGCATATGATGCGATATTGAACGGTACACCTAAGAAAGTATCGGCACTGCGCTGATACATTTGAAGGCTTAATTTGCCATTGGCTACATAGAACTGGAAGAACATGTGGCAAGGAGGAAGGTTCATGTTGCCCAAATCGGCTACATTCCACGCATTGACAATGATACGACGAGAATCAGGATTGTTTTTGATTTGGTCAATCACTTCACTTATTTGGTCGATGTGTCCTCCGTTATAATCGGGCCATGAACGCCACTGATAACCATAGATGTGACCTAAATCTCCATTCTCGTCGGCCCACTCATTCCAGATACGGACACCATTTTCCTGTAGATACTTGACATTGGTATCACCTTTCAAGAACCATAGCAGTTCGTGAATGATGGATTTGAGGTGTAGTTTCTTGGTGGTAAGAAGTGGAAATCCGTCTTCCAAATTAAAACGCATCTGATGGCCGAATACGCTGATGGTACCGGTACCGGTACGGTCTTCCTTACGGACACCTTCTGTTAGGATGCGGTTCAATAAATCTAAGTATTGTTTCATGAATCGACTATTTTAATGGTTACTCCTTGATTGTCCATACACTCCGTATGCAAAGGAATGAGAGGGTGGCAAATGCCACGAGCAATGTTTGGAGATTGCTGTTCATTATTTCCATGGATTGGTTTTGAATAACCTCGCGGATGGATTGGAAGATGACATTGAATCCGTCGAACACAACCAACAATATGCAGATAAGTATCACGCATACCGCCGTAAGTATATCCGACCATACTTTGGCAGATACCGGTAGCTTGCGCATCACTCGGCGTGAAAAGCCATTGTCGGCCAACTCTTGTTTGTTGGCTTTCATGAAGCTGCTGATCAGTTGTTCATCATTTCTATTCATAACCATTTTGTTTTAAGAAGTTGGCAAGTTTTTCTTTTCCTCTCGACAAGTGCGATTTGACGGTGCCCGAAGGCATTCCCGTTATGTTTGCAATCTTATCAACCGACAAGTCTTCCATATAACGGAGGGTGATGCAAGTCCGCTCGGCTTCCTTCAATATGGACAAGCCCCGATAGATATCCATCTCTTCTCCTATACGTCTTTGCTCCGTTTGATAAGTGGCATCCACTTCCCAATCTTCTAACCCGGAGGTTTCTTTTCGGTTGCGAATATAGTCATAAAAAATATTATATGCAATTCTAAACAACCAAGTACTGAAGTTTGAGAGATTTTTAAACGATGCCAAATGCGTATAAGCTTTGATGAATGTTTCTTGTGCCAAGTCGTCGCTCAGTTCCGCATCGCCTAATGTCTGATGAAGGAAAAAGCGCCTGACGGGCGATTGATACTTTTTGACTAATGTATCGAAGGCCCGTTTGTTGCCAAGTACGACAACTTGTGCTACCAACGCTATGTCGTTGAGTTGGCTCATTGCTTATTCGTTTCCGTCGTTCTTCTCCCTCTTCATTTCTATGCTGCCCACCTTGATGTGTCGGCTACCATCCTTGTCTTCATGCATTTGGATGAAAGGTTTGTTTGGAGATTTGATATCGGGAGTTCGTTCACGTGTAACATATGCGATAACAACTTGTCCCATCCCAATACAGAATATCAAAAAGCCGATAGCAGCAATTCCTCTTTCTTCGGTCAATACCCAAAGGAATACTCCAAGTCCGATGCCTAAGAATACATTCTTGATACCTTTCTGAAGCACGTCGACGTTTTCCTTTTGCGGATTGTTCTTGAACAAGTTTTCGGGTACTTCTTTACCGGCGGCCAGTGCTTCGGAAGCCAACTTGTATTTGGCTTGTTTATTCTTGTAGCTGAAATATAGAAGAATGGCTACAATGAAGACAGGCAACCCAAATACCATGATGATGGATAAGGCTGCAATATGGTTGTGGTCAAGCTCGCCAAAACGAAGATGACCAGCCATGCCGGGTAAAGTATTTGCCATAAGGGCGATTGCGGTTAAAGCTAAATGTTTCATGATTATATACTTATTTATATTGTTTTCTATGCATTAGACGGAAGCATAATTGCTTTTGGTTGCAAATAGACGAAATATTTTTTAGATTTTCCCAAAAAACTTCCTATTTTTTGTCTTATATTTGTGTTCATGAACTTACCGCAATCATTTATAGCAAGAACCCGCCAACTTTTGGGCGATGAGCAATATCCGAAATTCGAAGAAGCACTTCAACGGGAAGTGCCCGTAAGCATACGCCCTAATCCCAAGAAATGTTCGTATCCCATAGAAGGAACATCTATCCCTTGGGCACCATCGGGCTTGTATCTGAACCATCGACCTACCTTTACGTTCGACCCCCTCTTTCATGCCGGATGTTATTATGTACAAGAAGCTTCCTCGATGTTCGTAGAACAGGTGCTTCAAGCCTATGTAAAGGAACCGGTGGTGATGCTCGACCTTTGTGCGGCTCCTGGGGGGAAGTCCACCCTCTCGCGTAGTGTACTCCCCGAAGGAAGTATGTTGGTGGCCAACGAAGTGATGCGTAACCGTTCGCAAATCTTGGCCGAAAACCTCATCAAGTGGGGGTATCCCGATGTAATTGTAACCAATAACGACCCGGCCGACTTTACCGAACTCCCTCCCTTGTTTGATGTAATCCTTACCGATGTACCTTGCTCGGGCGAGGGAATGTTCCGCAAGGACGAAGTGGCCATCGAAGAATGGAGTGTAGACAATGTAGATGTTTGTTGGCAAAGGCAACGTAGAATCTTGAATGATATTTGGCCCACCTTGAAGCCCGGTGGCTTGTTGATTTATAGCACTTGCACTTTCAATCGCGAAGAGAACGAGGACAATGTGGCATGGATAGCCAAAGAACTGGGCGCGGACATATTGGAAGTGCCCGTTGACGATGCTTGGGGAATTACCGGAAACCTGATTGGTGCTGACTTCCCGGTGTATCGTTTCCTGCCCCATCGCACCAAAGGCGAAGGACTCTTCTTGGCGGTTTTAAGAAAACGTCGTTTTACGGATGACAAACCGTCGTTTTACGAGGAAGAAAACGCCGTTTTACGAAGCAAAACTCGTAAGACTAAAAAAGGGAAAGATACGAAAGGGCGTCCGCAACCCTTATCTGTCCCCAAAGAAGTGAAAGGTTGGTTGGTAGGATACGAAGACTATCAGGTGGAAATGAAAGATGCTATAGCCGTTGCTTTCCCTCAGAAACATGCTTCTGTCCATACCTTGTTGCAAGAACAGCTCAAGGTTATCCATTCGGGCATAACGTTGGGTGAGGTGAAAGGAAAGGACTTTATCCCTCATCATTCATTGGCTATGAGTATGGCAAGGAAAGAAGATGCTTTTCCACAAGCGGAATTATCTTACGAGCAAGCTATCGCCTATCTCCGGAAAGAAGGACTGGTGCTCGATGCTTCCGTGCCTCGTGGTTACGTCTTGGTGACCTACAAGCAAGTGCCTTTGGGCTTTGTTAAGAACATCGGCAATCGGGCGAATAATCTCTATCCCCAAGAATGGCGTATCCGTAGCGGTTATTTGCCGGAAGAAATCAGAACCCTTGTCTGAAGGTACATCCGTTCTTCCAATCCGAGCAACCATAGGCGGTTTTCCCTTTGATGATAATGCCTTTTCCACAAAGCGGACAGGCTTTGCCCAACATGCTATCGTCTATCTTCAACGGTTGTTCTTTGGCGGTTTCCGTTTTCGGCTTTCGGGAGGCAGATGCACGCTTCTTCTTGACTTCTTTTGAAGTAGATTCTTTAGGTGTATCTGCTACAACGGTTACTCGTCGGTTGGTGTTGTCGCTCAGTACACTATGCACAACCTCGTTCACCATCTGTTTTAATTCGTCGAGAAAGGTCGATGCGTTGTACGTTTTACGTTCTATCTCGCGCAATTTCTTTTCCCAGATACCAGTCAGCTCGGCCGATTTCAAGAGTTCTTCGTGAATCAACCCGATGAGTTCTATACCTGTTGGGGTAGCTATCAGGTTCTTTCGTTCCTTACGGATATAGTGCCGTTTGAACAAAGTCTCGATGATAGCTGCACGGGTAGATGGGCGTCCTATACCATTGTCCTTCATGGCATCGCGCAATTCATCATTATCCACGAACTTTCCGGCCGTTTCCATGGCGCGGAGTAGCGTAGCTTCGGTATAGGGGCGGGGAGGTTGTGTCCACTTTTCGTCCAATTTAGGCTCGTGAGGACCGCTTTCTCCTTTCTGGAAAGTGGGGAGTGTTCTTTCTTCTTCCTCTTTGTTTTCGCCCTCAGCATCGTTCATGCCGGTGGGCAAGTTGGTTTGAGGCTTGGCAAAGATAACTTTCCACCCAGGTTCCAATATCTGTTTGCCGGTGGTCTTGAATTCAATGCCATCGGCTTCACCAATGACCGTTGTGGTGGAGAATTTGCAATCGGGATAGAATACCGCGATGAATCGGCGTGCCACCAAATCAAACACACGTTTCTCCATGTCCGTCAGGTTCACGGGATTTTGTCCCGTAGGGATGATGGCATGGTGGTCGGTTACCTTCGAATTGTCGAACACCTTCTTCGATTTGTTCAGCTTGGTACCGGCAAGTGGCGTCGTCCATGCTTCATAAGGCTTGATACCTGCCAATATGCCGGGACATTTCGGGTAGATGTCATCGCTCAAGAAGGTGGTATCTACACGAGGGTAGGTGGTAATCTTCTTTTCGTAAAGCGATTGGATCAAGCGCAAGGTTTCATCGGCCGAATAACCGAACTTTTTGTTACACTCCACTTGCAGGGAGGTAAGGTCGAACAATCGGGGTGGCGCTTCTTTCCCTTCTTTCTTGGTAATGGAAGTGATGATAAAGGGGGCTTGCTTGATTTGTTCGAGCAAGGCCATTCCTTGTGCCTCGTTGGCAATGGGCTCGATGCCCGGATTGTTGGCTTCTGCTTTCTGGAGTGCTTCTGCCACATCAAAAGGCTGTCCGGCTTTTTCGGCCTTTTCCTTTTGTTTCTCAATGTCGGCCATCAAGTCTTCTTCACTTCGTTTCAAGATGGCATTGAAAGTAGTATCCCGATAAAGGGTAGAAAGTACCCAATATTGTTTGGGCTCGAAGTTCTCTATCTCGTGCTGACGGTTTACTATCAAGGCCAGGGTAGGGGTTTGTACCCGTCCGATGGAAAGTACCTGACGGTTTTGTCCATATTTCAATGTATAAAGACGGGTGGCATTCATGCCAAGCAACCAGTCGCCAATGGCGCGACTCAACCCTGCTTCGTAAAGAGGTTGGTATTCTTTTTGCTCTTTCAGGCTCTTGAAGCCTTCTCGTATAGATTCTTCTGTAAGCGAGGAAATCCATAAACGCTTAACGGGACATTTGGCTCCTGCCTTCTGCATTACCCATCGTTGGATGAGTTCCCCTTCTTGGCCGGCATCCCCGCAATTGATAATCTCGTCTGCGGCCTGCATCAGTTTCTCGATAACCTTGAACTGCTTCTCGATGCCTTGGTCCCTTTCGATGAGTTTGATACCGAAGCGGGGAGGAATCATGGGTAGACTGGACAGACTCCAGGCTTTCCATGAAGGGGTATAATCATGCGGTTCCTTTAAGGTGCAAAGATGTCCGAATGTCCAGGTTACCTGATATCCGTTTCCTTCCATATACCCGTCACGCGAGGTGTTGGCTCCCAATACATGGGCAATGTCACGTGCTACGGAGGGCTTTTCGGCAATACAAACTATCATATATGTTTATTTTCGATTATCGGGGTACAAAGGTAAGAAAAAAAAGGAAATAGTTGGTACCTTTCCGATGGTAAGTATAGAATCTGCCAGATTGATAACTCTGAAAAGAGAAGAATTGAATTTGCACCTAAATATTTTGTCCAAAAGGCTATTTTTTACCGATTTAAAAGCGTACCTTTGCAGCGTTTTGTGGAAATATTATAAAAAATAGATATTATGTTTAAAATTTTCCCTGGATTTCATTTGGTAGAAGAGTACCAAAGAAAAAGAAAAGAAAGACGTTTGGCCGATGATCAGACTCTTTCAAAGACTATCAAAATTTTGGTAGCTGTAGGTGTTTCATTGCTTTTGTGGTTACTTCCTACAGATACTTTCGGTATTGAAGGTTTGACTTATGTAGAACAACGTGTCATTGCCGTATTCGCATTTGCTACCTTGATGTGGATTTTCGAAGCTGTACCTGCTTGGGTAACTTCGGTTATTGTTATGGTTGTGTTGCTTTTTACCGCTTCGGACAGTGCTTTGTGGTTGTTCCGCGAAGGTTATGATGCTGAACAATTGGGTAAGCTAATCAAGTACAAATCTATCGTGTACTGTTTTGCCGATCCTATCATCATGTTGTTCTTGGGTGGTTTTATCTTGGCAATTGCAGCTACCAAGACCGGTATGGACTCGGCTTTGGCTAAGGTGATGTTGAAACCTTTCGGAACTCAATCCAAGTATGTGTTGTTAGGTTTTGTTTTGGTAACAGGTATCTTCTCTATGTTCTTGAGTAACACCGCTACTGCTGCGATGATGCTTACCTTCTTGACTCCGGTGTTGAAGGCTCTTCCTGCCGATGGTAAGGGTAAGATTGCTTTGGCTATGGCTATTCCTATCGGTGCTAACGTGGGTGGTTTAGGTACTCCTATCGGTACTCCTCCGAATGCTATTGCCTTGAAGTATTTGAACGATCCTGAAGGCTTGAACATGAATCTTGGTTTCGGTGAATGGATGATGTTCATGTTGCCGTTCACTATCATTATTCTTGTTATTGGTTGGATGCTTTTATTAAAGTTGTTCCCATTTAAACAAAAGACTATTGAATTGAAGATTGAAGGTGAAGCAAAGAAGGACTGGCGGTCTATCATCGTTTACATCACTTTTGCAGTAACTGTATTGTTGTGGGTAACAGATAAAGTAACAGGTGTTAATTCTAACGTGGTAGCTTTGCTCCCGGTAGCTGTATTTGCCGGTATCGGTGTGATTACCCGTCGCGACTTGGAAGAAATCAACTGGGCCGTTCTTTGGATGGTTGCCGGTGGTTTTGCCCTCGGTGTGGCTTTGAACGAAACAGGCTTGGCTGCTAACTTGATTAATGCCATTCCGTTCAACTCATGGCCGGTATTGGCTGTATTGATTGGTTCGGGTGTAATCTGCTATACTTTGTCCAACTTTATCTCAAACACTGCTACTGCTGCTTTGTTGGTTCCTATCTTGGCCGTTGTGGGTAAGAGTATGACTGCCGAATTGGCTCCTATCGGTGGTGTGGCTTGTTTGTTGATTGGTATCGCTATCGCTGCTTCTGTAGCAATGATTCTCCCGATTTCTACTCCACCGAATGCATTGGCTCACGGTACAGGTATGATTGAACAGAAGTACATGGCTAAGTCTGGTTTGATTATGGGTGTCATTGGCTTGGTATTGGGTTATGGCATGTTAGTATTGCTTGGCTCAATAGGTTTCTTTGGATAATCTATTCCATCATAATTATAAAAAACTCCTTGAAATTTTTCAAGGAGTTTTTTTATGGATTTAGTTAGGATTTGAATCCTTTTTTGAAGCGTTGTGCCCGTTGCCATTTCTCACGGGCATAGGCTTGTAGGTCTACTACGGTATCACTTTCGTCGACAATCTCTTGACCGATGATGGTTTCTATAATGTCTTCCATGGTAACAATACCCAAGAAGCAACCATATTCATTCTGCACCTGGGCTATGTGCTCTTTCTTCTTCAGCATTTCTTCCCAGACATCACTTACCAAAGCATCCTCGTTGTAAGCCAATATAGGACGACGGACATCCTTTAATTGCTTGTCGAAATGGTCGTCGGCCAGTTCTTCGAGCACGGTTTGTTTAAGGACAAAGCCGGTAATGAAGTCAGGATTGTCATCGTAAACAGGAATACGTGAATAAATACGGTGCATTTGGTTGCCGTAGAATTCCTTGAGCTTGGTTTTCTCGGATGCTGTGATGGCTACCGTTCGAGGGGTCATGATTTCATAAAGTGTGATGCTGTTCAGCTTGAACAAGTTCTGAATCATTTTGCTTTCGTTGCTTTCGAAAACACCCTCTTGTGTACCTACACTGACCATGGCCGACACTTCTTCACGACTGACGGAAACGGGCTGTTGTTTGGATGCCACCAATTTGGTAATCCATTCGGATAACCATACCAACGGATAGCTGATAAAGATCATACCTCGAATGATGGGCACAGTAGACATGGCCAACTGCCGCCAATAGTAAGAACCGATTGTTTTAGGGATAATTTCCGATACTACTAATATTAGTATAGTCAATACAGCAGATATGACACCAAAATACGCATCACCGAAAACTTTGACAGCTTCGGCACCCACTCCCGCAGAACCTACGGTATGAGCAATGGTATTCAGTGATAGAATGGCCGAAATCGGCTTGTCGATGTCTTGTTTCAGACGTTTCATAAGTGGAGCATTCTTGACTCCTTCCTGCTCTTTCATGGTGATAAAAGAAATAGGAGTAGAAAGTAATACGGCTTCGAGTACCGAACATAAGAATGACACAGAAAGTGCCAATAACAAATAAAATATTACGAGTCCCATAAAATAAATTTAGGCCGATAAACTAATTGTATCGGCATGTGAATGATTAGTGATAAAAAAAATAGGATAAGTACGGACTATAGGATAGTCTGAAAAGATGGGCTAAATTCGGAATACACAGAATAAAGTCCGTAATGGGCAAGTTTCCTGCCAGATGGCATTGATGCAATTTGTATGGGAACGGACTTGTAAAAGGTGTAAAATAGGTATATTTAAACCATTTTGTAGGCAAACCATCTCCCGTATTCGGCTTTTCTGGATGGCTCTGGAATGTTGTAGTGATAAACTTGTATCATCACTTTCCTCTTGAACATCATCTGCATCTTGAACCGTTTGTTCTGTAGTTGTTTGGGTGGGTAAGGGGAAATGGGTGGAAGTAAGATAATCAAGGATGTCAAGTTGGAGAATAACAGTCAGTAGAACTGCTGTTATTCTCGTCACTATTTGATACCTAAAATATTCCATGTCCATTGATTTGAATACAAAGGTAAGAGTTATTTGGTTACAATTTATGAATAATGTATTAATTCATATTAAATGGAACGCTTTTTTGATAATAGAGTATACAACAATCGTAAGGAAGGAATAGGCTTCTTTACATGCTTCTTGAATCTACTGCCAGCTAAAAGGACCAGTACTCCTATACCGAAGATAAAAGTATAACCATATAATTCTCGTATAGTAGAAACCATCGCTTCGGTACCGATATGTCCTAATTGTTCCATCGAATTCAATAGTCCGATATTTACCTGATTGCCTATTTCAGCCAGATGTTTGTTCATTAAGCCGGTAATCCCTTGTTGGTAAATGGCATCTCCAATCGGTGAACCGATTCCGGTACGTACAAATCCTAAGATACAGAGCACTTGGAAATAGTTCTTGAACGGAGCGGTAGCTTGAATATAGACGGTCAAGGCGATAAAGATGGCCAAATGTCCGAACCCGCAACACATCAATGGTAGGTAAAGCTTTTCGATGTTGGTATAAGGAGTGACCAAGAAATACATGGAAGCTACATATATCAAAATCATAGCGAAACCAATGAAGGTGATTAACTTATGCGACCATTTCAAACGGATAAGCGCATACCATGAGAATCCGGCTCCTAACAAAGAACCTAAGAATTCAAACCATTTGAGTTTGCTGAGATTGAGGGCATCCCAATGCAATACACCACCTGTATAAGTGTTTTGTAATGTATTCTTTGAGGCCAATAGAATCGCTAAGAACAGGAAGGCCAACAACAGGTGGGTGAGGTTGTTCACTCGGAATGCGGCAATCTCCAAGAATGGATGGCGGATGTAGTTCATTCGGGCTATGTTGAATCCTAACGAGATGCAAGTAGCTCCCATAGCTATACGAATATAAGGTGAATGGAACCAATCGAGTTGATAACCGTATTGAACAACAAAGATAGCCGATAGAATAAAAATGGCCCATAATATCATACCTAACCAATCTATACCGAATAAAGGCATTTTCGGCATGGCCCGGAAAGGTCGCATCAATATGCTTGCCAAAAGAATCACTATCAATAATAGGCCGATAGCCAACATATGCAAGTGTTGCCAATCATAATAATAGATAATCTGCATGCTGATGGCATCGAATACATGAATGACTCCCAATACCACGAAGAATACAAACGACAGGAATACGGGATAGTTGTAGGTCGGTGTAATCTTCGGCAATATGTTTGAGAAACATTCAAAGGTACCATACAAGCGAAAGAAACCGGCCACAAAGCCTAATACAACCAATAGAAACGGTTGGTCGATATAGGGTACGATGAGGTTACATACCACCAATCCCGTGGCTGCGATTATCAAGGAAGTCCGGTTGGTGAAACAGAACTTCAAGCGGAAGGCCAGCGGGAAGTAGAGGGTAAGTCCGATAAGTACGGCATGGCTCATCATCTTCACATCGTTCATGGTGATGGATATTTCGCCTTGCATCTGACTCATGGCGGTAAAGTACATGCCGTTCGAGAACTGAAAAGCCACGAGGAATAGTATGTATACCCAGAAACGGTACTTGTCGGGTACCCACTCCTTGAACGTCATGAAACGGAAAGGTCCTTGTTGCCAAGCCATATCAGTTCAGTACTTTACATTCTACATTCATACCCGATCCGAGTTGTTCCAATATCTTCGGGTCGTTATTGTCAGTAAAGATAATCTTTACAGGGATGCGTTGTTCTACCTTTACAAAGTTGCCGGCCGAATTGTCGGGCGATGAAACAGAATATTGTGCACCGGTAGCATTGGAAATGGCTTCCACTTTCCCCTCTAACGTTGTGCTTGGGAATGCATCGACTTCGATTTCAACTTTGTCGCCTACATGGATGTTTTCTCGTTGGGTCTCGCGGTAGTTGGCAATTACCCATTTGCTGCTATTGTCTATTACGGAAAATAAGGGCTTGCCTGGCATCATCAGTTCGCCTACTTGAATAGTCTTTCGTGACATTGTACCGTTACAAGGAGCCAATATAACGGTATACGATAGATTCAGTTGGGCTAAGTCGAGGGCTGCTTTGGCCACTTCAATACGCAGTTCGTTCTGTTCCAGACGTTGGGTTTGTTCGTTCTTTACCAAACGGGTGCTTTGTTTCTGGCGTTTCATGGTTTCCAACTTGGCCTTCAACGATTCGTATTTGGTCTGTATGCCTTCGAATTGTTGGCGGGTTACGGCCTTGTTCTCCATCAATACCTTGAAACGGTTGTAATCGGCCTCGGCATTCTTCATCAGGATTTCCACTTCCTGCATACTGGCATCGGTAACCGAAAGATTGTTTTGAATGGTAGAGATACCGGTTTCCATAGCCGATTTTCCTACCAATGCGTTTTGGTAGTCGGCCTTGGCTTGGGCCAATCGCAACCGATATTCACTATCTTCGATGAGTACCAAGGTGTCGCCTTTCTCAATCGGCTGGAATTCTTCAAAGCGGATTTCCTTGATGAATCCTTGTACACGAGCGGCGACGGGTACAATGTTTTGACGTATCTGGGCATTGTTGGTATATTCTCCTCCAATGTGGATGAATAGGGAGGCAATCCAGCAGATACCACAAAGGATGAATGCGATGATAACAATGTTGGCGATTATCTTTTTTCTTTTCTTGTCCATAATATGAGGTTTTAGAGAGTTCCAGAAATATAGTGTAATTTGTAATAATTATATAGTATGTTGATACGGGCATTGACTTCCTCCAGTTCTGCATTTAACTTTTGCGAAGAGGCGTCGAGTAAATCGGTTATCAAAGCCAGGTCGTTGGTGTAGCGGTAATTCACCACATCGTAGTTTTGAGTGGCAAGTTCCACGCTTTTCTCCTTGGTCTTGAGTAAGGTGTATGCTTCCTTGTATTTGATGTGAGCGGCCTGCATACCCAACATGATTTGTTCTTGTGCCACTTGCATTTCCTCTTGCGCCTTCTGAATACCGAGTTTGTCGGCTTTCACTTTTTTGTTCGCCTTGAAGAGATTGCCGATGTTATACTTGATGCCTACACCTACCGCCCAATAGTTAAAGTTATTGTCGAGTGCCGGTATTTCGATGGTTACCGGACCTGTCAGGTTGTTCATGGCAAACAAGGCCACTTTAGGTAAACGGTCGGAATGGGAAAGTTTCTTTTTCTGCTCACTCATACGGATAGCCGTTTCGGCCATCTTGATGGGAATAGCCGAGAGTAACGCTTCGTTTTGCCAAGCAATAGAATCTTTGTCGGCCAGTTGGCTGATGTGGATTTCACCCGAACGGATGCAAGTTGTTTGCGGAAGTCCCAAAGTGGTGGTCAACTGATTGTTCAGTATTTGTTTGGCATTCAATAGTTGGATCTTTGTGTAGTTCAGATTCTGCAACTGAAGTTCGTAACGGGTGATGTCATTGTGAAGGGCCGTTCCCTGTTCGTGGTGGATACTCATATCCTTCAGTACCTTTTCGGTTTGGATGATATGGCTTTCGAAAACCTTCAGCTGATTTTCCAACTTGCAAAGTTCCAGGTAATTCCCTACGATTAAGAAACGTACTTCCTGACGGTTGCGGTCGGCATCAAGTGCGGCTATCTGTGCTTGTAGTTCCGATAGTTTCACTCCACTGCTGATGGCTCCCCCGGCATAGATTACTTGCGATACTTCGAGGACAAAGTTATTACCGAATTCCGGAATCTCTGCCTTCATCAGGTAATTGAAATCCCGATCCATCACCATCCCGTCTCCATTAAGCGATAGGGAGAGCGATGCATCGATGGAGGGAAGGAAAGCATTCTTGGCTACCTTTATCCCTTCTTGGGCTTGTCTGATGGCTGTGGTATGTGCTTTGATACGGCTGTTGTTCTGTTCGGCCAATTCGAACATCTGTTCGATGCTGAGGCTTTGCGTATCAACCGACTGTGCACACACCTGTGTACATAGTGACGCTATAAACGACACTATGAGAAAATAGGCTTTTCTCATACTGATAATATTGAATAAGTGATTAATGTTTTGGTGAAAGACAATTGCAAATGTCATTCTGAGTGACAGAATACAACTGCTAAATGATTTGGTTGAAAGGATGTTCGTTCCCCCAAATAAAGACCTTGGGCGAGCTGTTAAGCGTATATGTAGAACCGTTATTGAACATCTTTCTTGAATTTTCGGCAAAATTAAGGAAAAATAGAATAGCTTGTGACCCTACTTCCGTACAGTATTAGAGTTCTTTAACGATTTATTCTATGCCGAAATGTTTTTGCGAAAGCATCCTACATGCCTACATACCTACATAGGACGTTGAGAATCAACAATATATTTATGTAGGATACTTGTTCTTATCCTACATTATCCTACACGAATGCCATTTTTCGCGCTTTTAAGCGTGTGCTTTGATGTGTTTAGTGGCATTTTATCCTCTTTTTATAATGCATCTCTTGTAATCCTTTCCTATTCTTCCAGTTGTGCCATAAGGATGGCAGAGTGGTGCAAACCTGTTGGCAGAATAGTGCAAAGCCGTTGGCAAAACTCTGCCAACATTTTTGCACAGCTATGTCAAGCTGTTGTCATTGGCTGGCAGAGGTGAATGTATGTTGATTGGAAGATAGATGTGTTAGTTTATATCTAATAATGTTTTGGCAGCTTTTTCCCGATTGGAGTCAAACGTGAAGGATTCCAATATCAAATCAGCATGCTCTAAGTCGACAATGTGCTTGGCCATGATATCGAGTACTTTCAGTTTTTCACTATCAAAGCTGCAAAGAGACATGATTTTGACGCATTGTTTGCAACTGAAATAATTGTCCAATACTCCTACGCTAAGCAATTCCAAACGGTCATCTTTGAAAGATTTTTGTTTGATAATCTTATATAGAAATTCAAAGTCGTGTTTGTTCATAACGATACTTCGATTAATTGGTCGGTCATAATGTGGACGACGTTGTTGTGCTTCTACATTAATTCCATTCCCTATCCATGCAAACAGAATCAGGATGATGATAGTCTTTGAAATTCGTTTCATAGTCTTTGGAGTTTTATTGAGTACAAAGATAGAGGTTGTTTCTGTTGCATTATTGGGATTTTCCCTATTTCTTGGTAGGGGAATTCCTATTTTATAATAGGCGAATTTCTTCATAATAAATGGCGACCCTCAATCGAGAGTCGCCATTACTTTTTTATATATTGTCAGAAAAATCAATCTTCCAACATGATTTCCATAATCTGACAAGCAGCCTTGGCAACCGAAGTACCCGGGCCGAAGATGGCTACTACACCAGCTTGGTACAAGAAGTCATAGTCCTGTGCAGGGATGACACCACCGGCAAACACGAGGATGTCTTCGCGGCCGAGCTTCTTGAGTTCTTCCATCAACTGCGGAATCAAGGTCTTGTGACCGGCAGCGAGTGAAGATACACCTACTGCGTGAACGTCGTTTTCTACGGCATCGCGGGCAGCTTCTTCCGGAGTCTGGAACAACGGTCCCATATCCACGTCGAAACCACAGTCAGCATAACCTGTAGCTACTACCTTAGCACCACGGTCGTGTCCGTCCTGACCCATTTTGGCAATCATGATACGAGGACGACGGCCTTCCTTCTTCGCAAATTCTTCGGTGAGTTCGCATGCACGTGCGAAATCTGCATCCTTCTTACTTTCTGATGAGTACACGCCTGAAATAGTTCTGATTACTGCTTTATAACGACCTACAATCTTTTCGCAAGCATCGGAGATTTCGCCGAGGGTAGCACGAACGTGTGCAGCTTCTACGGCCAATTCCAACAAGTTGCCTTCGCCTGTTTCCACGCAACGGGTGATGGCTTCGAGGGCCTTCTTCACTTCTTCTTCGTTGCGGCCTTCCTTCAGGCGCTTCAAGTTTTCTACCTGTTCCAAGCGAACGGCTGTGTTGTCCACTTCGAGGATATCGATTGGGTCTTCCTTTTCGAGGCGGTACTTGTTGGTACCCACGATAGTCTGAGCACCCGAGTCGATACGAGCCTGAGTACGGGCAGCAGCTTCTTCGATACGCATCTTAGGCACACCTGTTTCGATAGCCTTCGCCATACCGCCGAGGCTTTCGATTTCCTGGATGTGTTCCCAAGCACGGTGAGCCAATTCGTTGGTCAACGCTTCCACGTAGTAAGAACCGCCCCATGGGTCCACGTTCTTGCAGACGTTCGTTTCTTCCTGGATGTAAATCTGAGTGTTACGGGCAATACGAGCCGAGAAGTCGGTAGGCAATGCAATCGCTTCGTCCAATGCGTTGGTGTGGAGCGACTGAGTGTGACCGAGGGCAGCTGCCATCGCTTCGATACAAGTACGGCCTACGTTGTTGAACGGATCCTGTTCAGTGAGCGACCAACCGGATGTCTGACAGTGTGTACGGAGAGCCAATGACTTCGGGTTCTTCGGGTTGAACTGCTTCACAATCTTCGCCCACAACATACGTGCAGCACGCATCTTGGCAATTTCCATGAAGTGGTTCATACCAATCGCCCAGAAGAATGACAAGCGAGGAGCGAAGGCGTCGATGTCGATACCTGCTGCTACACCGGCACGGAGGTATTCGAGACCGTCGGCCAAAGTGTAAGCCAATTCGATGTCGGCAGTAGCACCGGCTTCCTGCATGTGGTAGCCCGAGATAGAAATCGAGTTGAACTTAGGCATCTTCTGTGAAGTATATTCGAAGATGTCAGAGATAATCTTCATAGAGAATGCTGGTGGGTAAATATAGGTATTACGCACCATGAATTCCTTCAGGATATCGTTCTGGATAGTACCTGCCATTTCTTCCAACTTGGCGCCTTGTTCCAAACCGGCGTTGATGTAGAAGGCCATAATCGGGAGTACCGCACCGTTCATGGTCATGGAAACAGACATCTTGTTCAAAGGAATACCGTTGAACAAAACCTTCATGTTTTCGAGTGAACTGATGGATACACCAGCCTTACCCACATCACCCACTACACGTTGGTGGTCAGGGTCGTAACCGCGGTGAGTAGGAAGGTCGAATGCTACAGAAAGACCTTTCTGACCAGATGCCAAGTTACGGCGGTAGAATGCGTTACTTTCTTCGGCAGTAGAGAATCCGGCATACTGACGGATGGTCCAAGGACGGAAAGTGTACATCATAGAGTAAGGGCCACGGAGGTAAGGAGGAATACCGGCTACATAGTCGAGGTGTTCCATGCCTTCGAGGTCTTCCTTAGTATATACGGGCTTCACATTGATTTGCTCCGGTGTCTTCCAATCGGCGCTGATGCCGTTGGC
>JAFUNS010000031.1 GCA_017472925.1 Bacteroides sp. | reverse complement strand
GGATTTCTTTTGCCTTACACCTGGAAATATCGAAATGGCAGTATGCCAATAGTTAATAAATCGTTTAAATTTTAACATATCTCGTTGAGGGCACTGAAAAAGTGCCTTTCTAAGGGGTATGCCCTAATTTGAGTACTTACCTTTAATTTACATTTACTTTAAAGGTTCTACACTAAATTCCCTAACCGTATTTTTTATTTCTTTGTCTGTTCTAACAGACACCAATGGCTTATTCAATAAGCTGAAATAACTCAATAAACTTACTCTGATTTTTTGAAACCTCAAGACAAGCGTGTTTTGAGGGGATTTTTCGTATACATAATCTAATAAACAGTGATGGAAATCGTAGAAATCAAACGAAACGAGGAACAGAACGATGGTAAGTTGGTTCACCTCTACTTTAACAAGGAAGTGGGATTTTATACGGCGTACGGACTGTCGGCTTTCTTAGTGACTTTTGTGGTAAACCCGGTATGCTCATACTCGGAGAGTATGGAAATGCCGGTGGTACTGCTCACTCGGGGAGCCGTGAATTCGTGCAGGCAGTATCTAAAGAAGCTTCAGCATCAGGAACATGCGTATTATCTGTTCGAAATGGATAACAAACTTCCGAAGGATGAGAACTATGAGAAATGGGTGAATAAACTTAAAAAGCATTGGACATGAATGACGCACTGATTGTTTTGATTACGGGGGCAATGGCTTTCGTAGTGAGCCTGGTGGCTTTTCCGCAAGCGTTGAGATTTGCCATAACGCATGGTATAGTGGATAACCCCAATGCACGCAAGCTGCAACGAGTACCGGTACCGGTCATGGGAGGCATTGCGGTATATGCCGGGGTGCTGTTGGCGGCCTGCTTTATCTGTGGGGTGACTAAGGAATGGGAATTGGGCATCAATGTGGTGGCCATGACCATTATGTTGGTCATTGGGATGTGGGATGACATCAAGAACTTACCGGCCATTTTCCGATTCATTGTAGAAATAGCGTTGATATGGGGACTGATGGCGCTGACAGGGAACTACATAGACAGTCTGCATGGTTTATGGGGGGTATATGAACTGGATGTTTTCATAGCCTTGCCGCTCTCGTTGATAGGGGGTGTTGGTATTATCAATGCGGTGAACCTGATTGATGGGGTAGACGGGTATTCGTCGAGCTACGGTATTTTGGCCAATACGCTTTTTGCCATCTTGTTCTTTTCGGTAGGTGATGTGGCATTGGGACTCTTGGCTGTGGCTTGTGCCTGTGCTTGTGTGCCGTTTTTCTTCCATAATGTATTCGGGAAGAAGACAAAGATGTTCTTTGGTGATGGAGGTACGCTAATGCTGGGTACGCTGATGGCGGTGTTTGTATTTGCTGCCTTGTCGCATGAATCGCTCTGCAATCCGTTGAAGGAAAAGGGGGTAGGGATTGTGGCATTTGTGTTGGCGGTATTGGCTATCCCGGTATTTGATACCTTGCGGGTGATGTCGGCACGTATTGTACGGGGAAAATCGCCGTTCCATCCCGACAAGACGCATCTGCATCATCTGTTTATAGAAATGAAATTCTCGCATTTGGGTACGAGCTTTGCCATACTGATGATTCAATTGTCCATTGTTTTGATATGGTTGGCAAGCTGGTTGTTAGGTGCATCGGCCGAAATTCAACTTTATATAGTTTTAGTATTAGGAATTGGGACGACTTTTGTATTCTATAAGTTTATGAAGGTACAACAATCGGGAGGACCGAAAGATAAGGACGGGATAACTCAAGGGACCAAGGTGTGGGAACTGATGTGCAAAGTGGGCAGGAATACCCGATACGGAAGAGACGGGTTGTGGTTGTTCTTGGAACGCTTGGCAGACTGGAGATGGAAGTGAAACAACGAATGAGGTATGTTTGTCTGATGGTGTTAGGGACGTGGGTGTGCCTACAAGCATCGGCGCAATTTACCTACGGCACTACGGGCTTGCTGCATGCACCAACGGCGGATATGCAGCGTGATAAGACGGTTATGTTGGGAGGTGGCTATCTGAATAGTCATGCCACTCCATCTCATTGGTATTATAATACGTGGAACTATTATATCAACATAACTTTTTTCCCGTGGCTAGAAGTGGGGTATACATGTACATTGCATTCTGCAGAATCATTAGGCATGGATAAATACGGTTATTCGGGATTTACTAACCAGGACCGTTCCTTTCATGGACGATTGCGACTCTGGAAAGAAGGGTGGTGGAAGCCTTGGACTCCGCAGATAGTATTAGGAGTAAACGATTTTACTACGGGTGCTGGAGAAGATTACACAAATATGGCAGTAAAAGGTGACGGTAACGGATACTTGAACCGTTATTACTTAGTTGCTACCAAACATGTAGAGTTTTATGGGAAATGGGGGATTCATGCGGCATATGTATACAATAAACGTGACAAGGATAAATTAAATGGACCTACCTTTGGGGTAGACTATCAGTTTGCACTTCCAGAAACATCTACGTTGAATAAGTTGGTGAATGGAATTAACTTAATAGCGGAGTATGATTCGAAGTGTTTCAATATTGGAGGTAAATACTCCATTTGGAAGGATCATATTAACATTGTAGGCGAGTTGTATGATTGTAAATACCCTTCGGTTGGGGTGTATTTTAAAATACATTTGAAGTAACGTTTATTTTTGATTGTTAATAATCGTGATACATTGTTCTTTGAACCGTAGAACAATGGTTAACGGGTGATAGAACATTGTTTTCTTCCTCACACTACATAGGTCTATCATTTGACAAAGGAAATTAGGATGAATAAAGTACGGTAGTACGGTTGGTACGGTAGTTTGTATAACTTTATAAGGGTATATATACGTATATATGTATTATATTATATATATAGTACTATATAAGTTTAGGAAAATACCGTACCATCCGTACTACCGTACCAAAATCAATCACTCTAACGTATGAGTAAACAGTTGTTTCTGCTTCGGGATTACCAGAAGGAGACTGTCCGGCGTGTTTTTCAGGAATGGAAGACGTGCCGGAGTGTGATGGTGCAAATGCCTACCGGAACGGGGAAAACGCATGTATTGGCAAGCGTGGTGAATGGCGTTAACGGGACGGTTTTGATTGTGGCGCATCGGATTGAGTTGGTGGAGCAGATTAGGGAGACGGTGAATGGATTCAGATCCTTCGCTGGCGCTCAGGATGACAAGATAATTAGGGTGGCTTCGATTCAGGGGATTGCACGGAGGATGGATTCCTTGGACTTTACACCGGACTTGGTGGTGATAGATGAGGCGCACCATGCACTGGCCAAGACGTACCGCATTCTGTGGGAGAAATGGCCGAAGGCGAAGTTCTTAGGACTGACGGCTACTCCGTGCCGCATGAACCGGAGCGGATTCACGGATTTGTTTGACCGATTGGTGACTTCGTGGAGCATTGCGGAATTCATTGAACGGGGGGTATTGTCGGCATTCGACTATGCTTCCATTCGGGCGAACAGTGCCGACCAGCGGTTGATTGATTCATTAGAGAAACGGGGCGCGGACGGTGACTACCAGGTGAAGGAGATGAATGAGGTGCTGAACCGCCGACCGAGCATCGAACGGCTCTACCGGAGCATGATGCAGTTTGCCGAGGGAAAGAAGGGAATTGTGTATGCCATCAGCATAGACCATGCGCGGAGCATTGCGGACTATTATAGTCTGCAGGGGGTGAAGGCTGCGGCCATCGACAGTCGTACCCCGCAACAGGAACGCAAGCAATTGGTGGAGGAATTCAAGACAGGCAGTCTGCAGGTGCTGGTGAACGTGGATGTGTTCAGCGAAGGCTTTGACTGTCCGGATGTGGAATTTGTACAGATGGCACGACCTACGCTTTCACTGGCGAAATACTTGCAACAGGTGGGACGCGGACTGAGACGGACAGCAGGCAAGGAAACGTGCATGCTGATAGATAATGTGGGTCTGTACTGGGTGTTCGGTCTGCCGGTGGTGGACTGGGACTGGGAACGGATGTTCCGTGGAGAAACAGCGGGCAAGGGTCAGCGCCTGATACAGAACGCCAGCGAAACGATGTACTTCCCCCAATGGCAGGTAGAGGTGCCGGGAAGGGATATGGGCATGGGACTGGTCATCAGTCACGACCGATTGTTGGAACGGCTCACCGAACTGGACAAGCGACCGGAGATAGTCCTACGCACAGCAGAACTGAAAGCCTGGCAGGATGAAGTGACGGGATTGTGGGGACTGCGCCGCGGAAGGGAACGTTTGACGGCAGCGGAATATACCACGGTGTTTGACATCAAGGAGGATCAGGCAGCCGTGAGATGGCCCGACAACCGTTGCGGAGTGGTGGATGCTACGGGTAACAAGCGTTGGGAAAAGGAGGGGGATTTCTCGCTGAAATTCGGGAGGAATTCCTTTCTGCTTATACTGACTCCGAAAGGGAAAGAACGCTATCTGGACTTATACAGCTATAAGATCTACACAGAGAAACCGGAGGTGAAGCGCTATGGAAACATGGAGTTACTGAAAGTGGGGAACCGCTATTACAGTCGCACTCAAGAGGTTTATGTAAGTGTTGTCAACCGGAGCGAAGAATACATAGCTTACCGGAAATTCTATTTGTCTATTTTTGATGGGAATGGCTATGTTTGTGTATTGGAAGGGGATACCGAAAGGTTTTACCGCATTTACCGTTGGTTGGTGGATGGAAGCATTGTGATATTCGATACGGATGGCAATTTCTATCATAAGGAAGAGGGAAAAGAGAAGACCGAATTAGGAAATAACCAATCTACATCGGCTTGGGAAAACTGCAAGAAGAAGATAGAGCGGGTAACGGAAGAGGCCATAGGACGGAAGCAGGCCAATGAATTGGAAAAGAAACAGCGGATACAAGAAGAATACCAGACGGCCACTCCGTTTCAAGCAGGTATCAAATGGGGGCTGAAAGTAGGGAACCGCATTACGATACCGCCGGTGTACCGGCATGTAAAACCACCGGTGGGCAAGTATTGTGCGGTGGAAAAGAACTACAGCCAATGGGGAATTATCAATATAGACGGTACAGTGCTGATAGAACCGAAATATCCGGATATAACGATTGACAACAACGGAACGGCTTTATTGACTCAGGTAACAGGAAAAAAGGTGACGATTAAACTTAAATAGGACAAAAACCGTACGGGCATAAAAAAAGGGTCAACGCCTTGACCCAACCTTTTGTTAACCTTAAATCTAATACTATGAAAAACACAATGCAAATGTACGGACTTTTTTCATATCTGCAAGCGAATGCTGCTGTTTTGTATGTAGATAAAACATTGTTTAACATCCGGATGAATTTTGTTTAGGGTTGTTTGCAAAAGTGCTCTGTTTGTTTGATTTACTTAACAATTTGATTTTAGTCGTGCCTATGCTTTGATTTATGGAATATTCATGTGTTTTTGTACACATGAAACCATTTGAACACCAACAAAAGCCTATAGAGGAAGCTACATGATATAGGAAAAAATAATTTTTTATATTTTCGGTTAAAAAAATATATAAAAAGTTTTGGTAGTTTAATTTAAATCAATACTTTTGCAAATAAGAAGTTGTGAAACTTCAAGTAAGAATAGTTTAGTTAAGTCTAGTTTAGTTTTTGTGTTGTAATCAGGGGGCCTGCAAGCGAGCATCAGCCCCCTGTTTTTTTGGGTAGAAAAGGAAACGTTGATTGTTCGTTTCGTTATATTCAATATTTCGATTATCTTTGCACAAGGAATTTAAATCAATAATAATATGTTCTCAGGAATTGTAGAAGAATATGCAGAAGTGATTCGTGTTGTGAAGGATCAAGAAAATCTGCACCTCACCCTCAAATGCTCTTTTGTGGATGAACTGAAGATAGACCAAAGTATATCACATAATGGAGTGTGTCTAACTGTTGTTTCCATTGAAAATGGTACGTATACCGTTACTGCCATGAAGGAAACAATTGAACGTTCTAACATTGGTTTGCTGAAAGCTGGCGATAAGGTAAACGTGGAACGGAGCATGATGATGAACGGAAGACTGGACGGACACATTGTACAAGGACATGTGGACCAAACAGCCGAATGTGTAGCTATTAAGGATGCGGAAGGAAGCTGGTATTTCACATTCCGCTATAAGTTTGACAAGGAAATGGCCAAACGAGGATACATGACGGTTGACAAAGGTTCGGTTACCGTAAATGGGGTAAGCCTGACGGTATGTAATCCTACAGATGATTCGTTCCAAGTGGCTATCATTCCGTATACTTTTGAACATACCAATTTCCATACTTTCCAAGTGGGAAGTATCGTAAATATAGAGTTCGATATCATTGGCAAATATTTGAGCCGAATGATGCATTTCAATGCCTAAAGGTCTTTGAGAAGAATCTTTCCGGTATTTTCATAATACTCTTCGCGAGCTTTCGTTAAAGCTTCCCATGGGGCATTGTAACGCTCGCGGTCAATCTTGAATGCTTCTGAGCCTGCTTCATCCAATCGGCTTAGAAGCATTGCTACACTCATACGGTTGATGTCTACTGATGGCAGATAGCCTACCGATTCATTGTCGCCTTCCAATGGTGTTTCCGAAAGCATGTGTAAGTCTTGCAATTCGTATAGAATCTTCTTGGTCAGCCGGATGGGAATTTTATGCTCTTCGCTTAATGCTTCGGCGGTATATGGGTCTTGGTCTGTTTGGAAACGTTTGCAGATGAGCGACATAATCAGTATGCAAAGGAAATCATGATAGCGGCGGCTGATGTCCTCGGTCTCTTTGCTGAAACTGAAGTTGCGCAAGTTTTGCGCTACATAGCATAGTTGGGCTCCATATAAACAGATGCTCCATGATATTTGAGTCCATAACAAAAACATAGGAATAGCAGCAAAACTACCATAGATGGCATTGTAGTTGGATACCCATATCTGACTGCCGATGTACAAGTATTGGAAGGCCTGAAAACCACTACCGGCAATGATACCGGGAAGAATGGCGTATTTGAACCTTACCCGTGTATTGGGCATAAAGATATAGAGGGCGGTAAACATTCCCCAAGTAAGGACAAATGGTATGAGTCTTACTAAAAACTTTACCAAAGGTGCCAACAAGACAAACTCTTCCATGTGCTTTACAAAAGTGGAAAGGTAAATGGAGATACCACTCGAAAGCAGAATCAAAATAGGAAGGAGTAGAATCATCGAGAAATAATCCGTCATTTTACGGTAGATTGTACGGGGCTTCTTTACCTGCCAAATGGAATTGAAAGTACGCTCAATGTTATCGGTAAGCAACAATATGGTATAAAATAACATGAGTAAGCCTACACCGATGAATACACCATTCTTGGTATGACTCAGATAAGAATCGATGAATGAAAGAATGACTTCGGCTGCTTGAGCATGTCCCACCAGGCCTTCACGAATCTGGTTTTCCAACAAGTTGGCCAATCCGAATCCACGGGCTATGGCAAACAATAATGCTAAAGCAGGGATAATGGCAAGCAGTGTACTGTAGGTGAGGGCAGAAGCCTTATTGATAACCCCTCCCTGTAGGAATTCCCGTACAGATAGGGTGGCAATCTTAATCATATTATATAATATACCGCGAGTGCGGCTCACTTCGTCTTCGGTAATCCTCCAGATATCTTCTGAAAGGAAACGGATAATTCTTGCCAGATTGAATTGAGTCATAATGGTTAGGTATTATAATAAGGAAAAAAGCAGTCAGCCTATAAGCCGGGTTCTGTTCCCGTCCTTTAAAGACGGGCGCCTGTCATTTATCTACACCTGTTGTCACCAACAAGCTCAAGCGGTCTACCCTCCGACGTGGGGCGAGCAACCCTCATAATGCCGGTTTACATGACCTTACAACTCCTAAGATGCACAGCCCGACATGTCACCATGCGGCTGGTGGGCTCTTACCCCACCTTCTCACCCTTACCAAGCAACCTCATTAGAATCCGGAGATTCTCGTTGAGGAAACCTGGCGGTTCTTTTCTTCTGCATTACTCCACCTTTGCAGACGGCTTTCCGTTAAAAAGTAGGATGCTCTGTGTTGCCCGGACTTTCCTCTTTTACCATTCGGTATCAGCGACAGACCGGCCGGCTGCTTTTCTGATGGCAAAGGTACAAAGTTTTTTCTTTTTCAGTTAGATGTAACCGTAGTTTTTTTCTTTTGTTTCAGATGGGGTAGAAGAAAAGTGACATCCATGTCACGATTACATTTCTAACGAATGTAAATTTGGCAGTGTGGGCGGTTAATCGCTGTTAAGGTTCATCGCTTCATTGTTAAAAGGCGATAAAATTAACTGCCAACCTATACTATCGTATGATTTTTGTTCTTACATTAGCGGTGTAAATGTTAAACAAAAGACTTAAATTAACAATTAAATAGGTTTGAAGTTATGAAAACAACAACAAAAGTAATATTGGGAGCAACCGTAGTTGTTGCCATGAGTGCAGGAGTTGCAGGTCTTACAGCATCGTATATGATGAAGATGCAAGAACCGAAATCTATGATGACGTTCAATGACATGTTCCAACAGAATCCAAATACTCGTTTGGCGGCATTCGATGCTGTTGATGCGCAACCGGTTGACTTGACACAAGCAGCCGAAAATTCGGTACATGCAGTTGTACATATTAAATCTACTCAAGAATCTAAAACTGAAACGGTTACAGTTCGTGATCCTTTCTATGATTTCTTTGGTGACTTCTTTGGCAATCGTGGTGGTAGAGGCGGACAACAACGTCAGGTACAGACTCCGGAAAGAGTGGGATTTGGTTCGGGTGTTATCATTTCGAAAGACGGATATATTGTGACTAACAACCACGTGATTGAGAAGGCGGATGTTATCAGCGTCAAGCTGAATGATGGACGTGAATTCCAAGGTAGAGTGATTGGTGCTGACTCCAGTACAGATTTAGCGTTAGTTAAAATTGAAGGTGATGACCTTCCTACTATCCCCGTTGGTAATTCTGATGAACTGAAGATTGGTGAATGGGTGTTGGCAGTAGGTAATCCGTTCAATATGACTTCTACCGTAACAGCCGGTATTGTCAGTGCCAAGGCACGTTCGTTAGGTGTCTATAATAAAGGTGTAGAATCGTTTATCCAAACAGATGCTGCTATCAACCAAGGAAACAGTGGAGGCGCATTGGTTAACGCCCGTGGTGAACTTGTGGGTATCAACTCGGTACTTTATTCACCAACTGGTTCTTACTCAGGCTATGGTTTCGCTATTCCTACCAGTATTATGACGAAGGTTGTAACTGACCTTAAGGAATATGGAACAGTTCAACGTGCCATGTTGGGTATCAGCTGCCGTCCTATTGACAACGATGGTCAAATGCTTGATGAAGAAATGAAAAAGAAAGCAGAAGAATTGGGGGCTACTGAAGGTGTATATGTAGCCGAAGTGCTTGAAAATGGTTCTGCTAACGGTGTGCTTCAAGTGGATGATGTTATTATTGGAATCAATAACAAGCGTGTGAAGAACTTTGCCAGCTTGCAAGAAGAATTGGCCAAGTATCGACCAGGTGATAAAGTAACTGTTAAGGTACTTCGTGACAAGAAGGAAAAGACCCTCGAAATGACTTTGAAGAATGAACAAGGTACTACCAAGGTGGTTAAGGATAATGGTATGGAAATTCTCGGTGCTGCTTTCCGTGTACTTCCGCAAGAAATGAAAAGACAACTTAATCTCGCTTCTGGAGTAGAAGTAACTGGAGTAACCGACGGTAAGATGAAAGAAGCCGGTATCCGTAAGGGATTCATTATCCTCAAAGTGAATGGTCAGAGCATCAAGACTGTAGACCAATTGGAAGAAGTGGTGAAAGCTGCCACCCGTTCGGCCGATCAAGTGCTCTTTATCAGTGGGGTATTCCCTTCAGGCAAACGTGCCAATTATGCAGTGGATCTTACACAAGAATAATCAACTTGATAAGGTTAAACATTAGATTAAAGTTTTCAATAGGTTTAAATAGTGAAGTGGGTGTGCATTGTACACCCACTTTTTTTAGATGCAGATTAGATAAATTTTTCATATCCAAACGGATTCTAAATAAAAACAGCAGTTTTTGTTTTTGTTTTTCTGAATAATTTAGTAACTTTGCATCCCAATTTTTGTTTTATAGAGAATGAGACAATTAAAGATTACCAAAAGTATCACGAACCGAGAGAGCGCTTCCCTCGACAAGTATTTGCAGGAAATCGGTCGCGAAGACCTCATTACTGTCGAAGAAGAGGTAGAGCTCGCTCAGCGTATCCGTAAGGGTGACCGTGTAGCACTTGAGAAGTTAACCCGTGCCAATCTGCGTTTCGTGGTTTCTGTAGCTAAGCAATATCAGAACCAAGGTTTGAGTCTTCCTGACTTGATAAACGAAGGAAACTTGGGCTTGATAAAAGCTGCCGAAAAGTTTGATGAAACACGTGGTTTTAAGTTCATCAGTTATGCGGTATGGTGGATTCGTCAGTCCATTCTTCAGGCATTGGCAGAACAATCACGTATTGTACGTTTGCCGCTCAACCAAGTAGGTTCGCTGAACAAGATCGGCAAGGCCTTCTCTAAGTTTGAGCAGGAAAACGAACGTCGCCCGTCACCCGAAGAATTGGCCGATGAACTTGACATTCCAGTGGACAAAATTTCGGACACGCTGAAGGTATCCGGCCGTCACATTTCTGTAGATGCTCCTTTTGTGGAAGGAGAGGACAACAGTCTGCTTGACGTGTTGGTGAACGATGACTCGCCTATGGCTGACCGCTCCTTGGTGAATGAATCACTTTCGAGGGAAATTGACAGAGCACTTTCTACGCTGACCGAAAGAGAAAAGGAAATTATCCAGATGTTTTTCGGTATTAATACGCAGGAAATGACGTTGGAAGAAATTGGCGATAAATTTGGCTTGACACGCGAACGTGTCCGTCAAATTAAGGAAAAAGCCATCAGAAGATTAAGATCAAATTCGCGTAGCAAATTGCTCAAGTCTTACTTGGGATAAGACAAGGTTCTGTTTCCGACAAGATTTAGTGGATGGGTAGAAATACACATCCACTTATTTTTTGCATATATCAACCAAAAACATTACTTTTGTCAGATGTTTATTATAAGAAATAAGACAACAATGAAAAATATGAAGTTTATTGGTACTTTGGTACTGGTTTTTATGCTTTGTTCGGCCTTTTCCTTTAAGAAGAAGGGAGAAAAGCAGGTGTATATGGTGGGTGTATCGGCATCGTTTACTGATTCGTTAGTGTATTTTACGGATATCCAGTTGGTGGACAGCGTTTTTCTTGACAAAGATGATATGCTTCCACAACGTCAGCAATACAGCTATCAGTTGAAGATGTATTTGGAAGGGAAAACAGGACAAACCCATAGAACTTGTTTTATTTATTTTGATGAAAAGAAAAACAAGTTGGAAAAGACCATCAATAAGCTGAAAGCTAAATACCAAAAAGGTGGCAAGTCCATTTTGCGTCAAGTAGATGCTGAGTTCAAGTTTACAAAAGCTGAAACTTATTAATCCTCATTTATCTATGAAGAAACTGTTTGTCCTTTTATCAGTCTTATTCTTAACTGCCTGTGGTGGAAGTGATGATCCGGTAACCCCGCCGGCACAACCCGAGGCTCCTGTTACTGTTTGGGCATATCTTATAGCGGATACCAATATAAAGAGTGACCTTCGTAACAATATCAAGAATATGTACGAAGGATTGAGTGAAATGGACAAGCAGGCTACTTTACTTGTCTATTGGGATGGAGGAAGCAGTGATGCTTATTTATCGGCATCGCCTTGTATCCTTCGTTATACGACCGATGGCTATGGAAATATTAATGGGATAGCTGCCCGAGACAGTTCGTATAGTCATAAACAATTGGCCGAACAAGCGGAAATAGTGAAGACGTACTCCAATCAGCTTTCCACCGATATGAGTGTGATGACCACAGTGCTGAAGGATATGAAAAGCTTGACTAAAACCAGTCAGATTGCATTGGTGGCAGGATCGCATGGTAGTGCATGGACTGAAAGCATCTTTTCTTCGCGTGCAGCCCGTTCATTTGGACAAGATGGTAACGGAACCGACAATACCATTACTACATGGGATATGGCTGACGCCATTGCCGATGCAGGTATAAAATTTGACATGGTACTTTTTGATGCTTGTATGATGGGAACGGCTGAGGTTTGTTATGATTTCCGGAATGTGGCCAAATACCTCATTGTTTCGGCTCTTGATGTACCTGCACCCGGATTCCCATACCATAATTTTATGGGTAACCTTTACGAAGGAACCGTTACCAATTATATAGAAATCTGCAAGTCTTATGTAGATTATTATCGCACTTATCCGGGTGGATGGGCTTCGGTATCTTTGGTTGATGGCAATCAGATGGAAGGATTGGCTACCGCGGTAAAAAAACGATTAAAGTCACATAAGGAAACGTTGTATACCTATGACCCGATTGACAAACTTCAACAATACGGACTAAATCCTTATGTTACAGGTTTCAAGTATGTCTCTTTTGATATGAAGCAATTTATTGCTGATTTGAACGATGGTGTTGTGCCAACTGATTTTCAAACACAATTGGATAAGACAGTACTTTATGCCGATTGTTTGGAAAATACCGATGATTATACCATCGAAAAGAGTAAGTATTGCGGTTTAGGTATGTATATTCCTGTATCTGTCCGTACAGAGTGGAATGTTACGTTCCGAAAAACCGACTGGTACAAAGCAGCCGGTTGGAACGAAGTTACATTCAGTTGGGAGAATTAAAGACGAAATCCGCAATTACCGTTTTGGTGGAATCCGAATAGTATACATATTGAATGGTAGTGCCATAATCTATGTATGCTTTCATCTCTAGGGCATTAATTACACTCTTCTCCAGAGCCTTGCGGTAGTTATTGTAATTCTTCTGCATTTTCTTTGCGTTGTCTGCTTCGCCTAACATGGTGTAGTAATAACTCACTCTGTTAAGGGCTGCATCGTAGCAGGTGCTATCGAATCGAGTGGTTCCGTTCATCAATACTGGGCACTTTTGGTTTTCGCGTTCGGCTATCTGCAAGAAACGCTCTTCTTGAGTTATTTTTTGGCTACAACCGCTTCCTATAAGCAGTAGGGCAGCTATGATTACTCCATATTTTTTCATGATTCTTCTTTTTGGAGAGCGAAAGTACAACGAATTGTGAAACAAAACAACGGTTGTTTCGTTTTTTTGTTATAATTTTGTTTTCACAAATAAGAAACATATGCTGTTATGAAAAATATATTGAACGAACTGAAACGGACTGACCATAAACGGGTGTTGGGAGGTCTTGACTTCTTTAAATATATCGGTCCAGGGTTGTTGGTTACCGTGGGATTCATTGATCCGGGAAACTGGGCCTCCAATTTTGCTGCCGGTTCCGAATTTGGTTATGCTCTTTTGTGGGTTGTTACTTTATCTACTGTAATGCTTATTATTTTACAGCATAACGTTGCTCACTTGGGTATTGTTACTGGTTTGTGCCTGAGTGAGGCTGCTACCCAATATTGTCCCAAATGGATATCTCGTCCCATCTTGGGAAGTGCCGTCTTGGCTTCGATCTCTACCTCTTTGGCTGAAATATTGGGAGGGGCCATTGCTTTGGAGATGTTGCTCGGTATTCCTATTATTTGGGGAGCTGTTCTGACTACCGTCTTTGTCATAGTTATGCTCTTTTCCAATTCCTATAAGAAGATAGAACGTGCCATTATTGCTTTTGTTTCTATTATCGGACTTTCTTTCTTGTATGAACTCTTTTTAGTGGACATTGATTGGCCATTGGCTGCCCGTTCATGGGTAACACCATCCATTCCTCAGGGTAGTATGCTCATCATTATGAGTGTGCTTGGGGCAGTGGTGATGCCTCATAATCTATTTCTTCATTCGGAAGTTATCCAAAGTCATGAGTATCATAAGGGGGATGAAGCTTCTCTGAAGAAACGGCTCAAATATGAATTTTACGACACCCTGTTCTCCATGCTTGTGGGATGGGCTATTAACAGTGCCATGATTTTATTGGCAGCAGCAACCTTTTTTCAATCTGGTACTCCTGTAGAAGAACTACAACAAGCCAAATCACTTCTTGACCCCTTGTTAGGTAATGCTGCCGGTATCGTTTTTGCTTTAGCCTTGTTGATGGCCGGTATTTCGTCTACTATTACCAGTGGTATGGCGGCCGGTTCGATATTTGCAGGTATTTTCGGTGAATCTTATCACATTAAGGATATCCATTCGCGGGTAGGTGTTTTGTTATCTCTTGGGATAGCTTTACTTATCATTTTCTTTATTGATAATCCATTTTATGGACTTATTATTTCTCAGATGATATTAAGTATTCAGTTGCCTTTTACTGTTTTTTTGCAGGTAGGATTGACTTCATCCCGTAGAGTGATGGGGGCATACGCCAATTCTCGTTGGAGTACATTTGTACTCTATACTATAGCCGTGATTGTCTCTGTGTTAAATATTATGCTGCTTTTCTCATAGGATATTCAAAGGATTTTCCTATCTTTGTATCCTATTTAATAAGGTAAAATGATGGATACAACGAAAAAGATAGCAGCCTTGTTTGATTTTGACGGAGTAGTGGTTGATACAGAACCGCAGTATACCGTTTTTTGGGACAAACAAGGACTTAAATATCTGTCGGAAAAGGATTTTGGCCGTCGCATCAAGGGGCAAACATTAACGCAGATTTTCGATGGTTACTTTGCGGGAATGCCAGAAGTCCAGCGACAGATAACAGAGGACTTGAATAGATTTGAGTCACAAATGACTTTTGAATTTATGCCCGGTGTGGTAGAGTTTATGGAACAGTTGCGTGATCATCGGATTGGGATAGCCATTGTAACCAGTTCTAATGACCAAAAAATGCGTCATGTCTATAGAGCGTATCCTGAACTCCGTGATTGGGTAGATCACATTCTCACTTCAGACTTCTTTACCCATTCCAAGCCTCACCCAGAATGTTTCTTATTGGGAGCCACCGTGTTTAATACCACTCCTGAAAATTGTGTGGTGTTTGAAGATTCTTTCCATGGACTTGAAGCTGCCCGTCGGGCAGGTATGAAGATTGTGGGGCTTTGCACTACCAATCCTCGGGAAGCCATTGTCGATAAGGCCAATGTGGTGATTTCCGATTTTACTAAATTTAATATTGCTGATTTTAAAGATTTATTTGAATAATTATGGCAGGATATTTGTCAAGTGATAACCGTAAGGTTACAACACATCGTTTGATTGAAATGAAACAGCGTGGAGAAAAAATCTCTATGCTTACTTCTTATGATTATACAACAGCCCAGATTGTGGATGGAGCTGGAGTAGATGTAATTCTGGTAGGCGATTCCGCTTCGAATGTTGTGGCAGGAAATATCACCACACTTCCCATTACGCTTGAACAGATGATTTTCCTCGGCAAGGCCGTGGTGCGTGGTGTGAAGCGTGCGTTGGTGGTTGTGGACATGCCTTTCGGTACTTACCAGGCATCTGCATACGAAGCCGTGACCAATGCCATCCAAATGATGAAGATTACTCACGCCGATGCCTTGAAGCTGGAAGGTGGGGAAGAAGTGATTGAATCGGTAAAGAAGATTATCGCATCGGGTATTCCAGTGATGGGACACCTCGGTTTGATGCCGCAATCCATTAACAAGTATGGTACCTATGCCGTACGTGCGAAGGGTGATGATGAAGCCGAAAAGCTCATCCGCGATGCCAAGTTGCTCGAAGAAGCCGGATGTTTCGCTATCGTGATTGAAAAGGTACCAGCCGCATTGGCCGAACGCGTAGCCAAGGAATTGACCATTCCGGTAATTGGTATCGGTGCCGGTGGTGGAGTAGACGGTCAGGTATTGGTAGTAGCCGACATGCTCGGTATGACCAACGGATTCAGCCCTCGATTCCTCCGTCGCTATGCCGACCTGCATTCCGTCATGACCAGTGCAATCAGCCAATACGTGGAAGATGTGAAGAATTGCGACTTCCCGAACGAAAAGGAACAATATTAATTCAATAAATATGGCCACAGTAGACGATAAAAAAATTATCTTTTCAATGGTAGGCGTCAGCAAAGCCTTCCAAGCGAATAAGCAAGTATTGAAGAACATTTACCTGTCTTTCTTCTATGGTGCCAAGATCGGTATCATCGGTTTGAACGGTTCAGGTAAGTCAACATTGCTGAAGATTATCGCCGGTCTCGACAAGAGCTATCAAGGCGAAGTGGTATTCTCACCGGGTTACTCGGTAGGATACTTGGCACAGGAACCTCAGTTGGACGATACCAAGACCGTAAAGGAAGTGGTCATGGAAGGTGTTCAGCCGATTGTAGATGCTCTTAACGAATACGAAGAAATTAACAATAAGTTCGGTCTTCCAGAATATTACGAAGATCCGGACAAGATGGATGCCCTCTTTGCCCGTCAGGCAGAATTGCAGGACATCATCGATGCAACCGATGCATGGAATCTCGACAGCAAGTTGGAACGCGCCATGGACGCTCTCCGTTGTCCGGCAGAAGACCAACCGGTGAAGGTGCTTTCGGGTGGTGAACGCCGCCGCGTGGCTTTGTGCCGCTTGTTGCTCCAGAAGCCGGATGTATTGCTTCTCGACGAACCGACCAACCACCTCGATGCCGAATCTATCGACTGGTTGGAACAACACTTGCAACAATACGAAGGTACCGTAATCTGTATCACCCACGACCGTTACTTCCTCGACAACATTGCCGGATGGATTCTTGAACTCGACCGTGGCGAAGGTATTCCATGGAAGGGTAACTACTCCAGCTGGTTGGAACAGAAGACCAAGCGCATGGAAATGGAAGAAAAGACCGCCAGCAAGCGTCGCAAGACTTTGGAACGCGAATTGGAATGGGTACGCATGGCTCCGAAGGCCCGTCAGGCCAAGGGTAAGGCCCGTTTGAACTCCTATGATAAGCTGTTGAATGAAGATGTGAAAGAAAAGGAAGAAAAACTTGAAATCTTTATTCCAAACGGACCTCGATTGGGTAACAAGGTTATTGAAGCTATTGGTGTACAGAAAGCCTATGGTGAAAAGCTGTTGTTTGATAACCTCAACTTCATGTTGCCACCTAATGGTATCGTTGGTGTAATTGGTCCGAATGGTGCCGGTAAGACTACCTTGTTCCGACTTATTATGGGATTGGAAAAGGTTGATAAGGGTACATTTGAAGTAGGAGAGACTGTAAAGCTTGCTTATGTTGACCAACAGCATAAAGATATTGATCCCAACAAGAGCGTATATCAAGTAGTAAGTGGTGGTAATGATTTGATTCGTATGGGTAACCGTGATGTCAATGCTCGTGCATATTTGAGCCGTTTCAACTTCTCGGGAGCTGATCAAGAAAAGCTTTGTGGTGTTCTTTCGGGTGGTGAACGTAACCGTTTGCACCTTGCTATGGCATTAAAAGAAGAAGGTAATGTTCTCTTGCTCGACGAACCGACCAATGATATTGACGTGAACACTCTTCGTGCATTGGAAGAAGGTTTGGAAAGTTTTGCCGGTTGTGCAGTAGTCATCAGCCACGACCGTTGGTTCCTTGACCGTATCTGTACACACATTTTGGCCTTTGAAGGTAATAGCGAAGTATTCTATTTTGAAGGTTCGTATTCAGAATATGAAGAAAACAAGCTCAAACGTTTGGGTAATGAAGAACCTAAGCGAGTTCGCTATCGCAAGTTGATGGAAGATTAAGATTAAATGAAAAACATGCGTAAATATTTATTTACTATCATTGGAGTCCTATTTTTTACGTCCCATTTGATGGCACAGGTAACTGTTAAGGGAATCATAGTGGATGCAGATACCGATGATCCGTTAGTAGGTGCTACCGTTACAGCGATTGGTACATCTTATGGGACTATAACCGATGTGGACGGAAGATTTATACTTACTTTTGATGCACAACAATCTGAATTGGAGTTCAATTATTTAGGGTATAAAGATGTACGGATTCGGATAACTCAATCAGGGAATATTGATTTAGGGAAGATTCCAATGAATCTTGATGCCATGATGCTGAATGATGTAGTAGTTAAATCTACCATAGCTGTACCACGGAAAACTCCTGTTGCCGTTTCGAATGTATTATTGGATTACATTGAAGAAAAAATAGGTACTCAGGAGTTTGTCGAAATATTGAAGACCACTCCCGGTGTGCATGCTAACCGTCAAGGGGGAGGCTTTGGTGATTCTGAAATCTATATGCGTGGATTTGACAATACCAATACGGCTACTATGATTAATGGCGTACCGGTGAATGATATGGAAAACGGGTCTGTGTATCAATCCAATTGGAGCGGTTTGCGTGATGTAGTTAATGTCATGCAAACTCAACGTGGTGTTGGTGCTTCCAAAGTATCTTCTCCTTCTATCGGTGGAACTATTAATATTATAACCAAAGGAGCGGAAGCCAAGAAAGGTGGATTTGCTTCGTATGCTATGGGAAGTCATGGATTCAACAAACTTGCCTTCTCCCTTTCAACAGGACTTTCAGAAAAAGGATGGGCCATGACTTTGCTCGGATCAAAGGAGTGGGGGAACAATGCTCCTCAAGGGTTGGAATTTGAAGGTTATACATGGTTCTTGTCTTTAGTAAAGAAATTTAATTCCAACCATCAACTTACACTTACTGCATTTGGTTCACCCCAGACACATCAGCAACGTAGTGCCAACGGTGCTTTAACCATTGCTGATTGGGAAAAAACAGAGCGTTTGTATGGTGTGAAGGATTATCGTTATAACTCCGTATATGGGTTTGACAAACATGGTCGTCGCCGTACATCGGGCTATAACATGTATCATAAACCACAAATTAGTTTGAATCATCAGTGGAACATCAATGATCGTTCTTCGCTCAGTACGGTAGCTTATATTTCTCTAGGACGTGGCGGTGGCTATTCGGGACAGGCCAACGAAGATTATGGCTATTCTTTCTCTAATTGGAGAGGAAGCAATTATGGTTCGTTGGTAACCGGTACTTTCGCTGACGGGGTAACTCCAGTACTTAATCCGGATGGTACTTTTAATTATGCAGGTATACAGCATATTAATGCAACCAGTGAAAACGGATCTATGCTGGTGATGTCAGAATCAAAGAATAATCATAATTGGTATGGATTCATATCCAATTATAATACCAAGTTCGGTTCTTACATTGATTTTTATGGAGGGGTGGACTTCCGTTATTATAAAGGAACACATACCAATGAAATTATTGATTTGTATGATGGTGCCTACTTTGTGGATTCCAGTCGCGGAAAAGCATTGCCGGCTAACAATAAGAATGCTTCCAACGAAGCATGGAGAAACGAAAAGTTGGGTGTAGGTGATGTAGTTTATCGTGATTACGACGGTCATGTAATGCAAGAAGGTGCCTTTTTTCAAGCAGAATATACTCGGGAACAGGTCTCTGCTTTTGTGGCCGGTTCACTTTCCAACACTACCTATTGGCGATATGACCGTTTCTATTACGATGAACAGCATGCCAAATCGCCTAAGGTAAACAAGGTAGGTTTTAATCTGAAAGGAGGAGCCAACTACAACCTGAACGAAAATCACCATGTATTTATGAATGTTGGTTATTTGAGTCGTGCACCCAAATTCAGTAATACCTTTATGCAAGACAATACCAGCAATGTCATCAATAAACAGGCCAAGAATGAGAAGGCATTGATGGTAGATTTGGGCTATGGATTCAATAACAGCCATCTGCAGATGAATGTAGTGGCCTATTACATCAATTGGATGGACAAATCCATGATTAAGTACGGCATGATGGAAAACAAAGCCGAATACTACATGAATATGACAGGAGTGGATGCTGTCCATAAAGGATTGGAAATTGATTTGAAATATAATCCATTTCGTTGGTTGGAATTAACAGGTATGTTGTCATTGGGTGATTGGAAATGGTCTAATAATGCTACCGGATATGCCTTTAATGCACAAGGACGGGCTTTGACTGCAGCAGGAACAGAAACCACTCCGGGAAGTGCCGATCATGCATGGGCCTCCATTAAGTTGGATGGAGTGAAGGTAGGTGGTTCGGCTCAAACTACAGCAGCGCTTGGAACCAATATCCGTATCAGCAAGGATTTGAAGATAGGAGCAGATTGGGTATATTACGGTCGTAATTATGCTTATTATTCTTTTAGTGGTAATAATTTGTCTTTAGGAAAGGAAGTAAGTGTTCTTGATCCTTGGAAAGTTCCTGCTACCAGTGTTTTTGATGTCAATGCTTCATATCGTTTCAAGGTGGGTGGTCTAAATGCTGTACTTATAGGTAATGTCACCAACTTATTCAACAATCTGTATATCACTAAAGCATGGAATCCTTCGGCCATCAGTAGCTCGAGGGTACAAGAAGCTACTGCTGATAACATTTATTGTTTTTATGATATGGGACGTAGCATGACTCTTCGTCTGAAAGTAAATTTCTGATGATATTGATATACAAAAAAAGGATGCATCAATGATGCATCCTTTTTTTGTTTGAAATACAGTTCCGAATTTATTATGCTTCAGCAGCAGCTTCTTCAGTTGCTTCTTCAGCAGGAGCAGCAGCTTCGGCTTCAGCAGCCATAGCAGCAGCCTTCTTTTCAGCTACCTTCTTAGCAATTTCTTCGTTTACTTTCTTTTCAGCTTCCAAACGAGCCTTAGCGTCAGCCTTCTTAGCTTCTTCTTGCTTAGCCTTCAAAGCAGCCAAACCTGTTTGCTTGTTGTTCTTCCAAGCGTTGAACTTAGCTTCAGCATCAGCTTCAGTGAATGCGCCCTTAGCTACACCACCCAACAAGTGTTTCTTCATGTAAACACCTTCCTTAGAAAGGATGTTGCGTACAGTGTCTGTAGGTTGTGCACCTACCATTACCCAATAAAGAGCACGTTCGAAATTCAAATCTACTGTGGCAGGATTGGTGTTAGGATTGTAAGTACCAATCTTTTCAGTAAATCGTCCATCACGTGGAGCTCTTGCATCTGCAATTACGATAGAATAGAACGCATAGCTTTTGCGACCTCTTCTTTGCAATCTGATCTTAGTTGCCATTTCTTTTAATTGTTTTTATTGTTAATGATTTGAATTTATGCTAATATCCCGTATTAGCGGGTGCAAAGGTAATGCTTTTCTTTTGATTGACAAAGTTTTTATGGCTCTCTTTTTGATTTATTTATTAATTTCACGTAACCATTTTTCCAGTTCACCGGTCCATTGACGTTTGTAGATGAAATTGTCGCGGAATCCCCATCCATGACCACCGATAGGATAAATATGAAGAGAAGCCGGAACACCATTCTTTACCAATGCGGTATAGTAATCAACGCTATTGCTTACAGGTACTGCCTTGTCATCGCTGCTGTGCATAATGAAAGCCGGTGGTGTTTGGGGAGTTACTTGCCGTTCATTAGAATAAAGGTTCAACATTTCTTCGCTCGGAGTTTTTCCCAATAGATTGTCTTTAGAACCTTGGTGAGTAGGATTGATCATCGATACTACCGGGTAAAAGAGAATCTGGAAATCGGGACGAGAATCTTCTGTAAAATGAGTGGCTGCAGTAGAGGCCAAATGACCTCCAGCAGATGAACCCATAATACCTACTTTGTTGAACTTCCATTCATCGGCATGTTGCTTCATGATACGGATTGCCTGAAGGGCATCGCTTAATGGTACATCGTGATGAGTGTTGGGCATACGATACTTGAGTACAGCATAGGTTATGCCTTGTGCATTGAACCAAGCAGCCATGTCGTGACCTTCGTGAGCTGTTGCCAAGCGAACATATCCGCCACCCGGACAAGCTACAATAGCCATTCCATTGGGCTTAGCTGCCCGATAGATAGTGAGGGTAGGGACGGTTACATCCGAAACTCGGCTTTCGTCTATCTGCTTTTCGGGAGTAGTGATACCATTGGAGTTAGGGGCTCCATTTGGCCACAGTTGAATTTCAATTGGTTTTTGGGCGAACATGGTGGTTGTAAACATCAATAATCCCATTGTAAATAATTTCTTCATACTGACTTATTTTTTAATGTTCATACTAGCTTTTATTAAATAGGTAATTAATAGAATGTATACGGCTAAGGCAAGTACTTCACTCCATGGATTGGCCAACCATCCATCGTTGATAAGGTTGATACCACCAAAACGCATGGCTGCACTTACTACACCCATCAAAGCACCACCGGCAATGAAGCCCGATGCAAGAAGGGTACCCTTTTCGCCGCGTTCAGCATTAACTTTTTCATCTTTGCTACGAGTGGTTACATACCAATTGATGGCACCACCTACTACCAGTGGAAGATTCAGTTCCAAAGGAATAAACATACCTAATGCAAATGCAAGGGCAGGTACATTGAAATAAGTAAGTACCAAAGCTAAAGCAGCTCCGATACCATAGAGTAACCAAGGTGCACCTACACCATTCATCAATGGGTCAATAACGGCAGCCATGGCATTAGCTTGAGGAGCAGCCAATGCACCACTATTGAATCCATAGGCTTCGTTCAATACCATGATTACACCACTGACTGTAGCTGCCGAAACCAATGTTCCTAAAAATTTCCAGGTTTGCTGCTTGGCTGGAGTAGTACCCAACCAATAACCAATCTTAAGGTCGGTAATAAAGCCACCGGCCATAGAAAGAGCGGTACAAACAACACCACCCATAACCAAGGCGGCCACCATACCGGTTGCACCCTTCAGACCTACAGCTACCATTACTACGGATGCCAGGATTAATGTCATCAATGTCATGCCCGACACCGGATTCGTTCCAACAATGGCAATGGCATTGGCTGCAACTGTAGTAAACAAGAAGGAAATTCCAGCTACCAAAAGTATAGCTACCAAACTATGAAGAAGATTACCATCCATTACATCAAAGAAGAAGAATACGAATGTAAGCAAGATGGTAAAAATGGAACCGAAGGCAATGATTTTCATGGAAAGGTCTTTTTGAGTACGCTTCACTTTTGTTTCGCTTTTCTTGCCACCCATTTCCTTGGCTGCCAGTCCTACTGCACTCTTGATGATTCCCCATGAACGGAAAATACCAATGATACCGGCCATGGCGATACCACCAATACCGATACTTTTGGCGTATTCTTTAAAGATCAGTTCAGGAGACATTTCACCTACGGTTTGAGTAATGGCAGGATTCCATGCATTGAGCAGTTGGTCGCCAAACAGGAGAGACATGCCTGGAACAATGATCAGCCATACAGCCAATGAACCGGCACAGATAATGGCTGCGTATTTCAGTCCTACAATGTATCCTAAACCAAGTACGGCTGCTCCTGTATTGATTTTAAGAACAATCTTAGCTTTGTCGGCCAACATTTCCCCCCAACCGCAAACACGAGTAGTGAAGTTTTCGTTCCACCAACCAAAAGTTCCTACAATGAAATCATAGAGACCACCCACTAATCCAGCCATTAATAAGGGCTTGGCTTGACTTCCACCTTTTTCTCCCGACACCAAGACTTGGGTACTGGCTGTTGCTTCGGGGAAAGGATATTCGCCGTGTTTGTCGCTTACAAAATATTTGCGGAAAGGGATGAGGAATAGAACTCCCAAAATACCACCCAACAAAGAACTGATAAACATCTGCATAAAGTCTACAGTCATTTCAGGATATTTATCCTGCAAAATATAGAGTGCAGGAAGAGTAAAGATAGCACCGGCCACTATAACTCCGGAACAAGCACCAATAGATTGGATAATGACATTTTCACCCAGAGCACCTTTACGTTTAGCAGCTCCGGATACTCCTACGGCAATAATGGCAATAGGAATGGCGGCTTCGAACACTTGTCCAACTTTCAATCCTAAATAGGCAGCTGCTGCCGAGAATAAAATAGCCATGGCTATCCCCCAGGATACAGACCATAGGTTGACTTCAGGATACTCTTTGTCGGGAGACATTAACGGGCGGTACTCTTCACCCGCTTTCAAAGGTCGGAACGCATTTTCGGGTAATCCGACTTGATTTTGTTTTTCTTCTTTCATGATTCTTTATTTTAATTATTTACAGACATTTTCATTACATCTCCAAAAATAATGAAAAATAAAGAAACATAAACTATTTTCATTAGAATATCTGAAATTTTAATCCAAAAGAAAGTCTTAAATAGTCATCCAGTTTTAAATGGTTGGTAAAAGCACTCACAATGTATAGGTCGCAGGAACTTATTTCGTAAAAGGCAGTAATGCTCTTGGCAAGCTTACGGTACTTTTCCGGGATATTCATACGTATACGCTGTCCCACAAAGATATGGGTGCGTACACGAGTAGAGAATCCGTAATAACCTTTAGGATAACGGTCGGGTTCACTCGTCCAGAATTCATCGCTGAATACCGTATTGAAATAGAGACCACATTCCAATGGTTCCAATGTCCAATTATGTTTCAATGGAACTTTCCAAGGAATGTAGTTCTGTTTTAAGGTCATAGTTATTTTTATTTTGTCTGAAGAATACTTCGGAATATAACCAAACAGGACATCCGTCTCCCATTGCTTATTTTTGCCATAAGTCCAACCGGCTCCCACGGATATCAGTCCCATACCGCCAGCATATTGAAATACAGTATGCATAGGAATTAATCTATTCCATTGGCGTTGATATTTATCCAAACGATATTGATAATCAGAATTATACAGGGTGTCTTTGGGGCCAATATCGACTATCGTTGATTGTGCGGTCAATGGAAATGTATAAAGGAGACTTATTCCAACTAAAAGCATCTTAAAATTCAACCACTTCATACTCATATCCTTCTTCGTTTATAGTAAATAAAAGGTATGACCGTTTCCCTACATTAGGAGTCTGGAAATACAAGATTCCATCCTGAAACAAATCCGATACTGTATATTGATGTAGATGTCCGTGTAAACAGAACATTAATCCTGGAAAGTTTTTAAGATACATTTGAAAGACTTTTGCTACATTGTTGTTGAAAACACTGTCAAAAGGAGGAGCGTGCATCACTACAATCGTTCTTTTTATATGTTCCGGCAATTCGGTCATAAGGTTTTCAAGAAATTCGAAATCGGGTACAGGTTCGGAATAATCGTATTCTAAAGCATTGGTGTTTAGACAAATGAATAACGTGTTACCCGCTTGAAAAGAAAAATTTGGATTACCGAATATTTCTTTATATACATGTTCTCCTGTACCCAAGCAATCGTGATTGCCCAATAAGGTAACCCATGGCATGGTGAAATTATGTAGGATATCCCGTTGCATCGTAAATTCATGCGTTGCACCAAAATCCGAAATATCACCACCATGAACAACAAAATCCACGTCTTCACGGGCATTGATATGCTTCACAACATCTTCAGTCTCATCATACCATCGTTGTGTATCACTGATGAATGCAAAGCGAAAAGTGGAAGCATCTTTTAATTGTTCCTCTAGTTTAGCTATTTGTTTTTCGTTTATGTTCTTTTCTCCACGTACATAAGCATCGTAAGGATGTGCTTCGAACATATCGCATCCAGAAAAGAAAAGTAGTAAGAATAAGTGTAGTAAAAAAAAGTCAGTTCTCATTTCCTCAATTTTTTGCAAAGTTCGGAAATAAGAACTGATTAATCTTTATTGAAATTCTTGTAAGAATGTTCTATTCTTCTTTTCTGCTTATTCTGTTTTGGTAGAAGGTAGCATATCACCGGTTACATACAGACGGATGATTTCTTGTTTTCCATTGGTACGTATGGTAATGGATTTCTTAAAATGACCGGGGAATTTTCCGGCACCATTATAAGTAACAGTAATTTCACCACTTTCTCCTGGTTTGATCGGTTCCTTAGGATATTGAGGAACGGTACATCCACAAGAAGCAATGGCTTGATGAATAACCAATAGACCATCGCCTGTATTAGTAAACTTAAAGCTACATGTTACTTTAGGATCATCTTCTGAAAAGGTTCCGAAATCATGGGTTGTCTTTTCAAATTTAATATCGGCTTCTCCCCATACTCCTGCATATGCAAATAATGCAGCTATCATTAATATACTTGTCAATACAATCTTTTTCATAAACTTTCTTTTTAATATGATGTTGCAAATATAGGTATTATTTTGGTTAGAATAATAAATCTTTATCGTAATAAATGATAAAATCAATCAAATATATAAGGAATGAATATAATGCATCCTACAATGGCGACAGCTATGGCACCTAACAATACCGCTCCGGCTGCTACATCTTTAATTGTACCGGCTAAAGGATGAAAGTCGGGTGAAACCAGATCGACCAATCGTTCTATTGCTGTATTGAAGGCTTCGGCCATCAAGACCAATCCAAAGCACAATATAACGATACACCATTCTGTCGCTGAAATTCCATAATATATACCTAAAGAGGTAACGACAACAACTGCCGTGCAATGAATCCATGCATTCGGCTCTTTCCTAATGAAATTACCAATTCCCTGAAAAGCATAGCCGAAGCTCTTGATTCTTTTCTCTATAAATGTCTTCACTTTATCCACGATTTACTTGCTTTACTCCCTTAACGGTCCTTAGTTTCTTTATGAGCATTTCTAATTTGGCTGTATCGTCAACCATTACAGTCAGCATACCCGAGAACAATCCGTCATTCGAATCAATATTGATGGAACGAAGTAATATACCATTTTCCTTATTGATGATGGAAGAGATGTTCGTTACAATACCAATATCATCATGGCCAACTACACGTAGTGTAATAGGGTATTGTTTACCCTGGCTTTTGCCTGCCCAACGAGCCTTTACAATCCGATAACCGAAACGAGCTTTCATTTCACGGGCATTGGGACAGTCTTCTCGATGAATCTTTATCCCACCGGTAATGGTTACAAAACCAAATACATCGTCTCCGTAAATGGGATTACAGCATTTGGCCAACTTGAATTCAAGTCCTTTTAAATTCTGGTCGATTACCAATACGTCATCTTTGAAGGCTTTGTCATCTATCGTTGGAGGAATACTATAATTCTCTGCACTGCGATAAACAATTTCTTCACGAGTTTCGGTTTCCTTTTTCTTCAGTTCTGTATAGCGGTCTAATATTTGGTTGACATCCAACTTTTCGCTTGCTATGTCCTGATAAAATTCGGTAACGGTTTTATACCCCATCTTTTTTATCAAACGCATCATAACCGATTCGTCATACTCCATCTTGCGGTTCTTGAACTTACGTTCGATGGTTTCCTTGGCGAATTGGGTTTGACGGGCTTCAATTTCTTTTAAGGCCTGGCGGATTTTTGTTTTGGCTCTGGAAGTAGTCACCATGTTCAACCAGTCACGTTTAGGTGTCTGATTATTGGACGTCATGATTTCCACCTGATCACCACTATTCAACACCTGCCGAAGTGGTACATTCTTACCATTCACTTTGGCACCGATACACTTACATCCTAATTTGGTATGGATGGCAAAGGAAAAATCAAGTATTGTCGCTCCTTTAGGTAATTTATATAAATCGCCTTTCGGAGTAAAGACAAATACTTCATCTTCATATAGTTCCAGCTTGAATTGGTCCATAACCTCCAAGTCACTTCCAGCATTTTCCAAAGTTTCTCGGATACTTGTCAGCCATTCATCCAATCCGGTTTCACCTTTTACTCCTTTATATCGCCAGTGAGCGGCCAGTCCCCGTTCGGCTATTTCGTCCATTCGTTCGGTACGTATTTGCACCTCTACCCATTTTCCTTCAGGGCCCATTACGGTTGTATGCAATGATTCATATCCATTACTTTTGGGTACACTTAACCAATCGCGCAATCGTTTGGGATTTGGCATATACATATCCGTTACAATGGAATACACTTGCCAACATTCTTGTTTTTCTTTTTCGTATTCAGAATCTATAATAATTCGTATAGCAAATAAATCATACACACCTTCGAATGGACATTTTTGCTTCTTCATCTTTTGGTAGATGGAATGAATAGACTTGGTACGTCCCTTCATATGGAATTTCAAGCCTGCCGCTTCCAATTTTTTCTGAATCGGTTCAATGAAGGTAGCAATGTATTTGTCACGGGCAGCCTTAGTAGCATTCAGCTTTTCTTTGATGTGATAATACATTTCTTTTTCTGTATACTTCAACGACAAATCTTCCAGTTCCGATTTCAACTTGTACAAACCTAATTTGTGGGCGAGGGGAGCATACAGATAAGCCGCTTCGTTGGATACCTGTTGACGTGCTTCATCGTTTTCCGAGTCGCGTATCTGTCTCATCAGATTCACCCGATCGGCAATCATAATCAGAATCACACGCATATCTTCGGCAAACGACAACAACAGATTTCGGAAATTCTCCGATTCAATGGTAGGACTCTTGGAATATAATTCATTGATTTTAACCAGACCACGGATGATTCCTGCTACATCTTCTCCAAATTCCCGATGAATGGTCTCAATGGGGCAAAGTTGATGCTTCACCAAATCATGTAACATGATTCCTAAGATTGAAGCACGTTTCATGCCTATTTCTTCGGCTACAATAACAGCTGTCTGCATATCCTTTATAATAGGATTCATACCAAAACTATTGCGTGGTAAAATTCCCTCGGATATTCCTTTGGCCAAATAATGTTTCAACTTTTGGCAATCTCCCTTTTGGAGTGCATCACCCGTCAGTTGAAGAAGTCTTTTATATAGTGTAAAAAGTTGGCTATATTCTTGTTCTGTGAAATAAAATTTATCTTCCATAACACGTCTATTCATTTATTTCGAAGTAAAGATATTAAAATTTCTCCTATTTTAGTTCGCTTTCTTGCTTTTTTTTGTAATTTTGAGCAATTAAGTTAAAAACATATTATCTAAATAAATAAAAGAGTATCATGATTACACCTGAAGACAAAGCCTTATTAGAAAAGAAAGGTATTTCTGAAGAAAAGATTGCCGAACAATTGGCATGTTTTGAAAAAGGTTTTCCGTTCTTGCAATTAGATGGAGCTGCTTCGATTGAAAAAGGAATCCTTGCACCAGCTACAACAGAAGTTGAAGACTATTTGAAGGCATGGGATGCATACAAACAAGGTGAAAAGACCATTGTGAAATTTGTACCGGCATCGGGTGCAGCCAGCCGTATGTTTAAGAATATGTTTGAATTCTTAGGAGCTGACTATGAGGTACCTACTACCGATTTTGAAAAGAAGTTTTTTGCCAATGTACATCAATTTGCTTTCTTCGATGATTTGAATGCTTCTTGTGAAAAGAATAATGGCAAGGGAATTGATGCATTGGTTGCCGAAGGAAATTATAAGGCCGTTGTTGCTAATTTGCTCGAAGCTGCCGGTTTGAATTATGGTGCTTTGCCTAAAGGCTTGTTGAAATTCCATCGTTATGAGGATGGAGTACGTACTCCGTTGGAAGAACATTTGGTAGAAGGCGCACTTTATGCTGCCGGTAAGACAGGAAAGGTCAATGTACATTTTACTGTTTCTACCGAACATCGCGAACTTTTCAAGGCATTGGTTGAAGAAAAGGTAGCTGCTTATGCTCAAAAATATGGTGTAGAATACAGTGTATCGTTCTCTGAACAAAAGCCAAGTACAGATACGATTGCCGCTGATATGGAAAACAAACCTTTCCGCGACAATGGAAAATTGTTGTTCCGTCCGGGTGGTCATGGTGCCTTGATTGAAAATTTGAACGATTTGGATGCCGATATCGTATTCATTAAGAACATTGACAATGTTGTGCCCGATCGTTTGAAGGATGAAACCGTTACATATAAGAAACTGATTGCCGGTGTATTGGTAACATTACAGAAGAAGGCTTTCGAATATCTCGAATTATTGGATGGTGGAAAATATACCCACGAACAATTGGAAGAAATCATCCGTTTTGTACAACAGAATCTTTGCTGCAGAAAAACTGATATCAAGGAATTGGAAGATGCTGAATTGGTTATCTATTTGCGCAAGAAATTGAATCGTCCGATGCGTGTTTGCGGTATGGTGAAGAATGTGGGTGAACCGGGTGGCGGTCCGTTCTTGGCATATAATCCTGACGGAACTGTATCCTTGCAAATTTTGGAAAGTTCACAGATTGATATGAACGATGCTGAAAAGAAAGCTATGTTTGAAAAGGGTACACACTTCAATCCTGTTGATTTGGTATGTGCTGTACGCGACTATAAGGGAAACAAGTTCAACTTGGTGAACTATGTAGACAAGGCTACCGGTTTCATTTCTTACAAATCAAAGAGTGGTAAGGAATTGAAAGCGCTTGAATTGCCAGGATTATGGAATGGTGCAATGAGTGACTGGAGTACAGTTTTTGTAGAAGTACCTCTTGGAACATTCAATCCGGTGAAGACTGTAAACGATTTGCTTCGTGAACAACATCAATGATATATTAGAGCAACACCTCATAGAGTAATTAGGGTGCTGATAGTATATACATACCCAACAATTATCGGCTCCGTAACCTTTGGCGAAAGGAACGGAGCCATTTCTTATATCACGACAAGTGATGTAAAGGAAGAGTATATAGTTGGGGAAACTCGTTTGATACAACAAGCTTTTGAACAGTTGCAGGAATATCTGGAAGGTAAAAGACAAACATTCTGTTTTCCCATCAATCCTAAAGGAACACCTTTCCAAGAACAGGTATGGAATGCTTTGAGGAATATTCCGTATGGTGAGACCCGTAGCTACAAACAAATAGCCGAGGTTATTGGAAACCCTAAGGCTGTACGTGCTGTAGGAATGGCCAACAACCGGAATCCACTCTTAATTGTGACTCCTTGCCATCGAGTGATAGGAGCTGATGGTAGGTTGGTAGGGTATGCCGCCGGACTCTCACTTAAAGAATTCCTTTTGGAGTTGGAAAGAACTAACAGAAATATTTGAGTGGTTACGAGTATTTTTTAGGATATCTCAACCAAATGCTCAGTATAGCCATAATACCTATAGCCATGGGATAATATAAATAACCGATAATGGATATAGGGGAGATGGAAGTCAGTTTGGCAGCTATCAACATTTGTGCTCCATAAGGAATAATTCCTTGTACCATACACGAAAAAGTATCAAGAATACTGGCACTTTTCCGTTTGTCCACTCCATAACGGGTAGCAATATCACTGGCAATAGGCCCTACCGTTATAATGGCAATGGTATTATTGGCTGTACAAAAATTGGCAATGCTGACCAATGCTGCAATACAGAATTCAGCTCCACGCTTACCGTTTATTCTTTTGGTTAATGTTTGAAGAATATAATCTACCCCTCCATTAAATCGTATCAATTCCAACATACCTCCGGCCAATAGAGTAACAATCAGAAGTTCTCCCATATTGGTAATTCCACTTCCCATTGAACCGAACCAGTCAAAGAATGTAATGCTGCCGGTAATTATTCCTACCATTCCTGTAGATATAATCCCTAATATTAATACCAATGCTACATTCAATCCTAAAAAAGCGGTAAGGAGTACTATGAGATAAGGTATTACCTTTATCCATTCTACTTGTGTAGTCTCCTGGACGATGGTTAGGTTCATACCTTTGAAAATATACCAACCTAATACAAGTAGGGCAGCAGGGAGTACGATAAGGAAATTGGAACGAAACTTGTCGCGCATGGCACAACCTTGTGTACGGGTAGCAGCAATTGTGGTGTCAGAAATAAACGAAAGATTATCTCCGAAAAAAGCTCCTCCCACCACAATGGCAGTCATAAATGCCATATTCATACCTGTTTTATCGGCAATGCCTGCCACAACAGGTACTAATGCAACGATAGTGCCTACCGATGTCCCGACAGATAATGAGATGAAACAAGCGGCCAAAAAGATTCCTGCCAATAATAAATTACTCGGAAGTAATTGAAGAGTCAGATTGACTGTTGCATCAATGGCACCTATATCCTTGGCGCTTTGGGCAAATGCACCGGCCAGAATAAATATCCATATCATCAGCATGATATTCTTGTCGGCAGCTCCCGATGAGAATTGCATGATACGACTGTTCAAAGGTAGCCCTTTGGTGATACAGATGGCATAAACGGATGAAACGAGGAATGCAACTGTGATAGGAATCTTATAAAAGTCGTTGACTATGAGCGAGGTAACTAAGTATAGGCACAAAAAGACGAATAGGGGAGTAAGTGCCCAAATATTAGGTTTGTTATTAAGTGGAATAATCTTATTTTCTTTCATGCGGCAAAGGTACGAAAAAAAGATTATTATTTTAGGCACAGATTACATAGATTAATACGGTTTTAGTATATGCAAACATACTTAATCCGTGCAATCTCCGTAATCTGTGCCTAAATCTAATTTGTGGCTCGTTTCTTCCGAGATGATGGAGATGATCTTATAGGGTTACTCCATTCTTGAAGATCGCAATTTCGCGATAGTCTTTCTTTTCATTGTTCACTTGTTCACCACTTGCTACGCGGATGATATAGTCAATGAATCGTTCGCAAGTTTTTTCCATCGGTTCATTTTCTACAATCACGCCGGCATTAAAGTCAATCCAAGTAGGTTTGTTCTTAGCCAAATTGGAGTTGGTAGAAATCTTCATGGTAGGAACAAATGTTCCGAATGGAGTACCACGACCGGTAGTGAACAATACAATGTGACATCCGCAAGAAGCCAAAGCTGTAGATGCCACCAAGTCATTACCTGGAGCAGAAAGCAAGTTTAATCCCTTTACTTGTAAGCGGTCACCGTAAGCCATTACGCCGTCTACGTATGCTTTACCACATTTTTGAGTACATCCCAATGCTTTATCTTCAAGGGTAGAGATACCTCCGGCCTTGTTACCTGGTGATGGATTTTCGCCTACCGGTTCTCCATGTGACAAGAAGTATTCCTTGAAGTCATTGATAAGTGAAACGGTTTGGTCGAACAATTCTTTTGTACGACAACGGTCCATCAAAATGGTTTCGGCACCAAACATTTCGGGTACTTCGGTCAATACAGAAGTACCTCCTTGAGCAACAAGGAAGTCAGAGAACATACCCAACAATGGATTGGCGGTAATACCCGAGAAACCATCAGATCCACCACATTTCAAACCTACACGAAGTTCGGACAATGGGACATCTTCACGCTTGTCTTCTTTAGCCTTGGCATAAATTTCGCGGAGAATTTTCATACCGGCTTCCACTTCATCACCCTCTACCTTTTGTGATACCATGAATTTAACACGCTCTTCATCATATTCACCAATAAATTCACGGAACACATCCGGTTGGTTGTTTTCACATCCCAATCCTACTACCAATACAGCACCTGCATTGGGGTGTTTTACCATGTCGCGAAGAATTTTCTTGGTGTTTTCGTGGTCATCGCCCAACTGTGAACAACCATAATTGTGTGGGAATGCAACAATGGCATCTACTCCTTCGCAACCGGTTTCCTGACGCAAATTGGCAGCCAATTGGTTTACAATACCATTCACACAACCTACGGTAGGGATAATCCATACTTCGTTACGGATACCTACTTCACCATTCTTACGGCGATAGCCTTTGAATGTCAAATCCTTAACAGGAATGTCCAAGTCTACTTTTACAGGATTATAAGTATATTCCAACAAACCGGCCAAATTGGTTTGGATTTGATTTTCGTTAATCCAGCGTCCGGCTTCTACATTACAACGTACATGTCCGATAGGATAGCCATATTTAATGACGTTTTCACCTTCTGTAAAGTTTTTCAAAGTAACCTTATGTCCGGCAGGAACATCTTCTTTTAAAACAATTTGATTATTACCTTCATTGATGATTTCTCCGGCCTTCAGGTCCGAGATGGCAACCACTACATTATCAGCAGGGTTAATTTTCAAATACTTAGTTTCCATATATTAGTTGTTAGTTATTTTTTTCGGTGAATCTCTAAATAATAATCTACGTTTTCTTTAGTAAGCAACGTAATTGGCATATAATTGTATTGTTTAATTTCCTTTCTGAAAATCAAATGATTACATAAGCTTTCAATGCTGTTGTAACCTTGTGCTGTAGGTTGTTGTGCAATAAGGAATTCAATAGTTCCTTGTTTGAGGCAATCTACATTTCTATCCAACAAGTCATATCCTAAAAGCTTGAAATTTTTATTTTTCTGCTTCAGTAGATATTCGCCAATCATATAGACTTTGGAACAGAACGTAATGCCACAATCAATTTCAGGATGTTCCTTAAAGAATTGATTCAGCAATTCTTCATTTTCCTCCATATACTTGGCCGATAAGTCCAATACATAAATGTTACAGGATGGGAAATGCTCGTTCATATATTTGCGGAATCCCTTTTCACGATTCTCCTGCTGGTTTGAACCTAATCGTCCTTCGTTAATTTGTCGGAATACTACGATGTTTTGGGGGCGTTCCCCCAACATCATAATCATACGTCCGGCAAAATAACCGCTTTGATCCGATTTCTGTCCATAGAACGCCAAAGGATTCAATGACGGAATGTTTGAATCTATAAATATATAAGGTATAGATGTTTTTTCCAGTTCATTGACGAACAAGGTTGTTGTTTCGGAAATGGTAGGAGCCAGGATTACACCATCAGGATTCATGGATAATGCTTGCTCTCCCGATTCAGTAAACGATGAATAGACATATTGGTCATAATAAACGATGGAAACAGTAATATGGAAATCGGAAAAGCTTTTTACGGCATTGTCTATTCCATTTTCAACATCTGTCCAATAGTCATTTGAATTATGTTGGGGCAACAAACATACAAAGTGGTATTTCTTGTTGGATGCCAAAGCACTGGCATACATATTGGGCTGGTAATCCAATTGCTTCAGAATTTCTTCAACTTTCTTCTTGCTTGATTCGGCCACACCTGTTCTTCCGTGAAGTACACGATCCACGGTGCCTACAGATACTCCAGCCAATTGGGCAATATCCTTAATTCTGATTCTTTCAGGCATTTTATTCATATATACCTTATTTATATAAAGACAATCGTTAGATTAAAAATTTCAGCAACAAATATAAAGCTTTTTTTGGTATTTAAAAAATAAATAGTACTTTTGTGCACGCACACGATATATTTATCGGTAGTCTTATAAACGAATAATAAAAAAGTTTTAAATATTAAATTCTAAAATTATGGGAAAAATAGTAACCTTAGGTGAAATCATGTTGAGACTTTCCACTCCAGGAAATACTCGTTTCGTTCAATCAGATTCTTTTGATGTAGTTTATGGTGGTGGCGAAGCTAATGTAGCTGTTAGTTGTGCCAACTATGGACACGAAGCATATTTTGTAACCAAATTGCCGAAACATGAAATCGGTCAATCTGCTGTTAACTCATTGCGCAAATATGGTGTCAAGACTGATTTTATTGCTCGTGGAGGCGACCGCGTAGGTATCTATTATTTGGAAACAGGTGCTTCTATGCGTCCAAGTAAGGTTATTTATGACCGCGCTCATTCTTCAATAGCTGAAGCTGATCCTTGCGATTTCGATTTCGATGCTATTATGGAAGGTGCTGACTGGTTCCACTGGTCGGGTATTACTCCAGCTATCTCTGATAAAGCTGCAGAATTGACTAAGTTGGCTTGCGAAGCAGCTAAGCGTCATGGTGTAACAGTTTCTGTAGACTTGAACTTCCGTAAGAAATTGTGGACAAAGGAAAAGGCCCAATCTATCATGAAGCCGTTGATGCAATATGTTGACGTTTGTATCGGTAACGAAGAAGATGCTGAACTTTGTTTGGGATTCAAGCCTGATGCTGATGTAGAAGGTGGTGAAACCAATGCAGAAGGTTACAAGGGTATCTTCAAGGCTATGGCCAAGGAATTCGGATTCAAGTATGTAATCTCTACTTTGCGTGAATCATTCTCAGCTACTCACAATGGTTGGAAGGCTATGATTTACAATGGTGAAGAATTCTATGAATCAAAGCGTTACGATATCAATCCTATCATTGACCGTGTAGGTGGTGGTGACTCATTCTCAGGTGGTGTTATCCATGGTTTGCTTACTAAGCCTAACCAAGGTGAAGCTCTTGAATTTGCAGTAGCTGCTTCTGCTTTGAAGCACACTATCAATGGTGACTTCAACTTGGTATCTGTAGAAGAAGTAGAAAGCTTGGCTGGTGGTAATGCTAATGGTCGTGTACAACGTTAATTGAAGAAAAGAAAATGGCAAAATTCGATAAAGTAGCCGTATTGAATAAAATCGGCTCAACAGGTATGGTACCTGTATTCTATCACAAAGATGCAGAAGTAGCAAAGAAAGTGGTTAAGGCTTGTTACGAAGGTGGTGTACGCGCTTTCGAATTCACTAACCGTGGTGACTTTGCTCATGAAGTATTTGCTGAAGTAGTAAAATTTGCTGCTAAGGAATGTCCTGAAATGGCTATGGGTGTAGGTTCAATCGTAGACCCTGCAACTGCTGCTCTTTATTTGCAATTGGGCGCTTGCTTTGTAGTAGGTCCGTTGTTCAATCCTGAAGTAGCTAAAATTTGTAACCGTCGTTTGGTAGCTTATACACCGGGTTGCGGTAGTGTATCCGAAGTGGGTGCTGCTCAAGAAGTAGGTTGCGATCTTTGTAAGGTATTCCCAGGCGACGTTCTTGGTCCTAAGTTGGTTAAGGGTTTGATGGCTCCTATGCCATGGTCTAAGTTGATGGTAACTGGTGGGGTAGAACCTACTCAGGAAAACATTACTTCTTGGATTAAGGCTGGCGTATTCTGCGTAGGTATGGGTTCCAAGCTTTTCCCAAGCGACAAGGTGAAGGCTGAAGATTGGGCTTATGTAACTGAAAAGTGTAAAGAAGCATTGGCTTACGTGGCCGAAGCTCGCGCCAATAAATAATAGGAAGATTTAAAGAGTCCGCCTTTTCAAAGGGGGTAAAGGCGGACCATCATTTTGTTTAAAGGTGTATATTAAATGGGGGTATGTGGGTGTGCGGAAATGCACGTCCACATATTTTTTAGGCACGGATTATATTTATGACACAGTCTTATTTCTTTTATTTGTAGAGTGAGGACTTTTCTTCTTGGAGTAGTTTTTCTTTCCCTTGCCTCCATAGCGGCCATATCTTTTCTTCCCTTCCTTGGTGGCTGAACGGGGTGTGTACTCAGGGGCTTCTCCCAGTTCCTCAGGTACAGGAATCTTATAAATAGTCTTGTCCAGGAAGTCTTCGATAGCCTTGAAGCGAGTCTGTTCCTTCTCGCTTACGAAAGTTATGGCGCATCCGTCGTTGTTGGCACGTGCTGTTCTACCGATACGGTGTACATAATCCTCGCAATCATGAGGTACGTCGTAGTTGATGACCAATCGTATATCGTCTATATCAATACCGCGCGATACAATATCGGTGGCAACGAGAATACTGATTCTTCCGCTCTTGAATTCGCGCATAATCTGGTCGCGTTGGGCTTGTTCCAAGTCCGAATGCATTTCGCCCACATTCAATTTCAATCGTTTGAAGGCCATGGTCACTTCCTTTACCTTTAGTTTGGAAGAGGCAAAGACAATGACACGCTCCGGTTGCTGGTCCTTGAATAAGTCCTTGATGATACCCAACTTCTGGTTTTCGTAGCAAACGTAAGCAGTTTGGATAATCTTTTCGGCCGGTTTGGATACGGCCAGTTTCACTTCTACGGGATTGTTCAAGATGGTATTAGCCAGTTGTTGAATCTTGGTCGGCATGGTAGCCGAGAACATGATGGTTTGGCGCTCTTTAGGAAGGAATTTCACTATTTGCATAATATCATCGTAAAATCCCATATCGAGCATACGGTCGGCCTCATCAAGGATAAAGAACGAAACTCTGGACAAATCCACATATCCTAAGCTCAAATGGCTGATAAGTCGGCCGGGCGTAGCGATAACTACATCGGCCCCCAAGGTAAGTCCTCTCTTTTCCTGTTCAAACCGTATCCCGTCATTGCCACCATATACGGCAACGCTCGATGCTGGCATGAAATAAGAGAACCCTTCCATTTGTTGGTCAATCTGTTGTGCCAATTCACGGGTAGGAGACATGATGATGCAATTGATGGAATCGTCGGGATACCCTCCTTTGCTTAATTGGTTCAATACCGGTAGCAGATAGGCAGCCGTTTTACCGGTGCCGGTTTGTGCTACCCCAATCAAGTCTTTTCCTTCGAGTATTACGGGTATGGTATGTTCCTGTACCGGAGTACATTCTTCAAATCTCATTGCCTCGAGTGCCTGAAGCACACTTTCTTCCAAATTCAGTTCTGTAAATTTCATTTTCCCTTTTTGAATGAATTGCAAAATTACTCAAATTAATCTTCATAACCACATAAACACTCCAAACTTTCCGATGAAAAGGTTGATTTTATGTTAAAGAACATATTTTTTAGCTCATTTCTTTGGTGATAAAATAATTAATCCTTACCTTTGCAGCCGATTTCAAAGATAGATGGGCTTGATTGTCAAGCTCGAAGGTAATGTTTCGGGGAGAAATCAATGTCGCGAAGGCATTCCCGGATAGTATGAACTAAAATCGAATTACATGATTAAAAATGTAAGTGGGGTTTTTGTTGTATTGATAATGATTTCCTTTATTTCTTTCTCCTTTGTAGGGAAAGATACACCGACAGAAGGCTTGACGATAGGAGACAGAGCTCCTGAGTTTAAGATCTGTGGAGAAAAGCAGTTGGTTGACTTGAAAGATTTGCGAGGAAAATACGTACTGCTTAGTTTTTGGGCAAGCTACGATGCCGAGTCAAGAATGAATAATGCCATCTTGAACAACGTAGCCGGTAAAGCCGATAATATAGAAATGGTTTCAGTTTCTTTCGATGATTACAAGTCGGTGTTTAACGAAACCATTAAAAGAGACCGAATTTCCACTCCCAATTGTTTTGTGGAATTGTCCGGTACCCGTTCGGAGATATATAAGACTTATCGCCTTCACAAAGGCTTCAAGAATTATTTGCTCGATGAAAATGGCGTAATTATCGCCAAGGACGTCACCGCTTCCGAACTCCTTTCTTATCTGAATTGATAAGATTATTCCTTTCCTAAGGGACATGATACAACAAAAATAGACGAGTGGATGTGTAGAAATGCACATCCACTATTTTTTAGGCACGGATTACACGGATTAACACGGTTTTTAGTGTATGTTTACATTAAATTTATCCGTGTAATCCATGCCTAAAATACATTTATGACTTTACCTTCCTTATTTTTGTTAATAGAGCTTATACATTGTTTGACAACTCGTAGAACATAGTTTAATGAGGCAGAAAACATAGTTCTGTACCTCATATCTCTACACAAATTAATTTTTCGCACATCATCTTACACACTTGCACTATTCTTTATAAATAATTGATATAATGATGATTAGTTAGTGTAAGATGGTGTGTAAGATGGGTGCAAGATGAATTTCATCTTGCACACTTGAAAATAATGATTTGTATAGATTTATCATCCTAATCTTATAAACAAAGGATAAATTAACACTTATTCCCTTAAAAATCAGTAATATATTGATTTACATCAATTAAACTCCATCGCAGTACCATCGTACTACAGTGGAGTACAATCGTACTACAGCGTAGTTTCATCGTACTGCGATGCAGTACAATAAAGAAAAGCAACTCTTTGGTAATATTTATTACCCATTATTACACTTTTCTCATTAATGCTTTTATTTATTCCAACTACCCAATTTGTTACTCTAACCACTCCATTTTTCATCCCAACCATATTCCATGTGTCATCCAAACAGCGCTACTTGTCATCCTGAGCGTAGCGAAGGATCTGTAAACATCAGCATAAAT
>JAFUNS010000009.1 GCA_017472925.1 Bacteroides sp. | reverse complement strand
TCGGAAGGCTATCCCGGAGTAACGGGAAGGTTGGATACGCGTTACGCACCCGTGCGCCGGTCGCCAGCGAATTTAGCAAGCTAAATCCCTGCTGCCCCTCGACTTGCATGTGTTAAGCCTGTAGCTAGCGTTCATCCTGAGCCAGGATCAAACTCTTCATTGTAAAAATATCATGTCTCCATATTGCTATGGAAGTTTTAATCTGCTCAAGAACCAGAATCTATCTTTAACCTACATTCATTAAGTTATTGACGGTTTCTTTATTACTTATACATATATTATATAAGCCTGTACTACTTTGTTGTTTATTGTAAATCTTTCAAAGAACGCTTCTTTAAAACGGCTTTCTTTCGGAAAGCGGATGCAAAGGTAGGGAGTTTTTAAATACCAACCAAGCATTCTACAAACTTTTTTCAAGAAAAATGCAACTTTTTATTTTAAGTGTATCGCAAACACTTGATAATCAAACTGTGTTGAAGAACATATTTTTTTTAAGAAAGAGATTCCGAAAGGATTGAAATAAAAGGATTCCATATACCTTATTATAATATATCAACCTCGAAGTACATATCCTTTTTTGGAGAGAGACACCAAACTGACTTTCGCATCATTCTTCAATGCTTTTCTTAAATATGATATCTGTACATTCAGTGCCAAAGAATTGGTATAAGAAACCATCCCCCACACTTGCTCCAAAATCACATCCCGACTGACTGCCATATTCAGATGTTTGACCAAAAGACGGAGAATTTCAGCTTGACGGGATGTTATCAATGTCTTGCTGGCCGAAATACGAAGCTCGTTGTTCGTATAGTCAAACATTGTATTTCCAAAGGTATAGATTTCATTTTCTTGGTTCTCCTCCATTCCATCAAAGCGTTCACGGATACGAGCTATCAGTTCTTCAGGATAGAAAGGTTTAGATAGATAGTCGTTGGCACGCACTTTGAAACCTTCCAATCGGTCGGCTTTGTCCGTTCGGTCGGTCAGAAAGAAAATCAGAGTCTGTTTGTCCGTTTCACGGATGCGACGTGCTACCTCATACCCATTCACTTCAGGCATATTGATATCCAATAGAATTAGGTCAGGTTTCACATCGGGATATTGCTCCAAGGCGATGCGTCCGTTTCCAGCATAATACACTTCGTATCCCTCGGCTTCGAGAAAGCGTTTCAGGATAAGAGCATACTTTAAATCATCATCGGCAAAAAGTATCTTCAGGGCTTTCATGGTTTATTGCGGTATTTCGATGATAAATGTGGTTCCATTTCCTGGTTGGCTTTGCAAGGAGATGCTTCCTCCATGCGCTTCTACCATCAGCTTGACATAGCTGAGTCCCAAGCCAATACCCGGAAAACTGGAATCCGGAATGTTTTGCGCCCGATAAAACTTATCGAACACTCGACTTTGTTCCTGCAGAGGGATACCGATACCATTGTCCTTGATCTCCAGAAGCAAGCGATTGTTTTCCAAAGAAGCCACAATGGAAATGCAGACCTCACTACCAGAATACTTTACAGCATTCTCTATCAGATTACTCAAGCAGTTAGCAGTATGAACCGGATCGGCTGTTATACACATTGGCTGTTTGCTGAATCGGGTTTCAAATCGCACAAGCTTGTGAGCCGGAGCGTTATTCAAACGAATCAGTTTCTCAATGGTAGCAGATAAATCAAAGGTGCGGATGGAAAGAATCGTCCGTTCATTGTCAGCACAAGTCAATTCACGAACCTTATTCAGATAAACCGAAAGGTTATCAAGTTCAAAGATAGCATCTTGCACCACGGCATCCATCATTTGCTCGTTGGTACGCATCGATTTATTATTGAGAAAAGCGATACACATCTTCAAGGTCTGTACAGGACGTTTCAACTCATGAATCATCGTATTGACGAAACCTTTGCGGAGTTCATCTACTTTGCGTTGCTCCATAATAGTACATAATTGATATGTCAAACAAAGGATAAGTAGAAGAATCAGAATGAATGAACCGACAAGCTGCCAAGCCATCTGATGCAAGAGTGGTGAAAGGGGGATGGTTACTTCTCCGATTATTACTTCCCTTTTCAAAGGATTGTAAGGATATACCACCTTCATCTTATGAACAATCCCATTCCGGAAGGGTACATAACTTCCTTTCCATTGAGTGGTGTCGGATATTTCTTTTCGGTAATTCGTCATCCGTATGCCGTTTGCCTGAAGCAACGAATCGAGCAACGTTTCACGGAAAGGATTGGAAACTTGAAGCGTGTATAGGGTCGATACCGAGAAGAGTATTTCGGTGGACACATTCTCCGTGCGGAATGTGTCTCGAATAATGATGGAATCGCTTTTTTCCTGAATCAGTTTTTCTATATCGGTAGAATCCATCTTCTCGTTGCTCAGGTAATAGAAGGTCAGTGTGGTGGATGTTTTCGGCTCGGGACGATTGACGGAATCTTCTTTCATGCTTGTCCATCCGGATAGGTTCATCGCCATACTTCTCAAGGGTTCTGCACCGATTTGCCGGTTACGGAAACGGATGTCGGCTTCCTCCTCTTCCACTTCCAGAATACGTTTGTGCAAGGTCTGCATATATTCCAATGCCGAGAAATTGTATTGGTTATAGAGCCAATAACTCTGTCCGCCTATCATCAGTAGCGAGGTGATGATGGTGAGTATCCATACGATTTTGATGTTCTTGTCCATAGTGATTTTGTTTGTATGCAAAAGTAAGAAGTAATCTCAGAATAAGAGGTACACGAGACATCCTTTTTTCCAATGAGTAATATTTCCGTAATAACTTTCTAATGGCAAGACATCGAAAGGCAGTTACATTTGCATCGTGAAACTCATAAAAACAGAACCATTATGAACAAAAGAAATCTACTATCTTTGCTTCTGCTGATGATAGTCATTGGCACGAAAGCACAAATCAACATCATCGACCTTAATGCCGTCTTCCAAAGCGATAGCATCGACCAAGCCCGTTTGGTTGTGCAATATGAGATGAAGTATGTGAAGGACACCACCGACGAGAAACAACTCCTCGACCCCTTGAAGGAAACCTTGATGCTCGAAATCGGACAAAAGGTGAGCAAGTGTTATAGCTATACCTTCTATCTGCGTGACTCTGTATTGACCGCCGATTACAAGGCCGGTGCTTCGCAAGAAACCATCACCCAACACGCACAGGCTTATGGTTATAGTAGCGTCAGCTACCAGATTTTCAAGAACCATCCGATGGGAAAAGTAACCACCATCGACCGCCTTGCCACGACCAACATTCTTTGCGAGGAGGATAACGAACGTCCCGAATGGCAACTCCATCCCGATACGATGACCATCCTCTCCTATCCTTGCCAAAAGGCGACTTGCCGATTCAGGGGGCGTGACTATACGGCTTGGTACACGATGGACATCCCCGTGTCCGACGGCCCTTGGAAACTTTACGGATTGCCTGGACTTATCCTCAAGGCAGAAGATAGCTCGGGGCATTTCAGCTTCACTTGTACGGGATTGGAACAATCTCGCGATGCCATGCCCATCCTGATTCATACGAAGGGACGCGAGAAGTTGAGCCGGAAGGAACTCGACAATATGTACGAACGGTTTTATTCCGATCCGATTGGCTTTATGGAGGCCACGTCCCCTAATGTCAAAATCAACATAACGGACGGACAGGGCAATCCTATCAAGAAATTCTCGGAACCTTATAATCCCATTGAAATCAATAAATAAATGATGAAAACGACTTTACTCATACTATTCTCTCTTATCGCTTGCCACACACAAGCACAGACCCTCCGTGGACAAGTGACGGATAGCCTGACCCGTGAACCTCTTCCGGGTGCTACCGTCACCCTCCATCGGGAGGGCGAAACCTCCATTCTCGACTATGCCATTACCGATGGCGAAGGAAGGTTTTCGTTCAAACGCTCTGAAGTCAAGGCATTGAATATCAGCATAACCTACTTAGGCTACAAGAAGAAAACCTTGCCGGCTATTCTCGGAAAAGAAATGCGTATCGAGCTGCTTCCCGATGCCATTGCCTTGAAGGAAGTGACCATCCAAAGCGGACGAATCTCGATGCGTCAAGACACCATAAAGTACGACCTCGCCCGTTTTGCCACAAGCAAGGACAATAATGTGAAGGATGTGCTGAAGAAACTCCCCGGCATTGATGTGGATGAGAACACCGGACAAATCAGTTATCAGGGGAAGGCCATCAGCCATTTCTATGTGGAAGGTATGGATGTAACAGGAGGAAGCTACAACCAAGTAAACGAGAATCTGAAAGCCGATGCCGTAGAGAGTGCCGAAATCATCGAACGCCACCAGCCCATCCGCTCGCTCCGTAACAAGGTACCAACAGACAAAATTGCCTTGAACTTGAAACTGAAACCTGAGGCTCGTTCCAAATGGATTTGGAATACCCAAGCTGGCGTAGGATATGGCAATGAACCTTTGTACGATGTCCACTTGAATACACTTCAGTTGGCAAAAAGCAAACAGGGACTTTACACGTACAAAGGCAACCATTCGGGAAAGGATTTGGCCACTGAATTGGAACAACTCACCTCCAACTATATCCACCAGACGGATGAAATACCTTTCCTCATCAGCATACCTACTTTCTTCATGCCGTTAGAGAAGCATCGCCTAATGGACAACGATACGCATCTACTCTCCCTGAACCACATCCATCGGAAAGATGAAATTGAGCAAAACCGTTTCTCCTTCCGCTATCTACACGATGAGCAAGAACGCGAGCAAGGAGCAGACGAAATACATTATTATTCATCGGATACCATCCGTATTCTTGACACACAGAACCACCACCTCCGAACCGATCTTCTGCGTGCTGATTGGGATTACGAAAAGAATGGTGAAAAAGCCTTCACACGAAACATACTAACGTTTCAAGGCAAACACACCAACGCTCTGAGTCAAATGCAAGGAGACTATAATCTAACTCAACGCATCCATAATGAAAAGATAGAAGCCGAGAACCGATTCAACACCCTTTATACTAAAGAAAACTACACGTGGGGACTTCGTTCCTATCTACATTATACGTACCAACCTACATCTTTGAAGTTTGGAGACACGAAGCAAAACACCAACATCCATCAGGCTTATACAGACAACCACTTTTATTATCTCCGAAAAAAGAACGGTTTTGGCATTGAACTGACTACGGGCATCAATGCGCGATTAACCTCCATTGAAGATTTCAAGGCACATCGGCTTCAGCTTTATGCCCGACCAACTATCAGTTGGGAAAAGAACAATTTCCGTATAGCTGCTACCCCTGTCGTGGATTGGGAACATTATCCGAATCAAAAGGAAAGTCAAACGCATTTCAATCCCCGTTTGTACCTGCGTCATAACATCTTGTCCAGATGGAGCATTCAGGCATCGGCCATTCTTCAATATTCATCAGAAAGCACTGAGACGTTTTATCCTTCAACCTATTATGCCGACTATCGTACCTTGGTGCAGATGAAGAAAGAAATAGGTGCCATTCAAAGTCAAAGCTACACGCTCTATACTGAGTACAAGCGCCCCGTCAAAGAATTTTTCTGGACATTGGCACTTAATCACTTCAATACCCGAAGGGATTACTTGACACATACCGATTATCAAGGAAAAGAATTTATGCTATCTATTTTGAATCATCGGCATCGTACGGAGAACTATCAGGCAAGAAGCATCATATCCAAAGGTCTCTACGAATGGAACATGAAGGCCTCTTTGGAAGCCATCTATCATTACGGCAAGGGCAAGCAGGCCGGACAAGGCATCATTCAACCCTACAACCACCATAGTTTAAGCTTGAATCCCCAAATAAATTGGAATCCATCCCAATGGTTGTCAGTATCTTATCGGGCTACATTCACTCAAAGTAAGACACGCATCGGACAATCCATCTTACCTGCCCTATGGAATGTACAACAACGTTTGTCATTCAGTTTGGGCAATGAATCATGGAGTTTAAACTTAGGAGGTGAACACTACTACAACGAACAGTCTGCTAATGAAAGCAAGAATACCTGGTTAACCGACATCGCTTTTCAATATGGCACCAGGAAATGGCAATGGAAGGCAAGCATACACAATTTATTCAATCAAAAAGAATATCGGCACACCACTTATTCTAACATAAAAAGCTACACTTCTTGGATAAAAATGCGTCCTCGCGAGTTTTTAATAACTTTACAACATCGTTGGTAAACTGTAAGCACTTCCAAAATATTGACAAAGGCCTATTTTTATGTATTTTTGTCAACATGAAACTCATGCCATAAAAAAGTACGTGTCCCTATACCTTATCAAAATTAATTACGCGTAATTCTTTTATAAAAATAAGATTTATCATTCCATCAACTCATGAATATGTCCTATATGAAGTTCCAAATGTCCAGTATATCCCATAATCATATCATGCAATGTAACTTGGTTCCCTTCATAATCAAGCCAATAATTATTAAGTTTTGATTCATCTACCGACTGAATTACTTGAATGATATGTAGATTATAAAACTTCCACAGCTGCACAAGCGTATTCCAATCCTCATTTTGATAATTCTGTAATTGCAGCCATAAATTATTGTCTTGTGTATAATCCGGGAAAACAAGCAGACCTCGTTCGCCATCAGGAATACTATAGCCAACGCGTGGAGCATACTGCAAACGCACCATGCGTTGGTGATTGTTGCTGGCTGAATCTATCAAATGTCCTAAAAGCATTTTAATGCTTCGCCCTTGGCTATTAAAGCGGTTAGTTATCACATCTTCTGAAAGAATCTTCAACATAGGTTCTTCCTTTTCCAAAATTAATCGAATAGCATTAATGACATTTGAGTAATCCATAATTTATAAATTATAATTTACAATACGGAGCAAAAGTACATAAAACTATTTAATTCCCACTATCATATTAAAAAAATGCTTCAATACTCTGCGAAAGTCTGAAAATAAATTCAACTTTCGCAGGGTATCAATACTTTTTCCTCACAATTTGTTTTATCTAAACAAAAATGTTTATTTTTACGGTATGAATAGAATGATTGAAATACTAAAGGGGTTACACCCAGGTCTTTTCTTGCAGCGAGAGTTGGGTATTAGAAAGCTCAAAAGTGGACAGTTTGCCGAGTCCATTGGCGAACACCCACAGACTTTAAGTGCAATTATTCGTGGGCGTAGGTCAATGAATACGCCTCTATCACTTCGTATTGAGCAGGCGCTCGGTTTGGAGGAGGGTTTATTAATGACTCTACAGGTATACTATGATATAGCCGAAGAGAAGCGCAAACTCTCAAGAAATCATCATCCTGACCTTACAAAATTTCGTAGCACAATATTCTGGGATACAAAGATTGAAAATATTGACTTTGCAGCGCATAGCAGATATGTAATCAATCGTGTGTTTGAACGAGGGAATGAGGAGGAGATACTGGAGGTTATCCGTTTCTATGGCCGTGATGTCATATTAGATAACATCAATTTAAAAGTGAAGTCTCCATTTGAAAATAATATAAAAGCAAACATAAAACAGTATTTGGACTATGAAGCGTAAAGATTTGCAATACCAGACAGTTAAACCAATTTTGCGTTCTACATTTGAACGTTTAATTTATTGTCTTGTTGCAGTCATTTTTATGGAAGAATCAATCTATTTCTTAAATAATATATTTATCTCTGGAAAAATCTAACGAATGAGGGGAAATAATGATGGCAGCACTGGTGTTCAATGATTTATGAGGACTTATATTGAAAGCCTCACCGAAGTAAAAGTGCAAGGAAATGAAAGGTAATGAGGGCGGACGGTTTTCAAATCATTACCCAATAACGAGGTAAGTATATGGGTCGTTGGAGTTTATTTCTATTCTCTGCCATATTCTGCATAACAATGTACAACTCGCTGATAACTAATTTTGTAACCAAAAAGAATTGGATTATGCGAAGTACATTTAAGGTGCTGTTCTATGTGAACGGAAGTAAGGAGAAAAACGGTATTGTTCCCATTATGGGGCGAGTTACAATCAATGGTTCGGTGGCACAATTCAGTTGCAAACTGACCATTGCAAAAACAATGTGGGATGCTAAAGGTAATCGGGCAAAAGGCAAGAGCAAGGAGGCACGAGACATCAATTTGGCTTTGGATAACATCAAGGCTCAAATCATCAAGCACTATCAACGCATTTCTGACAGAGAAGCGTTTGTTACTGCTGAAATGGTACGCAATGCCTATCAAGGTATCGGAACGGAGTACGAAACATTACTCGGGGCATTTGATAAGGACAACGAAAGTTTCAAGAAGCGTATTGGAATAGACCGTGCAGCAAGTTCCTACAAGGTGCGTGTAAGGTCACGAAATCATTTGGCTGCATTCATCAAGAAGTGTTATAAGCGAAGCGATATTTCTATGCTTGAACTTACTCCTGACTTCATCAAGGAGTATGAAATCTATCTCTCTACCGATGCTGGTTTGCATAATGGTAGTGTATGGTCGCATTGTATGTGGCTGAAAACAATCGTTTCAAAAGCACATTACAATGGACTGACACCAAGAAATCCATTCGCTCAATATCGAGTAAATCAAAATATCAAGGAGCGACAATATCTTACAGAAGATGAAATCAAGGCTGTAATGACACACGAGTTTGCAGACAAGAAGTTGGCTTATATCCGTGACTTGTTCGTGTTCGCAAGTTTTACAGCCCTGTCATTCGTGGATATTAAGGAACTAACTACCGATGATATCGCAGAGATAAACGGAGAGAAGTGGATATTGTCAAAGCGACACAAGACAAAGGTCAATTTCCAAGTGAAATTGTTGGATATTCCATTACAGATAATCAAGCGATATGAGAGATTCCAAGAGAATAAGTTGGTATTCCCAAATCTCAACTACTGGAATATCTGTAAACCACTGAAAAAGATGATAAAAGAGTGTGGAATTTCAAAGGATATTTCATTCCATTGTACACGTCATGGATTTGCTACGCTTGCTCTAAGTAAAGGAGTCCCCATTGAGAGTGTAAGCCGAGTATTGGGACATACTAACATTACCACGACACAGCGATATGCGAAGATTACCACCGAGAAAATCGACAAGGATTTGACTATGTTCGGCAACAGACTTAATCAATCGTTTAGTGAAATCTCAATAGCAATGTAATTATGGGACGATCAATTATAACAATCAACGAAAGTGGCAGAGTGAATATGCCAAGCGGTAATGTTTGGATGTCCGAAATGGAATTGGTGGAGTTGTTCGGGGTAATATCCCCGACACTCCGAGCCGCTATAAAAGCGATATACAAGAGTGGAACGCTTTGTCCTGTAAGCACCCAACGATATGATTTAGCCACCCCTAAAGGTTGGGCTACATTCTACAATCTTGAAGTGATTATTGCTCTTGCATTTAGGTTGAACACATACGAGGCCAGCAGGATAAGACAAAAGGTATTGGAGGGTTTATGCCAACGAAAAGAGAATAGAATCAACCTACTCATATCGTTAGGACATGATGCCCCAATGAACAGAATATTATCATAATTCAATAGGTAAAAGGCATTTAAGCCTGTTTGGTTACATTACAACCGAAAATCTTTTATACCTTTGCATAAGGTTTAAGCAATAGAGAGATATGACTATGAAGGATTTAACCGTTACAAGACCATTCAGCGAAGATGAGTATAACGAATTACTGCGACAGGCTGTCGCAGTAATCGAGACTTCTCGATTACAAATAGCAAAGCAACTGAATACGGTTGCTATGTCTTCCTATTGGGAGATAGGCAAGTTGTTGGAAGAAAAGAAAATTGACAGCAAGCACGGTGATGGCATTGTCAAAAGATTGTCGGTCGATTTGAAGTCTAAATATCCCGATATGGGCTTATCTCCAAGAAACCTATGGGATATGAAGAAGTTTTATCTTCGTTATAATGAAGGGGATACAAAACTGCGACAGGCTGTCGCAGTTTTGCCGTGGAGTCATAATCTACTTCTGATGAGCCACGATCTATCTCCCAAACATATCGTGTTTTATGCCAATGAAGTTGTTTCTAAAGGTTGGTCACGCGATACGTTGCGCCACGCACTTAAATCTGAATATCATCTTTCAATACAAGCTGTAGAGAGGTCCAACAACTTTGATTCTACATTGCCTGCTCCGCAGGCTGATTACGCCAATGAAGTGTTCCGTAGCAGTTATAATCTCGGATTCATTGATGCAGTTGAGCCATTGAAGGAATTGGAGTTGGAGCGTCGTCTTGTGCAGAAAATCACAACCTTTATAATGGAATTAGGTAGTGGTTTCAGCTTTATCGGTAATCAGCATACGCTGACTTGTAACGATAAGGAGTATCGTGTTGATTTGCTCTTTTTCCATCGCAGGCTCCGTTCCATGGTTGCCATTGAATTGAAAATTGGTGAGTTTAAACCCGAATATGTTGGTAAGATGAATTTCTATCTTTCCCTACTGGATAAGTTGGAAAAGGCTCCTGATGAAAATCCGTCTATCGGTATTATCCTATGTGCCGAGAAAGACCATTTGGAAGTTGAGTTGGCGTTGCAAGATGTTAACAAACCAATAGGTGTTGCCGAATATCAATACTTGCTTCCGAAGAATAAGTTGCAAGAATTGGTTACCAATGAAATGAGAAACTCAAGCAACGATGATGTCTAATAGAACGAGACTCCTACATTAGTCAATGAGGAGCCTCGTTTTAGGTTA
>JAFUNS010000030.1 GCA_017472925.1 Bacteroides sp. | reverse complement strand
GGGAATAATATACTTGTTGACACTCCATTGTGTCATCCTGAGCGTAGTGAAGGATCTGTACGCATTTACAAGTGTGTATACAGATTTTTCGTCACTCCGTTCCTCAAAATGACACGTTGTGTTAATTGGTATATTGTTTCCTAAACTAATTAACACAATGTGTCTACTCCTTAGTAATTTCTCCAGCCAGAGGAATATTCATCAGGTGACGGATTTCTTCCGTTGTCTTTCCATGTCCCAAAATGAACATCAATTTGGTGAGAATAGATTCCACGGTACTGTCGTATCCGCTGATGACACCGGCGTCAAGCAGATGGAGACCTGTTTCGTAACGTTCCATCTCTACCATACCCGTAGGGCATTGCGAAATGTTCACTATTACAATACCTCTTTCTACGGCTTCTTTCAATGCTTTGATGAACCAAGGTTTTTGGGGAGCATTGCCCGAACCGTAAGTCTTGAGTACTACGGCACGAAGTCCGGGAGTCTGCAACAAATTGCGTATCAGGTTTTCCTGAATACCGGGGAAAAGCGTGAGCACAATGACATTGGTATCATATACATAATGAGGCTTTAAAGGCAGGGTAGGATTGGGTTTACGGATACGGTCATACTCATACTTGATGTGTATGCCTGCGGTAGCCAGTGTAGGGTAGTTGTACGAACGGAATGCATTGAAATTCTCAGCATTGATCTTGGTGGTGCGATTTCCTCTCAGCAACTGGTTCTCAAAGAATATGCATACCTCGGGCACTATCGGTGTGCCATCCGGATGCTTGGCTGCTGCAATCTCAATGGCGGTAATCATGTTTTCCTTTCCGTCGGTACGAATCATACCGATGGGCAATTGGCTACCTGTAAGGATAACCGGCTTACTCAGGTTCTCGAGCATGAAACTGAGAGCCGAAGCGGTATAGGCCATGGTATCAGTGCCGTGCAGAATTACAAACCCGTCAAACTTGTCGTAATTGTCGGTAATGATCTTTACCAACTTGGCCCAAAGAGACGGTTCCATATCCGATGAGTCGATAGGAGATGAGAACTGGTACGAGCATATATGATAGTTGAAACGTTTCAACTCGGGTACATTTTCCAACAAGCGGTCAAAGTTGAATGCTTCGAGTGCACCTGTTTCTGGATTCTCTATCATACCGATGGTTCCACCTGTATAAATTAACAAAACGGAAGGATAATTGCTTTTTGTCATAAGTTGCACGGTTGAAATTGTGGCACAAAGATAGTAAATCTTTGGTAAACGACGAAAAGCTATTGTGTTATAATATAAATTTAGGCACGGATTTTTTCGGACGGAGTCCTCAACAACACGTCACGGATTAACACGGTTTTTAATATAGTAATCATTAACTAATTCCGTGCAATCCGTGTTATCCGTGCCTAAAAAGTGAATGCACTTTTCGGTACATCCACTTTTTCACTTTATTCCTGTTTCTTGCATTCCTGTTCTTCCGTGCATTCGCATTCTTCGCCACATTCGCAGGCCGGGCAACATTTGCCTTTGGCTTTCATGTCATGAATGGCACGATAGATGTCTTTCTTTAACTGATGCCCACGGTTACTGTGTGCAAAACAACTCAATGCTGCGCCGGCCAATGCTCCTAATGCAAATCCGGCAATGATTTTTCCATTGTTCATAATTTCTTATTTTAGAGTTACGATAGATGAACATTTGGTAAGGAAGAATGGTTTTTAGGTCGTTGGTTATTTATCTTTAAAAAATAATCACTATATTCGCAACAACTTAAAAATAGATGAGATATGAAAACAATGAATCATTCCATAGTAAGATGTGTGTGCTCCATTTTGGTAGGGGTATTGTTGGTGGCCTGGTCGGATGCGGCGGCTGTATATTTAGTGATGGCCGTAGGTGCCATGTTCCTGGTGCCTGGTATCTTTGCCGTAGTGACTTATTTGATGAAAGGTCGCAACATGGGAATGCCCTTTCCGTTGGTTAGCATCGGTAGCGCATTGTTGGGCTTGTGGCTCATGATTATGCCTGCCTTCTTTGTCAGCATTCTGATGTATGTGCTTGGAGCCGTATTGGTCTTTGCAGGTATCAGTCAGGTAGTGAATTTGGTTTCTGCCCGTCGGTGGACACAAGTCCCCATGGGCTATTTCATTATCCCTGTACTTCTGTTGGTAGCTGGTTTGGTAGTTTTGGTCAATCCGTTTGCTGCTGCCTCCATTCCTTTTATGATAGTAGGAGTGAGCTGCATTGTTTATGGCGTGTCATCGTTGGTCAACCAAATCCGTTTCCGTAAGAATGAAGTGAAGCCTGTTATTGAAGAAGCCGAGATTGTAGAGGTAACACCTATTGAAGAATAAATAATAATATAGAAAAGAATCGAACCATGAAAAAACATCTCTTAATGGCAGGAGCCTTATGCTTGAGCTTGGGGACTTCCGCCGAAAACATTGAAGTGAAAAGTTTCCGTTATGCGGGACCTTATGCTGTACAACAACCCTATATGGTAGATAGCGTGGATGTAAACTCCAAAGCATTCTCGTTGAAAACCATGCTCGATACACCACTTTCGTTGGAAGTGCTCGATGGCGCTTCCCTCTTGTCGGTCGGTGCACTTCCCGCACTTACCGGAAATGCTTTGCATGTATTGGGCTTCCATGTACAGAACACTGCCTATACCCAGGCACAACTCAAGGTAGAAGGCTTGACCAACTATCAGGTGTATGTGGATGGTAAGAAGGTTAGCGGAACCCAACTGACTTTGACTCCGGCTACTCACCACATCGTTATCAAGTGTCTTTCTTCAGACGATAAGACCGAATCGGTGAAAGTAACCTTGGAAACTGAAAAAGACGGAGTGCTGACTCTTCGCGAAGATGGTAATCGTCTGTATACTTTGGCCGATGTACTTCACGGCACTCGTTTTGGTGGAGTGTCTCTTTCGCCTAACGGTAAGTACTTGATGACATCCTATCGCACTTCTCGTGAAGGAGGAAAATCCTCTTCCATCACCAAGATTACCGAAATGGCTACCGGCAAGATTGTAGCCGAACGCATGGAACATATTCAATGGATGCCTCGTAGCAACCGTTATTATTACACCCGTACCGGTGTAGAAGGTCGCGAACTAGTAACCGTTGACCCCGCTAATGGTCAGGAACAAGTGTTGGTTGAGGCTCTGCCCGAAGGCTATTTCCAAATAGCACCGACCGAAGACTGGTTGCTCTACTCGCTTACTCAAGAAGGTCCGAAGGAAAAGAAAGAAATTTACGAAGTCATTGAACCCGATGACCGTCAGCCCGGATGGCGCAACCGTTCTTATTTGGCCAAGTTCGATTTGAATACCCAACTTCTGCAACCGTTGACCTTCGGCTATCACAACGCATGGGGTAGTGATATCTCGCAAGATGGTCGTTATGTATTGGTCATGACTTCAGAAAGTCGTCTCACCAAGCGCCCCACTACCTTGAACACTTTGTTCCGTCTCGATGTGCAGACCATGCAAGTGGAAACATTGGTAGAAAAGGATGGCTTTATGGGTGGTGCCCAGTTCTCGCCCGACGGTACTCAAGTATTGCTTACCGGTTCACCCGAATCCTTTGGCGCTATTGGCAAGAATGTAAAGGAAGGTCAGACACCAAGTACAGTCGATACCCAGTTGTACCTCATGGATATAGCCAGCAAGAAGATTACTCCGCTTACCAAGGAATTCAATCCTTGTGTGCAACGAGTAGTATGGAATACCGCCGACGGACAAGTGTACTTTACTGCCGAAAATCGCGACTATATCAGCTTCTTCCGCCTCAATCCTAAGGATGGCAAGATTCAGCAGATGGATGTGAACGAAGACTTGGTAACCGGTTTTGCATTGGCTGCCCAGGCTCCTGTAGCTGCTTACTACGGACAGAGCGCTTCCAATTCCGATCGTCTCTATACCGTTGAAACCAAGAAATGGAAGCAGACCTTGAAAGAAGATTTGAGTGCCAAGATATTGGAAGGTGTTGAGTTGGGCGAATGCCATGCCTGGAACTTCGTCAACGAAAAGGGCGATACCATTTATGGCCGTTACTACTTGCCTCCTCATTTCGATGCATCGAAGAAATATCCTATGATTGTGAACTATTACGGTGGATGTAGTCCTACCGAACGCTATTTCGAAAGCCGTTATCCGCATCATGCATACGCAGCATTGGGTTATGTGGTTTACGTAGTGAACCCCAGTGGAGCAACCGGTTTCGGTCAGGAATTCTCGGCACGCCACGTCAACACTGCAGGTCATGGTCCGGCTGAAGACATCATCGAAGGAACCAAGAAGTTCTGTAAGGAACACGTCTTTGTCAACGACAAGAAGATTGGTTGTATCGGTGCATCGTATGGTGGTTTCATGAGCCAATACTTGCAGACAAAGACCGATATCTTTGCAGCAGCCATTTCACATGCCGGTATCAGCGACCACACCAGCTATTGGGGTGAAGGCTATTGGGGCTATTCCTATAGCGAAGTATCCATGGCCAACAGCTATCCATGGACACGCAAGGACCTCTTTGTAGAACAAAGTCCGCTGTTCAATGCCCATAAAATCAATACCCCCATCTTGTTCTTGCATGGCAACATCGACATGAACGTGCCGGTAGGCGAAAGTATCCAGATGTACACCGCCTTGAAGCTGTTGGGTAAGGAAACCGCTATGGTATTGGTCGATGGTCAGGAACACCACATCTTGGAATATGGCAAGCGTGTACAGTGGCAGAATACTATCTGGGCTTGGTTTGCCAAGTGGCTGAAGGACGATGCAGCCTGGTGGGAAGCCATCTATCCCAAGAAAAGCTTGTAAACTATACTAAATATCTGTAATACAATCTCTAATAAACAAACATTATGATGCTGCCACGCTGTGAAGCGTGGCAGTTTTCGTTAATAAAACTAATACATTGTTTTACGTCTCACAGAACATTGTTTAATGAAGTAAAGAACATAGTTCTGCACCTCGCAGTACATTGTGATGGATTGGATTTAATCTATCGGATAAAAACCATTTTTTACCAAATCATAGAAAGCGGAAATAAGTTCAGGACTCTTTGGATTGTCCTTTTTTAAATAAATGGATACATAAAGGATATAGTCTTCGTTTGACGTTGAAGCATCGTATTTCAATAGAGTTCCGTCATTATGTCGCAAGAACCAACGTGAAAAGAGAAGTTCTCTTTTTTCTTCCTTGCCATCCATATTATCGCAAACCATAATCATGGCATGTTCTTTATTGGCAAAAAAACGTTTAAGGATTTCAGCTATAGTATATGCTATCCTATTGTCGATAGGATGTGGTTCTTCATTCTCTGGTTCAATATTGAAAGTATAGACATTATCAAAAGCTGGATGGTAGTTTGAGAAATCAATAAAATAAGCATGATATATAATACCATGCTTTGTAATAAATGAGTAATTCCATTCCCCTTCTCTAGTGATGTTATAAGGGCATTGCGAATTTAATTCCACGTTCTTTTGCTACTTGTTTAATGTCTCCCCCAGTTTGAATACATTGACGTATAGCACGTTTGTCTTCCAATACTTGTTGGAAGATGGATTTGCCTTTATGTACAACTTTCTTATCCATAGTGGGTTCCGTTTTATTTTATAGTGCAAAAATAGTAACATCTTTATAAATAAACAAATTAAGAAGCTTTTTTATTTTGATTGGAATCATATTTTTACGTCTCACAAAACATTATTTAATGAAGTAAAGAACATAGTTCTGTACCTCACATCTCTACACAAATTAGTATTTCGCAAATCATCTTACACTCTTGCACTTTTCTTTATAATCAATTGATAGATAGTTGGTTAATTGGTGTAAGATGGTGCGTAAGATGTGTGTAAGATGAACTTCATCTTACACACATGAAAATGATGATTTGTATAGATTTATCATCCTAATCTTATAAACCAAGGATAAATTAACACTTATTCCCTTTAAAATCAGTAATATATTGATTTACATGTATTAAACTCCATCGCAGTACCATTGTACTACGGTGGAGTACAATCGTACTACAGCGTAGTTTCATCGTACTGCGATGCAGTACAATGAAGAATAGCAACTATTTGAAAGTATTTATTACCTATTATTGCACTTTTCTCAATAATGCTTTTATTTATTCCAACTACCCAATTTGTTACTCTAACCACTCCATTTTTCATCCCAACCATATTCCATGTGTCATCCAAACAGCGCTACTTGTCATCCTGAGCGTAGCGAAGGATCTGTAAACATCAGCATAAAT
>JAFUNS010000062.1 GCA_017472925.1 Bacteroides sp. | reverse complement strand
GTTGCCACGGGCCACGATGCGTAGTTTGGGATACAAGGCCTTAATCATTTGTATGTTGGCGTTGTTTACGCCATAAAAAATTACAGGATCAATATCCTCCAGTACAATATGTTTCTCTATCATTCTATATAGTAAGGTGCCTTTAACGGGCAATAATAGGTTGCAAATTTAGTGAAAGGTTTTCATTCATCCAAAAAAAAGCACCCCGAAGAGTGCTTTCCTTGTTCATAATAGTTTAGTTTTAGTTGATGTTTTTTGAAATAAGAACGCGTCGTTTTACAAAGAAGAAAACGTCGTTTTACGGCCGATAATGCGTCGTTTTCTTAATTACGATACAAAGATATAACATCTTTCAGCCCCATTGTCCGTCAACGTCTGCCAACTCTTGTAATTGTTTGTAAATATGGTAATTATTCATTATGTTTAAATCGTTGTTTAACAATCAGAAATCCTGTTTTGCCATGTTTGAACCCCGTACTTATCTCAAAAGCGAACTCGCCATGCTCTATGCACCCGACTGCTGCATAGATACCGCCGTTAAAACCTTTATCGATGGATTCAACATTGTTAGCCTCTTTATCGAGGCCTGTAGCGGATGAACTACAAACAAACACTCATTACACTCAGTAAATTCAGTAATTTTTTTGAGTACCTCATGCTCCAATATGTTCCAACAAATAAATTACTATTATATATATTATTTAATAATATATATAATAGTAAATATTGCTTACATATAAGAAAAAGAAAAACATACAATCATACACTCAATAAAAAACAGTGAAATTACTGAGTGTAATGAGTGTTTTTGAAGATGCAATGACGAAACATGTAGAAAATGAACACTCGGTAAAACACCGAGTTATCTATTTGAACGTGTTGCTCTGATATGCCAAACTCACGTTAAATGTAAGAAATGACCTCAAAATTACTTGTCGTACCACTTTGTTCTTTTGTTTGGTTTATTCATAGTTTTTTTGTTACTTTGCGTAATTTTAAATAAAGAAACAGAACATGAAGAGTATAATACGTATAGTAGGTACATTCTTGATGGTATGCATATTGACATCGGCCTGTAAGGAAAAGGACATGTCGATGAAAATGAACAATCCAAGGAATGTACGTGGGGTAGTGAGCTACAAACGAAGCTTCAATGACTTGAACGATACACACATGGCGGTAGCCAAGAAGATAGGGGTGAAACCCATTAAGAACCGTGAAGCTGCCAAGAACATGGGTAGCCGGTTGGTGGAAATAGAAGCGGGCGACTTGTATCAGATAGACTCGTTGACACACTCCATTCCGTTCCTCATCCCGAAGGCAAGCGCATTGCTCGACTCGGTAGGGGCCAATTTCCTCGATTCATTGGAAAGCAAGGGATTGAATCCCAATCAGGTGATAGTGACTTCGGTACTGCGTACGCAAGACGATGTGAAGAAACTCCGTAGGGTGAACCTCAATGCATCGGCCAACTCGGTGCACATGTATGGCACAACCTTTGATATCAGTTGGAAACGATTCTTTAAGGTGGAGGACCCTGATGGACGCCCCATGCAGGATGTGCGGGCAGATACCTTGAAACTGGTGTTGTCTGAAGTGCTCCGCGACCTGAAGAAGAAGGAATTGTGCTACGTGAAATATGAATTGAAGCAAGGTTGCTTCCACATTACTGCCCGATGAGATACTTCATTTATTTGGCCTACGATGGAACCCATTATCACGGTTGGCAAGTGCAACCCAATGGGGAGAGTGTACAGGGTACATTGATGAAGGCAATGGGCACTTTCCTGCGTAAGGAGATAGAGGTGGTGGGGGCAGGACGCACCGATGCCGGAGTGCATGCCCGACTGATGGTGGCGCACTTTGATTATTATGATGAGCCACTGGATGTGCAACTGGTGAAGGACAAGCTGAACCGTTTGTTGCCTCCTGACATAGCGGTGTACGAAGTGAAACCGGTGAAGCCCGAGGCACATGCCCGATTTGATGCTACCTATCGTACTTATAAGTATTATGTCACTACGCGCAAGGATCCGTTCAATCGGCACTATGCGTGGCGATTGTTCAACGATCTGGACTTTGCCCGGATGAACGAAGCAGCCAAGATTCTCTTTGATTACATTGACTTTACCAGCTTCAGCAAACTCCATACGGATGTGAAGACCAACAATTGCAAGATGATGCATGCCGAATGGACGCAAGTGGGCGAATACGAATGGGTGTTCACCATTCAGGCCGACCGGTTCCTACGCAATATGGTGCGTGCCGTGGTGGGTACACTGGTAGAGGTGGGTCGTGGTAAGATGACTTTGGAAGGCTTCCGCCAAGTGATTGAAAAGAAGGACCGTTGCTCGGCCGGAAACTCGGTACCGGGACATGCGCTCTTCCTGGTGGATGTGGGCTATCCGGAAGACTTGTTTCTATAAAGATATGGTATGAAAAGAAATGTACTTTTAGTCGTAAGTTTGCTATTTTCCTTATTCTCTTGCACATCAAAGCAAGAGCGGGAAGAAGTTCCGGTTCAGTCGTTGGAGCATGAAGTGCTGATGGGGGATGAATATTTGATTGGAATAACGAGGGATTTAGCATTGATAAATGATTCTATTCCTGTGGTGATTAATTCCAAGTCAGAGGGCGTTTTTCAAGTATTGCACTATTCACAAAAGAAGGTTCTTGAAATGGGACAAGTAGGACAAGGCTCGGATGATTTTCTGATGCCTTACAGTTTGTCTGCGAGAGAAGAAAACTCGTATTCTTTTTATGATGTGAATAGACGCAGATATTCTACCATTCATTTGAATGAAGATGATGATTCATGGCAGGTGGAACATCGTTTCCATTCGGATTCTCTGGTACACATTCATATTCAACCTATTAGGGATTCTTTGTTCTTGGGCATTGGAATGTACAAGGATTATCGCTTTGTCTTGTTGGATAAACATGGAGTGTTTCAAAAAGGATTCGGTGAAATTCCTTATCGTGACGAGGAAGAACGGAAAGTAGAAGACATGATACGTTCTGAAGCTTATCAAGGAACGTTGGCGGTAAGTCCTTCGGGAAACAAAGTGGCACATGTTCTGATTAAAGGAGATATGATCTATCTTTATAATATAGCTGAAAATGGTGAACTGGAATTGATTTCTGAGCAAATCAAGGCTTATCCCGATTATAGATATGATAGTGGTGCACTTAACCAAAGTTCTCCTATGCATCATTTGATGGCTTGTGCTACTGATGATTATATTTATACGCTCTATTCTGGGCGAACATACAAAGAACATAAGGACAAGGCTTTCCGAAGTAATCTTATTCGTGTGTACGATTGGCAGGGGGAGTTGGTCAAGCATCTTGAATTGGATGTGGATGTTAATCAGATAGCCGTAACAAAGGATAATCGGAAAATCTATGCAATTGCCGATTTGCCCGATCCGGTTCTGATTGTTTTCAGATTAGTTAATAAATAAAGGTAAACAGATATGTGGTTAGCTTATGCATTTCTATCGGCAACTTTGCTGGGATTTTATGATGTGTTCAAGAAACAATCGTTGAAAGACAATGCGGTGATTCCGGTGCTTTGCCTCAACACATTGTTCTCCAGTTTGATATTTCTTCCGTTTATTATTCTATCGGCCACTTCCTCGGTTTTGGATGGAAGCATCTTTTATGTGCCGGCATCCGATTGGGAGGTTCAGAAATATGTGTTGCTGAAATCGTGCATTGTCCTCTCATCGTGGATATTCGGCTATTTTGGCATGAAGAATCTGCCTATCACTATTGTAGGGCCTATCAATGCAACCCGTCCGGTGATGGTATTGGTGGGTGCTTTGTTGGTCTTTGGAGAACGATTGAACCTGTATCAGTGGATAGGGGTGCTGATGGCTATCTTTTCTTTCTTTATGCTGAGCCGTAGCGGGAAGAAGGAGGGAATAGACTTCAAGCATAACAAGTGGATATTCTTTGTGGTGCTGGCTTCTATGTTGGGGGCGATAAGCGGATTGTATGACAAATACCTGATGGCTCCATTGAATCAGGGAGGTATTGGACTGGATAGAATGGTGGTGCAATCGTGGTATAACATCTACCAATTCTTTATGATGGGTG
>JAFUNS010000008.1 GCA_017472925.1 Bacteroides sp. | reverse complement strand
TTCTTAGGATCAGCCTTCTTGTCAGTAGTAATCAACTGAGTAACATATTCCTTGTATGCAGGAGTAGAGTTGATGTAGAACTTAGCAGGATTAGCAGGGTCGTTGCTCTTGAAAGTTACTTCTTTCTTGCCACAGCCTACATAAAGACCTTCCTTAAACTTCATCGGATATTCCTTGCCGTCAACAGTAACAACACCGTCGCCACCTACGTTGATAACACCCAATTCACGTCTGTCGAGGAAGTGTTCAGCCTTCAATTCATCAAAAGCTTCCAACTTCAACACCTTGTTTACTGGCATGGCACCACCAAAAATCAAACGATCGTACAATGTATAAGTTACATTGATTTCGTCTGGAGCCATCACTTTTTCCATCAAGAACGATTCGCGCAAACGTTCAGTATCGTAATGTTTTACATCTTGCGGATGGCAAGCGGTTTGAACTTTGTAGTTCACTTGGGCGTTAGCCGAGAATGCGGCAAATCCCATCATCATTGCAATAGCTAATTTTTTCATGTCTTTTTATTTTTTAGTTGTTATTATTGTTCATTCTTTGCTGCTTTCTGAAACTTGATGATAGCACGACGATTCAAAACCATCAAGAAAAGAGTTACCAATACCAAAATGCCTGAACCAATCCATTTGAATGTATGAGTCAAGTGGAAGATAATCCATGCAAATGGGCTGGATGCAAAGTCGAGTGCACCACCTTCAAATCCATCAGGAATCTTCAAGGCACCGTCAGGACTACCCTTGGCAACGGTCAATGCATAGGCATCGTTAGCTGCTTGTGTAAACGAAGAGGCCAAGTCGGTAACGAAGTAAAGGCCGATAGTCAATACCACCAAACCAATCAGGAATGATTTCAATACATTACCCTTAGTGATAGGCAATACCATGGGGAATACATAGAACATACCCGCCAATGAAGCCAATGGAAGGAATTCATTGCCTGGGAGAACTACGGCCAATAACAATGTTACAGGAATCAAAAGCAACGATACTACCAATGTAGCTGGATGACCGATAACCAATGCAGGGCTCATACCAATGTTCAAACCAACAGCACCCTTGAACTTCTTGGCAATCATTTCACGAGTTGCGTCAGAAATAGGTTTCAAACCTTCGATGAAAAGACCTGTAATACGTGGAATCAATTCCATTACGGCACCCATCTTGATACCTAAGCCCAAGATGTTAGGAATCTTGTCGACCATTTCAGTGGTGTCTTTACAAGACAAAATACCAATGCCACATCCTACCAAAATACCTAAGAACAAAGGTTCGCCTAACAAACCGAACTTCTTCTTCATACCTTCTGCGTCGATGTTCAACTTGTCAAAACCAGGAATCTTGTCCAACACTTTGTTAATAATAATTGCGAATGGAACGAATCCTTGGCAGAAAGGTTGAGGTATAGAGATACCTTCCATATTGGCATAGAAACCTTGGAATTTTTCTGCGGTATAGTCTGCCATAATCAACGTGATGATGTAGCAGATGATAGCAGCAAAGAAACCCCAGAGAATGCTATCGGATGCAAAGTAAACGATGGCTCCGATAAAAGCGAAGTGCCAATAGTTCCAAAGGTCGATGTTTACGGTACGAGTGGTCTTGGTCAACAACATCAAGATGTTTACACCTAAACATACAGGAATAATGAAGGCGCCTACTGAAGTGTTATAGGCTACGGCTGCTGCAGCAGGCCATCCCATATCGAATACTTTCAGTTGGAGGCCATAAATTTCTACTACTTGACTTAAAGCCGGGCCAAGGCTGCTGGTAAGCAAAGCGGTAACTACCGACAAGCCTACAAAACCGACACCTACCAACAAACCGCTCTTCAACGCTTTGCTGAATTTAATACCGATACAAACACCTAAAATCGTAAAGATAATAGGCATCATTACAGCTGCACCCAAACTGATAATGTAACTGAAAACTGCTTCCATGAAATGTTATTTTTTTGATTATTATTATGATTTGTTTCTCAATAGTATTCCAAAAATTTCTCAAAAATAGAATCTTTTCTTTATTCTTCAAAAAAGAAACGGCTTAATTATTAGAAAAATCATAAAAAAGAACGATTTTTATAATGGAGGTGAACAATTTTTCCGTTTGCGTGCACGAAAAAACAAATATTTCCCTTCTTTTTATAAAAAATACACCTGAGGTAAAAAGAAAGCTGTTAACTTTGTAGCAATGTAAAACTTTAATCTATAGAATATGAAACTACATGCTTGTCGGAAATTAATCGTATTTTGTTTGTCAATGGTGATTGGCTTGCCTTTATTGGCACAAAAGGTGTCGAAGGATAAACCATGGTCGGTAAGAATGGCCGAATCGGAAATGATCCGTAATCCTCAAGCTTGGCAATTAGACTTTGTCAAGGAACCCAAATGGAACTATACACACGGATTGGTATTGCAATCCATGATGGATGTTTATGACCGATATGGTGATAAGAAATTCTACGACTATGCCCTCACTTTTGCCGATGAAATGGTGCAAAATGACGGTTCTATCCGTACTTACAAGGTAGAAGATTATACCTACGACCGATTGAATTCGGGTAAGATTCTCTTCCGTATCTACGAACAGGAAAAGAATGAAAAATACAAGAAGGCAATGGATATGCTCAGAAGTCAGTTTGATGGTCATCCGCGTAATGAGGATGGAACATTCTGGCATAAGAAGTCTTATCCTAACCAAGTATGGTTGGATGGTGTCTATATGTCATTGCCTTATTATGCCGAATATGCCTATCGCAACAACGATGTTGAAGTATATAAGGATATTGTGAATCAGTTTGTGGGTGTAGCAAAGCATACTTATGATGAAAAGAATGATGTGTATCGTCATGCATGTGATGTGAGCAAGCAACAAAAATGGGCTGACCCTGTTACCGGTCAGTCACAACATTGTTGGGGACGTGCCATGGGATGGTTCTCGATGGCTTGTGTGGATGTACTCGACTTTATGCCTGTACATGAGCCGGGCCGTGAACACATTATTGCTATTTTGAATAAGTTGGCCAAGCAAATCAAGGCCCGTCAGGATGCCAAAACGGGAGTGTGGTATCAAGTAATAGACCGTAGTGGGGATGAAGGAAACTATTTGGAAGCTACTGCCTCTACCATGTTTGTATATACCTTATTGAAGGCCATCCGCAAAGGATATATCAATCCGTCGTATATGAGTGTGGCCGAAAAGGGTTATCGCGGTATCTTGAAAGAATTCATTAAGGTAGATGATAATGGGGTGGTTACCCTTGACAAGTGTTGTGCCGTAGCAGGTTTGGGCGGAAAGAATTATCGTAGTGGTGATTATCAATATTATTTGAGTGAACCCATTCGCCCTAACGACCCGAAGGGCGTAGGTCCTTTCATTATGGCCAGTTTGGAATGGGAACGTCTCCCTGTGAAACCTCAATCGCCTGCTACTCCTTTGGCTGGTGATACCTTAGTCGTGGCTCGTGATGGTTCGGGACAATACCGTACGTTGGCCGAAGCCATTGAACGCGTGCGTGTGTTTATGGATTACAATGTAACCATCTTTGTCAAGAAGGGTACTTATAAGGAAAAGCTCATCATCCCCGAACAACTTGAAAATGTAGAGATTGTAGGTGAAGACCGAGATGAAACCATCATTACTTTCGACGATCATGCAAACATCAATAAGATGGATACTTTCCGTACTTATACAATGAAGGTTGAAGGCAACAAGCTGACTTTCCGCAATTTGACGATCGAGAACAATGCCCCTCAAATGGGACAAGCGGTTGCGCTTCATACAGAAGGCGATTGCATTAAGTTCATCAATTGTCGTTTCTTGGGTAATCAGGATACCATTTATACCGGTGGACGTTATGCCCGTTTGTATTTCAAGAATTGCTATATCGAGGGTACAACTGACTTTATTTTTGGTCCTGCCACAGCTTTGTTCGAAGATTGCCACATTCATTGCAAGCGTAATTCGTACATTACGGCTGCTTCTACCCCGCAGGAAGTGAAGTATGGCTATATCTTCAAGAAATGTAAGATAACTGCTACTCCTGAAGTTACAAAAATGTATTTAGGTCGTCCATGGCGTCCGTATGGCTATACGTTGTTTATGGAATGCGAAATGGGCGATTTCATTGTACCTGCCGGATGGCACAATTGGGGGAAGGTAGACAATGAAAAGACTGCCCGCTACTTGGAATACAAGAATACAGGCGCTGGTGCCAATAAAACAGAACGCGTGGCTTGGAGTCGCCAGCTCACTAAGAAAGAAGTCGAAGCCATTACTTATGAAAATATCTTTTCGTCAGAACGCACTTGGATGTTGAATGAATAATAACTTCTTTGTATGAATTGGAGATTCATTTATTTGCCATTTGTCTTTTGTTTGTTTGGATCAGCATCGTGTGGGAAAAATGATCCTGTGGTTGAAGAACCCGATCCGGAAGTATCGGTTACCCCTGAAAAACCGGACACTCCCGTAGAGCCTGACGTCCCTGAAGTACCTGAGGAACCCGAAACGCCAACAGAAACGACGTTAGACTATGGTGATTTGTATGCTTTCCCAGGAGCAGAAGGCCATGGAAGACATACCACCGGTGGCCGTGGAGGTGTTGTATATCATGTAACCAATTTGGAGGACGATACTAAAGGAAGTGTTGAAGGCTCTCTTCGTTGGGCTTTAAATAAGAAGGGGCCTAAAACCATTGTTTTTGATGTGGCAGGTACCATTCATTTGAAAGCAGAACTACGAACTCAGAATGACGATTTGACCATAGCCGGACAAACTTCTCCCGGAGGAATCTGTTTGGCTGATTATCCTTTTGTTATTAACTCCAACAATGTAATTATTCGCTTTATGCGTTTTCGCCCGGGAGATGCCAGTGGGAAGGAGCCCGATGGATTGGGTGGTATGGATAGAAAGAATGTTATTGTAGACCATTGCTCAGTTAGTTGGAGCGTAGACGAATGCTTGTCGGTTTACGGTATGGAAAATTCAACCGTACAATGGTGCATTGCATCACAAGCGCTTCTTGTCTCTACCCATAGTAAGGGTACACATGGTTATGGAGGCAATTGGGGAGGTAATAAGGCTTCTTATCATCATAATTTGATTGCGCATTGCAAGAGCCGTACGCCTCGTTTAGGTCCTCGTCCCAGTACGCAGATGGATGAATATGTCGATATCCAAAACAATGTAATCTATAATTGGTCGGGCGAAGGTTGTTATGGAGGCGAGAATCAGCATGTGAATATTGTGAATAATTACTATAAACCCGGGCCTGCCACCAAAAGTAGTGATACCGGTAAACGCACGCGTTATCGTATCGCCAAAATAGGAGTTCGTACGACCGATTATGTAACTAATGATGACGGGACACCCAATGCTTGGAAACCATCCGAACATCTTTGGGGAACTTTCTACATCACAGGGAATAAAGTCGAAGGCTATAATGATGTAACAGCTGATAATTGGACCAAAGGAGTTTATGAGCAACAGGATAACAACGAAAAGGTAGACAATCTTTGGACGGAAGAAGTGAAGAAAGCCATTAAGAAGGATGAACCCGTAGTGACTTCTGAAGGCTTGACACAACATAAGGCTGGTACTGCTTATAATAAGGTATTGGCTTGGGTTGGTGCTTGTAACTACAGAGATGTAATTGATCAACTGATTGTAGACGATGTGAAAAACGGAAAGGCCAGTTGTACTGCATCAGGCAATAGCCCCGGCTATATCAATACTCCTTCTGACATTGCTCAAGCGCTTCCCGAATTGGGCCTCAATCCTTATCCTCCTCTAAAACGTGATGCAACTGTAGACGTAAAGGATACTGATGGTGATGGCATGCCGGATAGTTGGGAAAAGAAGTATGGTTTGAATCCTTCCGATAAAGCAGATGGGCTTGCGCAAACTATCGATAAACGAGCTCAATACACCAATTTGGAAATGTATCTCAATAGTTTGGTGCACCATATTATGAAAGAATGTTCTTCCTTTTAAAGGACTTATTTTCTTATGTAATGGGCGAGAATCATCTCGCTCTTTTTTTTATGTCTATATACTTTATAGGATCTATTACAATTATTATGTTACAATTGGCAAATGACTTTGTATAACATTATCAACTGGATATTATTGCGTGACACAGTTTATTTTACAGACCCTAATTTCTAAAATAAAAGAAGTGGATGTATAAACTATACACCCACTTACTTTTTTGTTAATCTTGATAGTGATTTATTTACCGCTCTTTACTGTGATGTTGTTACCACCATCCCAAGAAGCACCGGTACGCCAACGTTGATCACCGATTTGCTTGGTATAGATAGGATGATTCTTCACACGGTCGGTATTCTTATAGTAGAAACCGCTGATGTCGGCATGACGATAAGCGTCCTTAGTGAAATCTTCCTTGGCATTAACTGTACCGATTGTCCATGGATTTTCAAAAAGTTCTTCAGCAGAAAGTTGATAGCCTACTGCATCGTCTTCATTCTCATTCATGTTGTCACCAAACTTGATTTGAGTTTCTCCAAATCCACTGGCATTAAGGGCGCCCTTTTGATATCCGGCACCATCCGATGTATGAGAGAATTGACGTCCTGTAAACATTCCATCCAATAGGGTTGTACCTGCAGGGTCATTCGAAGCTTTATATTTGTCGAAAGCCGGTACTACTGTGGAATAGTTGTCTCTAAAGTCATATTTCATATCCTTGGTACTTACTCTCATACCTTTCATGTAATATTCACGGCCTTTGTCTTCTTGGTTTCCAGTGAATACAAAGAGATTCTTGGCGCATGTAACTTCAGAACCTGCTGGTGCGTATTGAATTTCAAATACCAAACCGTGTCCGTTGTTGTTGGAACGTGGAGCAAAGTTCACGAATGTATTGTTTGAGACATTGATTTTCCATTTGGTTCCATCCGGCCAAGCAAGATTCTTGGTTTCTGTAACCAGAGCGTGACGTGAACTGTTGATGATGGTATTGTTAGTGAATGAGAAATTCTTGTAGAAATTGGAATTACGGTTGTTACCAGGTCCTGCAAACCAAGAATAACCACGTCCGTTGGTGTCGTAACCACCACAATCATAGAATACGCAATTGTCTACAGTCAACTTTTCGATAACCTGACGGTTCGGTCCTTGGAAACGGATGAAACCGCGCACATGACCGGCCATGGTACAATTAGATACTCGCAATTCGTTGAGGACGAACGACAAGCCTTGAGAGTACATGTTCATGAAATAGTTACCGTTGATGGAAACCTTTGAATTGCCGTCCTTACCTTTTTGGTCGTAATAGTTGTACCATGCATAAGGATGGAAATTGATATTTTCGAAAATGATTGGTTGGATAGCCAATACTACACCATTTTCTGCACCCGAACGGGCGTTACGACAAAGTCCCCAGTTGTTGGCGTTGGTTGCAGTCTTTGCTTCGTTGCTATAACCTACACCTTGCAATACGGTTGCACGTCCCTTGCCTGCGGCCAAGTCTTCAGGGTTGGTTGCCAATGTGAATCCTTTGGTCATTTCAACGGTTGTATGAGTATAATAGGTTTTACCACCTTCCAAGTAGAAAATCTGACCTTCAGCGATAGTATTGTCACCCATGTAGTTAGTCAGGATCGTGTCGATACGTGTAGCTACCAAATCCTGTACACCAAATTGTTTACCTTGTATGGTACCCATATTCTGAAGAATAGTATCTTGCTTGGCTTCTTCGGGTGTATTGGCCTTGATAAGGATAGGCTCACCTGGGTCACCCATCATACGTACCATTGTTGAATTGTACTGACGGTCGTAATAACGTTCGACCTTATTGTTCTGACCTTTAACAAGGTATGCAGCGTTGGATTCCAATCCATTTACATGTACACGGCCTGCAGCCATTTCTTCTGCTGTTGGTTTGATACTGATGGTTGGCAATAACGGATTGTCTGCAGATGGTTCTACGCGAATCTCGTCAAACACCCATTTGCCATCTTGTACCATAGCACCAGCTTCAATAAAGTCCTTGTAAGCCGATTCATAACCACTTTCTGCTGTTGGATTAAAGCAGACATCCATACTGGTTTCTGTAATATTTTCTGTCCAAAAGATTGAAGGATGTTCATAACGCATTCCTGTTGTTAAAGCACCGGTTTGGTCACGGTTGTCATCACGTGATTGGTCGCTTTGGTGAGAACCGTCTCCGTAACCGTACCACTTGGAGTGGCGTGGGTCGTTCGGGTTGTCCAAACTAGCAAGTGCACGGATGGCATACAAATAACCAGTACCGTATTGCAAGTCTTCATGCAAGAAGGTATTTACATCACCTCCTACCAAAATGGTATCTTTCAATTGTGGGTTTTCTGCTAATTCCCAAGAAGTACCTTGTACTTTGGCTTTCAGTTGGTAACCTACTGCTCCGTCCACTTCGTACCAGAACAGACGCATGTCGTTCACGTGGTTGGATGCCTTCAAGCCTTTAGAGGCAAGGTATTGTGCCACTTCATCGTATTGGTCAACTTTAGAAGCAATATCACAATGATAAAGCGTGGTTGACGATGCGGTGTTTGTTGTGGTACGGAACATCGGCATGAACAGACGATCGGCCTCTGAACCTGCGAATGCTTCATCGTCATCGCTACATGATGTAGAGAACGACAAACCGGCAACAAACAACATGGAGTATAAAAATATTTTTTTCATTGTCTTCTTCCTATTATTAATAACCATAATAATTCTTGTATTGTCCCAAACTTCTTGAAATTACATCTCGCGGTATTGGGAGAATGTAACGTACCGGAGGTAAGGTCTTCAAAACGTCATCCGAAGTGTATTCAGGTATACCCGGTGTCATGATAGTACCACCTTCGTTGATGTAGATGTAACCACGGAGTGAGCAACGGCATTGTGCTTTGGCAATACCAGTGTTGTCGTCCAGCCAGTTGAACAGTACTGCTTCTGTCCAGGCGTCACTACCTGTAATGGGCACTGTAGCCATTTCTTTTACATGAACACCCCAGTTTTCCCAGAGGTTGTTGATGCTCAACGTATCCGATTCGTAATGGTAGAATTCCAATACACCAATCTGAGCATCTGTGTTAGGCATGCTTTCAATTTCAGGATAATTACCTGCTGCATATTTACCAGTTGCATCGTTCATAACGATTTCATTCCATTCAGAACGTTTGCGGGCTTTATAATAGATTTGGGCAGGGTAATCGTTGAAATTGCCTTCCATATCGTAACTGTCGTCACGGTCACATCCCATGCCGTAATATTTCCAGAATGTCTTGTATACTACTTGGTTGTAAAGATTCCAACGAACCAAGTCTTTCCAACGGATATTTTCACCGCCAAATTCCCATGCGCGTTCATCAACGATGGCTTGGAAGAAATCAGCCTTCGAAGTCAAGTTGGCTACATACATGTCTACCATTTCCGATTTGTTGGAAGCATTACGGAACGCACGTTCACGAACCTGTTTCAAAGCGTTCTTGGCAGCATCAGTCGGACCGTTCAATTCGTTTTCAGCTTCAGCAAACATCAACAATACGTCTGCATAACGCATGTATGGGAAGTTGATACCGGTGTTACCGGCTGAAGTGTTACCCAATGTATGAGCTTGATCCCAAAGCTTAGACCACTTCATGCAATAGTTGGTGTAGCTATTCAAAAGGACCGGAGTTCCATCGAAAGAATACGACCAGTAACCAGCTACATTGCGGCGAACATCCTGTTTGTCGAAAGTAAAGCGATAGAAGGCATTCAAGCCTACACTACCTTTGGACTCACCCCAAGCATGGTCGGTGTCTGATGCACTTGAAAGTTCACATTTCGGACCTTGGATATAACCAATATTACCGTTTACGTTTTGGACGAAAGGAATTTCGAAAATTACATCGTCGTCGCTTACTACTTGATAGTTACATTGCTTGGTGAACACATCGAAATAATTGGCATTGAGTGCATGTTCCGATTCATTCATTACAGAATCACAATAAGTGCGGGCGATTTGATAATAGTCGGCATAGTCGCTTGTACGTTCCATAGTACCCACTTCCTGAGTAGTAGAACCCGGACGGAGTGAATAACCGGCGCGGAACATGGCGATACGTGCGATCAAAGCCCAGGCATATTCCTTGGAGCAACGTTCTACACCTTCTGTCATTTCTTTGGCAAACTTCATCTTAGGAGCCGCAGCCTTCAAATCGTTGATGAGTGCAGTGAGTATTTCGTCACGTTGTCCCATCGGCATGATAAGAGATTCCTGTTCGTAAGTACGAGTGAAAGTGAAAGGTACATCACCGAACAAAATAACGAGATCCAAGTAGTTCATGGCGCGGATACACTTGGCCTCACCAATCATCTGTTCAAGATCTTTGTTGCCTTGTTTATAAAGGTCTGATTGTTCTGCACCGTTTACAAAATTGTTGGCACGTTCTATCACCTCGTATGCAGCATCCCAAGTGCTCTTTACGTTGCTACCGTCAGCTTCACCGTCGAAAAGTTTCCATTCGTTGTGGCTGGCACTTTGGATTTCGGCGGATGAGGTGGCAAACTCCACGTCGCTGTTGAAATTGAAAGTAGTCAAGTATGCATTGCCATAAATGTTACCGTTACAAGTTGCTTGATAAACACCATTGAGCAAGCGGTTGGCTTCTTCCGTATTGGCGAAGACATAATCATCGGTAACCTTCGACGGTGCATCCACTTCCAAGAAGTCATTGCAGGCGGTAAGGGCCATCATGCCGACACCATAAATGAATATATTCTTTAATTTCATGTTATTTATCTTCTTAATGGTTTATACTGTTTCTATTAGAAAGATAGATTTACACCTACCAGGTAGCTGCGGCTACGTGGATAACGGTTGTAGTCAACGTTCGGTGTCAAACCGTTCTGGATATCTACTTCAGGGTCATAGCCAGAGTAGCTTGTCAAACAGAACAAGTTAGAACCGGTTACATACAAACGCAGACGGGAAACACCCAATTTGTTGGTCAATGCACTTGGTAAAGTATAACCGATGGTCAAGTCTGTCATACGCAAGAATGAACCGTCTTCTACAAAGTTAGAGAGCGTGTAACGGGTTGTTACGTTCTGCGGATTCCAGAGAGTCTTGCCTGCATTGATCTGTTCGTAAACGTCCAAATAGTCGATGTGCTGACTGTTGGAGATCAAAGGCTCATTGAGGTTGTAGATGCTTTGTGTACCATCAGCGTTGGTGTTGTAAATGTCACCATAGTATACCCAACGGTTGTCATAGCCAAACTTGGCGAGTACGTTGCGTGGGTTGGTTGCGCTTGCTCCACATGCAGAAGACAAATCGTATGCAGTAGCATTGATTACGTCGAAATCGAGCATGTAAGTAAAGTTGGCAGTAAAGTCAAAATCTTTCCATTGACCGCTAAATCCGAAACCACCTTGAACTTTCGGGTTGGTATTACCGATAATGGTACGGTCGTTGATGTCAATCTTGCCGTCATCATTCAAGTCTTTTACTTTGATACGTCCTGGAAGAGTACCGAACAGACCTTCAACGGTCGGCTTGTCTTGTACACCTGGATTTTCAGCCAAATATGCTTCATCATTAGGCGCATAATTGAAACCATCGCGATGGAATCCGTCGAATCCATAAATACCGTCGTATACATAACCGTAAATCAGACCCACTTCTTCTCCTTCAACCAAACGGAAGTTGTCTTCAGAGTCCCAACTCTTAGCTGGAATGTAAGCGTCTGTACCATTGATCTTTTCTACCTTAGTCTTGTTCATACCCATGGTAAAGGTACCGGTCAATACATAATCCTTACCGCGGAGAATGTCCCCTTGTACAGTCAATTCAAGACCCTTGTTGGATACCTTACCTACATTCTGCCATTGATAAGTATAACCGGTAGTAGTCGGAATCTGACAACGGTACAACAAGTCGCGTGTTGTATTCCAATAGACTTCCGGAGTTACAGTCAGACGTCCATTGAACAAAGAAATGTCGGCTGCCAAGTTACGGGTAACGGTAGTCTCCCATTTGATGTCCTTGTTCGGGAACAAATTGTCTGTATTGTAATATTTGTCACCATTTTGAGTCAGTGTGCTTTCACCCCAACTTGGTCCGCCGTTTGCGTAGATGGAGTATTGGTAACGCCAGCGGTCATCACCGATGTTGTTGTTACCAGAAAGACCGAATGCGGCACGAATCTTCAAATTGTCTACTACATCCTTATTCCACCAGGATTCTTCAGAAACAACCCATGCACCAGAAATAGATGGGAAGTAACCCCATTGATTACCTGGAGCAAAACGAGTGGAACCGTCGGCACGGAAGGTCGCTGACAACAGATAGCGATGTTTCCAGTTGTAGTTGGCCTGACCGAAATAAGAAGCAATACGGTTAGGAGTAGTCAGATTAGATGTAGATTCGAATGCACTACCTAAACCCATATTGTTGAATGCTGTGCGAGGATTTATTTCTTGTGGGAAATAACGTGAAGACTGGTAATTAGTCTTAGTTTGGCTATGTTGGATTTCTTGGCCTAATAAGAAAGAAAAATTATGATTCTCTTTGTGAGTAAATGCATAGTTTAACGTGTTAGTCCAAGTGTATTTAAAACCTTGAGTGTTGGTGATTTGAGCTACTGGCTGATTGTTATGTTTTGCAGCTGTATCAGTCAAATAACCATAGTAGCGGTTCTGGTCATTGAAACTCCAGAATTGAGCAATATCCGAACGGAAAGTAAGTCCCTTGATGATTTCCCAAGTGATACTTGCTTGGTTGGTAAAGCTATAAGAGTGTTTCAGATTATAGTTTTGGTTGATGTCATCCAACGGACTGGCATTTACCCAATAACGTTCTACATTGAAGTCTTCCCACTCTTCATCGATAGAAGTAAATTCACGGAGACCGTTGGTTGGTTTGTAATTTAGTACGCCAATCAAACCGTTGGTACCAATGCCGCTTGCACCTGCACCCAAGTCACGACGATAAGTGAAACGTGGATTGATAAGTAATGTAACATTGTCTGCAAGCTGGATGTTAACTTTGGTATTCATGTTGGTACGACGAACCCCCGACCCTGTAATGATACCGTCTTGATTGTGTTGGGTAAGAGACGTGTTGAAGCGTATTTTTTCGCTACCGCCGTTTACAGATACGTTGTACATTTGTGTTAAGGCTCCGTCACCCATTAATTCGTCCTGCCAATCGTGTGTTGGTTTGGTTTTGTAGATATCCAAGTCGTTTGGGTTACCGAAGTCACGACGGAATTGGTATGTACGAGTGTTGTTGGCGATACAAGCATCCAATTGATATTTAACGAATTCGTATGTATTCAACATGTCTTGTTTTCCTGCCAAATAAGACATCTGACCATATGCATTGAATTCTACTTTTACTTTACCAGCCTTGGCATTCTTGGTTGTTACGATAACTACACCATTACCACCACGGGCACCGTAGATAGCGGTTAATGAGGCGTCCTTCAATACGTCAATACTTTGGATGTCTGTTGGAGGAATGTCGTTGATATTGTCAGCTTGGAAACCGTCTACAATGAACAACGGCTTGGAGTCTTGAGAACTTGAAATGGCTGAACCACCACGGATACGGATGTTGATGTCAGCTCCTGGAGCACCGTCTGTTGTAGTAATCTGTACACCGGCAATTTTACCTTGCAACGCCTCTGCTGCAGAAGCCACAGGAACTGCTGCAATCTTAGTCCCCGATACAGAACCTACAGAACCGGTCAAGTCCTTACGAGCACGGCTACCGTAACCGATAACTACCACTTCTTCCATGGCTTGTGCATCGTCTTGAAGAACAATCTTCAAGTCCTTACCGGCTACAGCTGCCACTTCTTGGGTTTGGTAACCTACATAAGAAATGACCAAAGTCTTTCCTTTGCCTGACAATTTAAGCTCAAAGTTACCGTCAAAGTCTGTAATTGTACCATTGGTAGCGTTGCCTTTTTCTACAACAGAGGCACCGATTACGGATTCTCCGGTATTGTCAACAACCTGACCTTTGATGGTAAAACTCTGCGCCATCGCTTCAGGAGGCGATAAGATTAGCAGAAGAGCCATGAGGCAGAACTTCCACCAATTCTTTTTCATCATGTTTTCCATAAAACTAAATTTTAATTTAACAATAATAATAAATGTATCTCTCTCAATGTTAGTGCTCTCGAAAAAGTACTCCGAGGACGTTGCAAAAATAGATGTTTCTAAATGCTAAAATGTGCAATTTTTAACCTTTTTGAACTCAAATAATACACCTTTTCTGTTTTTTATTCTGTCGAAAATTTTACATGAATTGTATATGATAACTTTAAAACTGTATTTGAAAACTTCGATGGAATGGGCGATAATTGAAAAATAATGTTTTTTGCTTTAATGTTCTTTTGTGAAGAAAAAAGAATTGATAGGATAGACGCATTTGTGCGTTCGAAGGTAAATAAAATCGTTATAAAAACCATTGTGTTGGGCTTCGTTAACGATAACGAATTTAGTCTGTGTGGATTTTGTAACACTTAATAGATGTTAAAAGTATGGGTTTTTTGTGTTAAATGTTTATTGTTAGTTGAATATGTTTTAACAAAACAATACATTTGCCAAATGTTCATCAAGAACCTTACTGTCTATTGGCAATTTTTTATTATTACTAACTATAAAAAACACATGTATGAATCTTAGAGAATTAGCAAGAAGAGCTATCTCAACCGTGTTGTTGAGTATGCTATGCGTGGTTGCTTTCGCGCAGACTGCTACCGGTGTTGTGAAAGACAAGACCGGTGAACCGATGATTGGTGTGAACGTACTCGTGAAAGGTACAACTAACGGTACTATCACCGATTTCGATGGTAACTTTACTATTTCTGATGTTCCCAGCAATGCTACGTTGGTAGTATCTTACATCGGTTACCTTACTAAAGAGGTAAAGGCTGGACAAAATCTTGTGATTGTTTTGGAAGAAGATAACAAAACCCTCGACGAAGTGGTGGTTATTGGTTATGGTACAGTTAAGAAGCGTGACCTGACCGGTTCTGTTGCATCTGTAAGCTCGGATGCTTTGGTCGCTAATCCTGTATCAGACGTATCTCAAGCTCTCCAAGGTAAATTGCCAGGTGTGAGCATCACTATGCAAGATGGTCGTCCAGGCGCTGAAGTCTCTATCCGTGTTCGTGGTGGTGGATCTATCTCACAAAGTAATTCCCCACTTTTTATCGTGGATGGTTTCCCTGCATCAAGTATTTCTGATATCCCTGCTGACCAAATTCAGTCAATTGATGTATTAAAGGATGCTTCTTCTACAGCCATTTATGGTGCACGTGGTGCAAATGGTGTAATCTTGGTTACTACAAAGGGTGCTGATAAGGACAAACTTTCTATTTCTTATTCAGGCTATTTCCAAACAAAGTCAATTGCAAAGAAATTGAAAACTTTAAATGCTCAAGAATATTTGAAGCACACTTGGTCATTTGCAAAGTCAATGGGAATGGATGCTTCAATTGCTGAATATTTTGGTTTGGGTGCTGCCAATGGTAACCATTGGAATGAATATGCAAATGTTGACGCTCATGATTGGACTGATGATATGTTGCGTACAGCTAGTGCTTGGAATCATAACGTTTCTATATCAGGAGGTAGTGAAAAGACTAAATTTAACTTTTCTGTAAACTACATTGACGATGAGGGTCTGAAAATCAACTCTGGTTATGAACGTTTTTCTACCAACCTTAAGTTGAAGCAAAATTTGGCAAAGGGCGTAAATTTGGATTTGGATATCCGTTATTCTGAAATTGAAACAACCGGACGTGAATCGTGGGTTAACTCAAGAGGTACTCAAGTCTCTCGTGCATATCAATATCGTCCTATTGTTGATCCGTTGGGTACCGGTGTGGATGCCTTGTTGGGTATGGGTACTGATCACGTAGAAGCTGGTCGTGGTCCTGTTGAATTGACTAATGATGTCGATAATATTGGTAAGGTTAACTCCCTTCGCGGTAATGCTGCTTTGAGTTGGGAAATAATTAAAGGCTTGACTGCACGTACTGAAATAGGCTTGAATAGACGTTGGAATGAAGGACGTTATTATGAAGATGGCCTTTCAAGTGGTTTTAAGAAAGCTTCATTGAGCAATTCAAGAAGCCAAGGTTATCGTTGGGTGAATACTTTGAATTATGAAGTCCAAGGTTTGGGCGATGACCATAATTTGTCATTCTTGTTAGGACATGAAATGAGTAATTCAGAATCATTCAGCTCAAAAATTGAAGGTGCAGGTTATGGTGATACATTTGATATGGATCGTGTGTTTGGTATGATTCACATGACTGATGCCAGCTTGAATATGGATAAGTTTAGCTCTAATATCGGTGTGAGTGATAACTCTGTTTCAGGTTTTGCCCGTGTTAATTATTCATATAAAGGCAAGTATTTGTTGACAGCTACATTCCGTGCCGATGGTTCTTCTAAGTTTGCTCCTAATAATCGTTGGGGCTTCTTCCCAGCAGCTGCTGCAGCTTGGCGTATTTCGGATGAAGCATTCTTGGAAGATACAAGTGAATGGTTGTCTAATTTGAAACTCCGTTTGTCATATGGTATGGCAGGTGCTGATAATATCAGTTCTTCTTTGTGGCGTGAAACTTGGGTCTCAGGTTCTACTAAATATAATAATGTCTTAGTCCCTACTTATGGACCTGAAGGTTTGAAGGCTAATCCAGATTTGAAGTGGGAAACAACCATTAGCCGTAATATTGGTTTAGACTTCGGTTTCTGGAATAATCGTTTGTCTGGTACATTGGATGTTTACTGGAATACTACTAAGGACTTGTTGATGCGTCAAGAAATCGACTCTTCTACAGGTTATAGTTATCAGTATCAAAATGTTGGTCAAACTTCTAATAAAGGTGTTGAAATCGCTGTAAATTATGATATTCTTCGTGGTAAGGATTATAGTTTGACATTTAATGCAACTTATAATTACAATAAGAATAACATTGACGAATTGGCTAATGGTACTCCTATCTATTATGGTTCAGGTTGGGCTTCTTCTGCTACTACTCCAGGTGACGACTATGTACTCCGTGAAGATTCACCGGTAGGTGTAATCCGTGGCTTCAAGAGTGAAGGATTCTATACATTGGATGACTTTAACTATGTGAATGGTGTATATGTCTTGAAAGATGGTATTGCAGATCTTAGTGCACAAGTTGGTGGTTCTCAATATAGACCAGCTCATATTTTAGTGCCAACAGACGAAAAGGGCGTTGCAACTCAGACTGCTTATCCTGGCTGTTTAAAAATTACAGATGTGGATAAGAGTGGCGTTATTGATTTGGATGACGTAGTAGATTTGGGTAATGTTGTTGCTGAACATACAGGTGGTTTTGGCTTGTCTGGTACTTTCAAGGGATTTGATGCATCAGCTAACTTTACTTATCAGATTGGTGGTAATGTATATAACTGCGCTAGCTTAATCAATACATTTGGTAATAAGGAAACTGGTTTAGGTATGAACAAGTATGCGTTCATGAATGAAGCGTTCCAATTGTATGATGTACAGAATGGTGAATTGGTAGGTATTACAGATCCTGCTGAATTGGCTAGAATGAATGCTAACGCTAAGTATGCTGTTCCTTTCTATGAAAATGGTGTAACTTTGTCTACATTCATTGAAGATGCTTCTTATTTGCGCTTGAATACATTGACTATTGGTTATTCATTACCAAAGAATGTAATTAGTAAAATTGGTTTGAGCAAGGCTCGTGTATATGCTACAGCTGGTAATTTGTTCTGTATTACAGGCTATTCTGGTAGAGATCCAGAAGTAAATGCTGATGCTGGCAAGAATAGTAACTATCCAACTATTGGTGGTGACTGGGGTGCCTATCCTCGTGCAAGAACATTTACATTTGGTGTAAACGTGGCTTTCTAATGAATGAAATTTGTCAAACTAAGAAATTGAATTAACAATGAAAAAGATATTATATTCTCTCTTGGGAGCAGGCCTTCTCTTTGGCGCAACTGCTTGTGAAGACTTTTTGGAAACGTCTTCTCCTTCTGAAACTACAGCGGATTTTGTCTTTTCAGACCCGACTAATATCCGTTATGCCTTGTATCAAGCATACGAAACATGGCGTGCGAGCTCAAGTGTACACTCTAATGGTTTGTTCTATGACGTAATTATTGGTGGTTCTGATGCAGAACGTCACCCTGAAGCATATAGTGCACAAGGCCGACATATTCCTGAAAACTTATATGGTTACGACCAGAACTTCAGTGGTAGTGGTACAACTAATATCACATTGGATGGTGTAAATTATAGTGGCGCTTGGTCTGCTTTGTATAAGATTATTGCTTCATTGAACTCTTTGTGTGCTGCTGTTGAAGCAACCCCTGCTTATGAAGAAATGAAAGCTTCTAATCAACCAAGTTTAGTGGGTCAGTTGTATGGTGAAGCTATTGCACTTCGTGCTACCGCTTATTATGAATTGATGCGTTTCTTTGGTGATGTTCCTCATCAGTTGCTCCCTGGACAAGCCGTTGAACGGATTTCTCCACGTGATTCAATTGCTGAATATCATCTGAATTTGTTGATGGATGTTGAACCTCGTATGTATCGTGCAGGTGAAAATACAGCTGTTGATAAAACATTTATGACTCGTACTTATGTACAAGGTTTGATTGGACGTATCGCTATGTTGGAAGGTGGTTATCAAACACGTCGTGGCGATTTGGGAGCTGACTTCTATAAGGATTTAAATGGTAACACAATCAGTTTTGATAAAGTAGCTACTTCCACATACGGCTCTGATGAATGTTTCTATGGACGTCGTACAGATTATACCAAGTTCTATGAAATAGCTAAGAAGTATTTGGCTATGTGTGTGGAAAATCCTGGTCCTCAGATTGCTTTGCAAACTACCGACCCGCGTGCCACTTCAGGTGCTGGTCAGGAATTCGGTAATCCATATCAGTACATTTTCCAACAAATGAATAATTTGGAAATTGCTAATGAAAATATCTATGAATTGCCAGAATCACCGGGTGTACAAACAGAACGTCCTTATGCTTTCGGTCGTCCGTCTGAAGGTGGTGGTAGTAATGGATATCCTTGTAAGAACTATGGCCAGAGTCGTTTCCATGCTGTATATTATTATGGCGATTTTGAAAACGGTGATATGCGTCGTGATGTAACTTGTGCTATCACTGCATCAAGCGGTAAAGGTGCAGAACAAATCATATCTTTCGCAATGGGTAGTCGTTCTAAGGGAGGTATCGTTAATAATAAATGGGATGAAAACCGTATGGCAAGTCCTTGGACAGCTAAACAACGTCAGTCTGGTATCAATTGCCCATATATGCGTTTCTCGGATATGATTCTTTTGTTGGCTGAAGCTGAGGCTGTTTTAGGTGACCAAGTATCTGCTAAGAACCATTTGAAGCAAGTTCATGATCGTGCATTCGGAGGTAACTCTGATATTGATGCGTTTATTGCATCTTGTGGAAACAATTTGCTTGATGCTATTTTGCAGGAACGTAAGCTTGAATTTGGTGGTGAAGGTCAACGTCGTTATGATATGATTCGTAACAATAAGCTTTATTCAGATATAGCTAAGTTCCATGAAAGAACAGGCGCTATGATTGCCGGTTTGGAAACTCAAGGTTATTATACATTCCCTGAAACAGGAAACACTATTTCTAACTATATTTGGACAAAATTGGTAGATGCCAAGAGTACATATGGTTATCGCTTGACAACCCAGTGCCCGGATCCTACAGATCCTGTTCTTTATCCAGGATGGCGTGGCCAAAATGATGATTGGGATGCAGTTGCTGAAAAGAATGGAACTTCAAAGAATAATCTTACAGCTGGTAATATGACAAACTTGGCCATTAAGGGTATGTTTGAATACATTGATCCGGAAGGTGAAGAAGCTAAGGCTTTGGAAGCTGATGGTTATGTCAAGACTGATTGGGGTATTAATATTGTTAAGAACAAGAATGAATACGACTTGTATGTGTTCAATGGCTTGAAGAATAATGAAGTGCCTGTTTACTTGATTCCTATTCATAGAGATCAGATTTCAACATCAGGTGGTGCATTAAGTAATGGTTATGGATTCCCTGAAAATTAATCCGATATAACAATAAAAAAAGAGGTAGTATTGCAAGGCACCTAATAGTGTCTTCCCTCTGACAAATGAGAGAATCCCGTCAAATTCACATATTGGATTTGACGGGATTTTTTAATATACTTTGTTAATTTCGTTTTTTTACCATATAGAATCATGCTTTGGTATCATTTGAATAACGGCGTTTTTTAAAGAGAAAGTAAAGTGGATGTTTAAACCATACCCTGTTCTTATAATTGTTCTATTTCTTCTATCGTAAGCCCCGTGTTTTTTGCAATCATTTCTAAGGAAAGACCTGCATCTTTTAAATTACGAGCAATGGAACGTTTGGTTTCGGCTTCACCTTCAGCTCTTCCTTCAACTCTTCCTTCTGCTCTACCTTCAGCTCGCCCTTCAGCTCTTCCTTCAGTTCGTTCGGTGTTGATGTTGTCGCGTAGAATAACCACATTGTCTAAATGTCGGTAATAGGCTTTAAGCTCATCTTTACTCAAACGATCTAACTTAAGATGTTCGCGTGCTTCACATAATCCTGGGGCGTCAGCATCATCGGGTATCTCACCTGTATTAAGGAAGTAAATCCATTGTTCAAGGGGTACTTTCGACCATTTGTCGAAATCGTTGACACGAAGAATATAATATTCCGGATAGAGCTGGCTTACAGTATCTACCTTGAATGTTTCTTTTTGGAAAGGAGACAGTTTCAAGAATCTTTTGTAACCATTTCCGTCCTTTGTACTGCGTCGCAGTTTAATCGTACTGCTATGTAGTACCATTGTACTACTGTGGAGTTTAATCGTACTGCGGTGCAGTACAAAGGAATTAGATGCTCAAATGAAGGAATTAGAATTGTGTAATTTGTTTATATTCAGGCTCGTATCTAAAATTTTACCCAAATGAATGTTGAAGTTGAAGGTCGGTGGTAATGATTTTTGTAAGTCGTGTGTAGGTAAAGTGTGTAGGTAGTTTTCTTGCACACTTTACCTACACACTCTAACGTGTTGATATTCAGTGGTGAGTGTAAGATGCAAGTAAAATCGCAAAAAACTTTTTCTGGATTAGATTGCATTACATAGATATAGGGAATAATATACTAGTTGCCGCCCTATTGTGTCATCCTGAACGTAGTGAAGGATCTGTATGCATCTACGAGTGTGTATACAGATTTTTCGTCACTTCGTTTCTCAAAATGACACCTTGTGTTTATTGGTATATTGTTCTCTAAATATATTGCACCTTTTTTGTATTTTTGAATTACATACTTTATATTTGTAACAAAAAATAAATCAAGATACCATGAAACGCATGCTTAACCAAAGATTTATCGGCTTTATAGTAGCAATTGTTGCTTCCTGTGTAGTATACTCACAGTCATATAGCGATGCATTACTTTTCTATATGTCTGGTGAGCATGGGACGAAAGCCGATTATGCGAAAGGAGATGCAGAACCTAACTTTCTTTATAATGTTTCTTCTATAGATGATGGTGCGGTAGGGAAAGCAATTCATTGTGCACACAAGCAATTGTTAAGTTATTGGGCACCTGGTAATATTTATGCGTCTCGGGGTACATTATCATTCTATTGGCGATTGACTGAAGATTTTACTCCAACAGAATTTCCCATATTTCGTGTTAGCTATGCGGACCATACCAGTTGGGATATGACTTGGCTTCGGATTGACTATAACGGTAAAGGTTTTGATGCTTTTGTGACGGATAATCATTTGGCAAGAATCCGACTTTCACATCAAGTGGATAAATTACCTCGTCCTGATGAATGGACGCATTTTGCGTTGACATGGGATGAAAACATTGGCGTAAAGTTCTATGTGAATGGAGAAAAGGTAGGGCAACGGGATACTTCGGTGGTGTTGAATACGGGATTGGATCAGTTTGGTCCACATTCACGTATCATTAGTCCGTATCAGGTTCAAAGTTTGTACAATCAGCAGTTGGGCGGAGATATAGACGAGCTACGGATATATGGACAAGCACTTGACGAGGGTCAAATAGCCCAATTGGTAACTAAAGATCCTCAAGTTATACCTTACATTGTACGGGATGTAAAAGATTCAATCCAATTGGACGAGTGGAAACGTTTTTATGGCTTTGATAAACATGTTCCTCCTTATTTATGTAATGAAACGACTTCTGTACGGAAGGTCGGTATTACAGATACTTATGACTTGAAACGTTGGTATTGGAAATGTAATGATGGAATCCGGGAAACGACATGGCCGGGAGTTTTCAACCGTTCATCCATCTTAGGACGAAATGACTATTTTCAATTGCCTGACTGGGATTGCTATTCTTTGTCGGGGTGGGAAGTACGTTTCAATTTGCCGAAAGAAACTTGGAACTATTTGGAGATAACAGGAGGAGCACAGGGTAAAATTGCTGTTTCTGAAAGTAAGGATGGACAGAATGCTAACGAAATAGCTTATCGTAGCAATCAAACCGAAAAAAGTTTTCATCTATTGGAACAACCCAGGATTGGTCAAACAATTGTTTTTAAGAATGAAGTACAAGAAACACCAATATCGGAATTTGATGTGTATCATGTTGGTAAAGGAGTGTCCCCTAAAGGTATAGTCTCTCTTAGTTATACATTGACTGATTTCCAGCATTTCAATCATCCCCAATTGATGGAGATGAAAAAATACGTTCACAATCGTTTTCAACCGGAAGAACGGAGAATGTTGCTTGCTGTACCTTACAATAATCGATTGGGTACTAAAGTAGATGCAGATACAAGTCATTCCATTAACCGCAATTCCATGCCAATCGTACATGTGGTAATCCCTCAAGATATGAAGGATATTGATGTGAGTGGTGTGAAGAATGGTCGCTCTATGTTGTATTCATGGATAAATATGTATGGAGGCTTGGATGGTATACGTATAGAATTGCCAGCACTTGATGTACAACCGCAAACAGCTGACGGGTTGTTCCCCATGAATATCCAAATAAAAGACCCTATATGGAAGTTAAGAAATATGTTTGACTTCTCCTTCTCAGTCAAGCCAAATGAATCCAGAGTGCTTTGGTTGGATATGCGCGACCGTATTCTTCCTAACGACCAACCGCTTTATATAACATTGGTGGGTTCTGGTGCTGACTTTTCTTCTGAAATGTTGAAAGGTATGAAGATTGAACTGATATTCAAGCCATTCGAAGAAGCCAAGAAAGAGCATGTTGAAGATAGGCTTACGCAGATACGTGATAACCATGCCATGATTTGTGAGGAGGTACCTCGTAGCAGACGTTATAATAAGTTTAATCAGATAGATGCTGATATGAACGACTTGCTTCGGATAGATCCAAGCAATGAACAAGGACGCAGATATTGGTATCAATACAATCCGGAACAAGCCGTATCCTTCTATAAACAACCCCAAAAACCGGAAGGTGTTCCTTTGTGGGCATTCTTGCAATTGGAAGTGTTGCGTACTTACAATGATTTGGTGGAATGGTATATCGATAACCGACAAATAGATAATGGTGAATTTGGAGGAGGTATATCGGATGATACGGATTTAGGAAACTTGTTCCCCGGACTTGTACATAACGGATGTATCCCTCAGAAGGCGACTCGTTCATTGAATAAATTGTTGGAAGCAGCTTATGAGCAAGGATTATTGACTGAAGGAATGAGTACCATTCAGACAGACGGGCTTCATACTTGCGAAGAAGGAACAAATACGATTTGCCAGATGAACTTGTTGGATATAGGAAACCCAAAACAAGTTGAACGGATGATGGAAGCCGCCAAGAGTGTTCGTGAGAAGCTGTTGGGAATAAACGATGCCGGTCACACGCATTTCCGCTCCGATTATTTTAGCGCAACCAAGATAGCAGATAAAGGGATTTGGGCATGGTCTTCCCGACGTGAATTCTATCACATGGCTCCAGCCTTATTGTTAGGAGAACTCTATGGCAATCAAGGAGCACGTGAATATGTTCTTCGTTTTGCCGATAGTATGTTGGCGCATGCCAAGCAAGACAAGGAAGGACATGTCCTGTTGCCTCAAGAAATCAATTATCTGACAGACGAGGCAAGAAGTTATGGTATAGAGTATGTTACACCTATTTTGTGGTATTCCTGGTTGTGGACAGGCGATAGCAAATATTATACACCTGTTGCCTATTCCGGTTGGGGAGATGTCTCTGCTTTGGGAACAAAAGAAATACTGATTGATGCATATACTAAATTCCTTCAAGATTACGATTTGAATGAGTATATATTTAAAGAAGGTAGCATATGGACTGACCGTATTTATTATCGTCCAGATTTGATCCAACAATCTCGTCTCGGAGGTGTGGCACTCAACCGTAGTCAACGTTTTGTTTCGGATAATCCTTTGTTCTGGAAGTTCTCGAATGATACGATAGCACAAAAGGTGGCTATTCATGTATATGATAAAACGGCCACTTCCTTTAAAGTGGATTTCTTTAATACTGAGAAACAAGAAGTGAAAGTGGATATGGTAGGATTTGAATTGTTGGGAGGTACCTGGACGCTAAAGCAGATAATGAATGGTAAAAAGAAAACAAGTAAGATTACTTTTGGCCGTAGTCAGAAAGTTTCATTGAATTTGCCTCCTTTTTCATCTTATCAGATAGAAATGGAATTGAAAGGAAAAGGGGCTGATTTTAATTCGAAGACTGATATTGGGATTGGAAAAGAGGATATCCGATTTACGGATAATGAAGTAATGATAACCTTACATAATCTGAGCGGATGTGATGCACCGGCATGTGTGGTTGCTATTGTCGATAAAGAAGGTAATATCCTTTCGCAAAACACATCCAAGCCTATTTCTGCTCCTAATGATTTGTTACCTAAAACAACGAATGTCAAGTTGGTCATTCCTAATGTTCAATCATTAAGCGGATGTAGGATTGTAATTGATCCGCAGAATGAAATAGATGAGATTTACGAAGGCAATAATGAAGTTTTATTATAGTATGGGAACTTTATACCTTTGATTTTTGAAATATATCTTATATATTTGTAATGAATTTAAAACTAGTTTACCATGAAACGCATGCTTACCTTTATGATGGCTTTGTGTTGTGCCATTGCATCATGGACACAGGGATATAAATCCCTTGATGCTAAACAACCTATTGAATTTAAAGGAGACCGAATAGTTTACAACAATCAGGAAATTGTATTGGGGCCTAAAGCTTTCTTTATTGATGGACAATTGTCAGATGATATTGTAAAGAATAACCCCTATGTGTTTAATAGCTTCAATGAAGCATCTGAACATTTTATGGCTGGGACGGAAAATGCCCCCATGATGGTTTATATTGCTCCCTATGTTTATTGGATAGACAATCCGGAAGATACGGAAATAAAGAAAGGAAAGAATGGACGGGAACCGTTCGGCCTGATTGTTAAATGTCCGTATTTACATTTGATAGGTCTGAATGATAATCCCCGCAATGTAGTGTTGGCCTCTTGGCGTGGACAAACACAAGGTGCCATAGGAAACTTTACCATGTTCGATTTCTGGGGAGATGGATTGATGGTGAAGAACCTTACAATGGGTAATTTCTGTAATGTGGATTTGGAATTCCCGTTGAAGAAGGAATTGGGACGTGAAAAAAGAAACTCCGCTATTACACAAGCGCATGTAGCCTATTGCCATGGCGATAAGATTTATGCGGAAAATGTGCACTTTATCAGTCGCTTAAACATGAATCCGTTGAATGGGGCTAAGCGTATTCTTTTTAATAAATGTCACATGGAAAGTACAGATGATGCATTGACGGGTACAGGTGTGTATCTTGATTGTACCTTGCATTTTTATGGACAGCTTCCTTTCTGGCGTAGTGACATGGGGGGGGCCATATTCTTGAATTCGGATTTTTACGTGAAAAACGGAACGAACCAACAGTATTTCTGTAAAGCAACCGGCCCGCTTAGTATTGTGGATTGCCGCTATCATACAGATAGTCAGGTGTATGCTGGTTGGACACCTTATCCAACAGATTGGCTCCGTTGTTATCAGTATAATGTACAGATGAATGGACAACCTTACATTATAGGTTCTTCTAAACCTTACAATACCATTTGTATGGATCAATTGGAACAACTGAAAGCATATAGAGTAGAAGTGGATGGAGAAGTGGTATATAACACTTACAATCTGCTTCGAGGTGAAGATAATTGGGATCCGATGAATGTTCGTGAGAAGATAGAATTAGCGGGTAGTAAAGCTGGAAAGGACTATACTCATATGGCTACTTGTTTGTCAATCAATCCATTGGAAGCAACTCTTCAAACGGGTGATGCACCACAAAAGCTAACCGCAACCGTAAAAGGTCATTGTAATTATGTGTATAATGATGTTCCTGTACATTGGAGAGTGCAACCGGGATACGAGAAATATGTTAAACTATATGCTACAGATGGGTATGAATGTGTGGTGGAAGCTGCCAACCATGAAGACGAAACGAAACATTTTACCGTCATAGCTTCAACAGATGCTGGGTTGGAATGTGCTGTAGAAATGACTGTATCTCCCGATTTCATCGAAGCACCTGCATTTGTAAAAGCCCCTGAATTGAAGATTTCTAAAGGTAAGGCATCGGTACATTATACGTTGGATTTGCAAGGACGTGCCGACCAATCGTTGGTTACATGGTATCGTTGTACCGATAAGTATGGTGCCAATGCTATACCAGTGGCGGTATCTCGTTTGAATGAACCTGAGTATACTTATGATTTGAAAAAAGAAGATGTCGGTTATTATTTGATGGTGGGAGTGTCGCCTAAACATTTGCGTTGTTTGCCGGGTAAGGAAGTATGTGTGGTATCTAAAACTCCGGTGAAAAGGGGAAAAATAGTTGAAACGAATGTTTATGAAACAGATTTTCAAAACTTCCCAAGCAAGAATCAGCCTCAATTGATACCAGGTTTCTGGACACTGGATGGTTACAAACCTATAGATACGGCAGAATATCCGTGGACTGTAGATATGAGCAAGGATTATTGGATTTATGGACAGGGTTTCAATGGGGCCAGAGGTACAGGATTGTTGCAAGACCAAAGAGGTGCCCGTTTGCTCTATACACCTTTGAAAGATATGTATGGCGATATGGAAGTGAATTTGTATGTAGACCCAACTAAATTGGCCGGACAAGGCTTCGGAAGTGCTACCGGACAATATATGGATATCTATATAAAGTTTGACACTCAAACATTGACAGGCTATGCACTCCGCATTATCCGGACAACCAAATTTAGCAATGCGGTGGATTTCTTCCTGGTTGAGTATAAAGACGGTAAAACCACTCCGTTGACATCGCCTGTTTCCTCTATATGTTATCGTACAGGTTGTTCCATCAACTTGAAGGTTGAAGGCGATGTGTTGACGGCACATGTGGAAACGGAAACTCCGCTTGCACCGATACGAAGTGCAGAGTTGGTGTCTAAGGTAGATTTGGATGCACGTATTACTCCCAATTCCTTTGGAGGAGTAGGTGTACAACACACTGGTTCTTGTGGTGAAAGTACTACGATGTTGAAGCATTTGAAAGTTGAATGGAAATAAATCAAATTATATGAAAGCACATTATTTGTTAGCCGTCCTCCCATTGTTGATGGCATGTAACCAACCCGTTCCTTCGGGAGCAGAATTGTATCCGGCTGTTGGAATGAAAAATGTAAATCCGGATACTCATTTGGTCTTGAACTTTTCGGAATCTCCTATAGTAGGTGATTCGGGAATGGTGCGCATTTTTGATGCTGTAACCGGCGAATTGGTTGACAGCTTGGATTTGAGTATTCCTGCAGGGCCCACTAAAAGCCGAACATACGGTCCGGAATGTGACTATATGAAAGTGCCTTATGACTATTCGCGTGATAAGATGCCTACCAATAAAGATACTCGTCCGGGTACTCCTTCGGGAACAGCAGAACCTACACCTCCCGACTATCAGTTGAATATCATTGGTGGATTTACGGATGCTTTCCACTTTCATCCCATCATAGTTAGAGGGAATACAGCTACTATATATCCTCATAACAATATGTTGGAATACGATCATACTTATTATGTAACAATTGATAAAGGTGTATTGTCATTGTCTGACAATTCTTTTACGGGAATCGGTAAAGAACATGGTTGGAAGTTTACAACAAAGGATGAAGGACCAATTCGGATAGATACATTGATAGTAGATGCTACAGGTAAAGGAGATTTTAATACCGTTCAAGGAGCTTTGGATTATATCCCCGACTTTAATGAACAACAGACAGTGGTATGGGTTCGTGAGGGTGATTATGAAGAATTGGTGTATGCTCGTAATAAATCTAACGTGAAGATAAAAGGTGAAGGAATGGATAAAACCAAGGTACATTATGCCAATAATGAAGTCTTTAATCCTCATCCATTGACGGTAAAGACTAATGAATGGCCGGGCACATTCCCTTCACGTCGTGCTGCTTTTATGTTGGATAATTGTAAGGACATAGTATTGGAGGATATTTGTATTGCTACCGATCTAACCGGTCAGGCCGAAGGTTTGTTGCTGAATGGTGAACGTATAGCTTTGTATCGTGTACACATCATCGGTTCAGGTGATGCTTTACAAGCCAATGGAACCATTTATATGGAATCTTGTGAGATGGATGGTGGTGGAGATACCATTTTGGGGCGTGGTAGCTTGTTTGCTTATCGCTCTAATTTCCGTAATAGTGGAGGTCCGTTCTCATGGGTAAGAAATAGAGGTGATAATCATGGAGATGTATTTGTAGAATGTACGTTCTCAACAAATAATGGTAGAATGGCTGATTATGGTCGTTGCCGTCTAAATCATGGAACCAGTTATCCGGATGCTGAGTTTGTCCTAATAAATTGCTCTACTAAGAATATTATTCCGGAAGGATGGAGTGAATTGGATGAAAAGTCCATGAAAATGTATGAATTCCAAACACGTGATATGGAAACCGGTGAGTTGGTGGATGTGTCTAAACGTCATCCTTATTCCAAACAGTTGGATGCAAAGAAGGATGCAGCATTGATAAAGAATTATCAGAATCCGGCTTTTGTGTTGAAAGGTTGGACGCCATTCAGTTATTATAATTAGGCAAAAGTGAGTGTGTCATATTATAATTTAGGCACGGATTACACGGATTTTTTCGCTTTGCTCAACAACACGTCACGGATAAATTTAATGTAAACATACACTAAAAACCGTGTTAATCCGTGTAATCCGCGCCTAAAAAAAGAGGATGTGTATTTCGACACACCTCTTTTATATTATTTCTTTAAGAAGTCTGCACGCATCGGAGCGAAGCAATCGATGAGAATACCCGGTTCGATACAAACGCAACCGTGGAGTACATCAGGTTCCATATAAAGGCCATCACCAGCTGATACCACTTTGGTTTCATCACCTACAGTAAATTCAAACTTGCCACTGGCTACATAAGTAGTTTGAGTATGAGGGTGCTTATGTGGGGTACCTACAGCACCAACCTTTTCGAACTTAACCTTAACCAACATTACATCGTCATTGTAACCCAAAATCTGGCGAACCACATTTTCTCCTGCCGGTTCCCATTGTACGTCGTTTTCGTACAAGAATACTCCGCTTTCTGTTGTCATAGCTTTCACTTCTTCTGTTTTAACTTCATTTTCACATTGTTGATTGTTTTCGGCTTTCTGTGCGCAACTACCTAAGAATAAAGGAAGGCTTAATGCACAAAGCATGCTCATGTTTTTCCAAAACTTCTTCATGACTAAAATATTATAGAATGATTAAAACTTTTCCAAAGATAGTAATAAAAGTTGAAGTTATGTGGTATTGATTAAAATTTACACAGAAAAAACCAATTATTTTCATTCATAACTTATAGAAAAAGGCTATTTTTGTAAAAATATCACTAAATAAGTCTTTGGTATATGAAAAACACATGGAAGAGAATCATTGGAGCTTGTTGTTTTGCGGGTGTCATGACTGGCGCTTATGCTGGAAATGAATTGGAAAATCAAGTATTGAAAACCATGAAAACTGCCACGCAGTTTATGATGGATAAAGTAAGTTATAATGGTGGTTTCGTTTGGGATTATCTGCCCGACTTGTCACGTTCATGGGGTGAATTGGAAGCCAAGCGTACAATGGCTTGGGTGCAGCCTCCCGGAACACCCGGTATGGGGCATCTGTTGTTGGATGTATATCATGCAACTGGCGATGAATATTATTATGAAGCGGCAAAGAAAGTTGCTTATGCATTGATTTGGGGACAGTTGGAATGCGGTGGTTGGAATTATGTTTTTGATTTTGCCGGTGAAAACTCTTTGAAGGATTGGTATGCTACCGTCGGTAAGAATGCCTGGAGATTGGAAGAGTTCCAACATTATTATGGCAATGCGACATTTGATGATGGAGGAACGATGATGGCTGCCAAATTCTTGTTGCGTATGTATGTGGAAAAGAATGATCCCACTTTCCGTCCTGCTTTGGACAAGTGCATTGATTTTGTTTTAAAAAGTCAATATCCTGTAGGGGGATGGCCACAGCGTTATCCCTTGATGTATGATCATCCCTTCCGTGGAAAGTCGGATTATTCTTCTTTTGTAACCATGAATGATGATGTAATACCCGAAGCAACGGAGTTCTTGATGCAATGCTATCAAGCTTTGGGTAGAACAGATTTGAAAGAGCCGGTTCTTCGTGCTATGTATTTAATGATAACACTTCAACAAGGACTTCCTTATGCCGGTTGGGCAGATCAGTATTTCTTGGAGGACTTAAAACCCGCGCACGGACGTTCGTATGAGCCCAGAAGTGTGAATACCGGTACAACAGCCAGAGCTATTCGTCTGTTGTTGCAATATTATCAGTTAACAGGCGATACACGTTTCTTGTCGGGTATTCCTAATGCCATTGATTTCTTGGAATCCATGAAGCTTCCAGCCGAAGAAGCAGCCAAGTGGCGTCGTAAAACCAAAAGTGAGGAAGAAATTTTAGTCCCCCGATTTGTACATCCCGAAACAGGACAACCACAATATGTACATCGCAAAGGTAGTAATGTGACGAATGGAACTTATTACATTGACCAGAACATTGAAAAAACGATAGTTCACTATAGTTCGGTGTATACAGTTAATCCTTCTGCTTTACGTAGAAACTTAGAAGAAGTGAAGAAAATTCCACTGGAAGAGCTGACTTCCAATTCTCCATTTACACAGAATAAGTTGGTGCCTCTGGATAAGTATTACACTGGAGTAAGGGGTAAGGTAGATGATGCAACGATCAAACAAACCATCAAGTCTTTGAATAAGGATGGCTATTGGCCTTCTTTATTGAGAAGTGTGTCCAATGTATATAAACCTTGTCCCGAACAACCGGTAAGTGAATCGAAAGATTTTGCTGAAACCATGGTGGGAGACGAATTTGATACTTCTTGCTATTATGCCACTGAAGAGATTCCTTGTATCTCAGTAAGTGTATACATTCAGAATATGATTCGTTTGGCCATGTATTTGGAAAACAATAAATAATAAAGGTATGAAAATAAGAGCATTATTGTTATGCTTTGTAGCGCAATATGCTATTGCGCAAACGTCCTATCCTTCATTGGAGGGTTTCATGGATGGTATTCATCACTGGAATCTGGAACATAAGGAACGGAACTATAAACGATATACTCCTGAACAATATAAGGAGATAGCCGATAACTTTGTGGCTTATCAGAACGAAGATGGTGGTTGGCCGAAGAATATAGACTGGTTGGCTATTTTACCCACCGATTCGGTTAAGGCTGCTTTGAAGGAAAGTTACCGTAGAAGTACGATGGATAATCGGAATACTTTTCCGCAAATAGAGTATTTGAGTGATGTTTATGGATTAACTCGTCAAGACAAATATAAACAGGCTGCTTTGAAAGGCTTGAATTATTTGTTGAAAATGCAAAAGAAAAATGGCGGTTGGCGTGGTTGGGATGTAGATGCCATTACTTTTAATGACGAAGTGACTACCGGTGCTTTGGAATTGTTCTTGAAAATCAATCGGGGAAATAATAGCTTCAAGTGGTTGGATGATTCGATGAAAAGGAGAATTTTTGATGCTTTTAATCGAGGTGTTGAAGTGATATTGAAATGTCAAGTGATTCAAGATGGAGTGAAAACAGCTTGGGGGCAACAGCACGACAACGAAACGTTCTTACCTACCAAGGCTCGCAGTTATGAACTGCCTTCTTTAACGGCTAATGAAAGTTGTAGCGTGATTGAATTGCTGATGAGTATTCCTCATCCATCCAATGAAATTGTTGAAGCGGTAAAATCAGCTGTTGCCTGGTTACAGAAAGTTCAGATAAAAGGGATACGTGTTGAAAAGATTCCTTTGCCAGAGGATAAGATTATCAATCATGAATATCCTTATGATAAGGTAGTGGTAAAAGACAAAAAGGCCAAATCAATATGGGCACGATTCTATGAATTGGCGGATAATACACCTTTTATGTGTACTCGTGCCGGGGAGAAAGTCTGGAAGTTGTCGGATGTCAATGCCGAACGTCGTACCGGTTATGATTGGTATGGCTATTGGCCGGAGAAAATTTTTGAAAGATATGATGAGTGGTTGGAAAAGGTAAAGGCTACCTCTCGTTATCAAGGTCATGAAATACTGAATACCATGCCTTCTTTCTATGAACAATTAAGAGCCAGCCTTACTTATCCATTGGCTTGGGGAAAGGCTCCTATTCAGGATTATGGTGAATGGAGAAAAACCGCCCGTCAGGTATTGCTTGATTGCATACAGCCAGCCCCTCCGAAAGTAGATTTTGAAATGGAATTATTGGCTTCTGAACAACGAGAAGGTTATCAGGCAAAGAAAATTCTGTTTAATGTATCAGGGTATTCACGTGTCCCTGCTTATTTATTGGTACCTGAAGGAAAAGGACCATTCCCGGCTGTTTTATTGTTGCATGATCATGGTGCACACTTTACGATAGGTAAAGAAAAAATGGTTCGTCCGTTTGGTGTAGATGAAATGATTATGGAAGATGCCGAACGCTGGGCAGAAGGTTGTTATGAGAAGCAATATGTAGGAGATTATTTAGCTGCTAATGGATATGTGGTATTGGCGGTAGATGCCCTCTTTTGGGGAGAACGTGGACGTAAGGAAGGGGTTAGCTATGATGCACAACAAGCGTTGGCTTCCAACTTGCAACAAATGGGTATGTCGTGGGGAGCTTTGATTACTTGGGACGATATCCGTAGTGCCGAATTCTTGGCAAGTTTACCCGAAGTGAATAAAGATAAGGTAGGAGCGATGGGTTTCTCGATGGGCGCCCATCGGGCGTGGATGCTTAGTGCGGCAACAGATGTGGTTAAGGCTGGTGCTGCTGTTTGTTGGATGAATACAACCGAGTACTTAATGACGTTGACCAATAATCAGAATAAAGGCGGATCGGCTTTTTCTATGATTATTCCGGGTATACGTAATCAATTGGATTATCCGCATGTGGCTTCTATTGCATGTCCTAAACCAATGTTGTTTGTTAACGGTACAAAGGACAAACTTTTTCCTATAGAGGGCGTGAAAGATGCATATACCATCATGAAAGAGGTATGGAAAGATCAAATGGTAGAAGATAAATTGGTTACAAAGATTTATGAACTGCATCATTTCTGTAACAAAGAAATCCAGCAGGATGTATTGAACTTTATGAATGAACATTTAAAATAAGCTATATGAAAAGACGAATGAACTTACTGGCGGCATTCATGGTAATGTTGTTTTTTCCCGCCTTTACTACAGAGAAAACTATAACTATCTTTATGATTGGCGATTCTACTATGGCCAACAAATCTTTGGAAGGTAATAACCAAGAGCGTGGATGGGGACATGTATTGGGCGGTTTCTTTTCCGAAGACATTGTGGTGGACAATCATGCAGTGAATGGTCGTAGTTCTAAAAGTTTTATAGACGAAGGGCGTTGGGAGGTAGTTCTGAATAAAATGAAACCGGGAGATTATGTCTTTATTCAATTTGGGCATAATGATGAAAAACCAAAGCCCGACCGTCATACTGATCCGGGTACAACTTTTGATGCCAACCTGAAGCGTTTTGTAGAAGAAGCTAGAGCTAAGGGAGGTATTCCTGTGTTGTTTAATTCTATTGTTCGTCGTAATTTTCGTGTGAATGAGAATGCAGTAACTGACGATGATTTCAGAAAGGACAAACTTGAAGAAGCGAAGGAAGGAGAAGTGCTGATTGACACTCATGGAGAATATTTGAATTCTCCACGTAATGTTGCCAAGGAATTGAATGTTCCTTTTGTGGATATGAACAAGTTGACTCATGATTTGGTGCAAGGTCTGGGAGCTGAAGCTTCTAAGAAACTTTTTATGTGGATGCCGGAAGGCGTGTATGCCGCTTGTCCAAAGGGTCGTCAAGACAATACGCATTTGAATGTGTATGGTGCTCGTACCATAGCTAAGATTACGGTTGAAGCTATAGCTAAGGAAGTGCCTGCTTTAGCTCCTTATGTGCGTTATTATGATTTTGTAGTGGCTAAGGATGGTAGCGGCGATTTCTTTACTATTCAGGAAGCTATCAATGCAGTTCCGGATTTCCGAAAGGACAAACGTACAACTATTTTGGTTCGTAAAGGTGTATATAAAGAAAAGTTGATTGTACCGGCAAGTAAATTGAATATATCTATGATTGGTGAGAACGGAGCCGTGTTGACCAATGACGATTATGCTCAGAAGAAAAACTACTTTGGAGAAAACATGTCCACTTCAGGCTCTTCTACTTGCTATATTTATGCACCGGACTTTTATGCAGAGAATATCACATTTGAAAATACAGCAGGTAGAGTAGGACAGGCAGTAGCTTGCTTTATTGAAGGAGACCGGGCTTATTTTAAGAAGTGCCGTTTCTTGGGTAATCAGGATACCTTATATAATTATGGTAAGGAAAGCCGTCAATATTTTGAGGACTGTTATGTAGAAGGAACCGTTGATTTTATTTTTGGATGGTCTACTGTTTTGTTTAAGGATTGCACCATTCATAGTATGGGCGATGGTTATGTTACCGCACCGGCTACTGATAAAGGAAAGAAATATGGTTACGTATTTGTGAATTGTAAGTTGACGGGAGCTGATGAAGCTAAAAAAGTTTATTTATCACGTCCATGGCGTCCCTATGGTCAAACGGTATATATCCAATGTGAATTGGGTAAGCACATTGTTCCCGAAGGATGGAATAATTGGGGTAAGAAAGAAAATGAAAAGACAGCTTTCTATGCCGAGTATCAAAATATAGGCGAAGGTGCTTCGGTTAAAGAAAGAGCATCTTTCGGACATCAATTGAAGAATTTGGAAGGATATAATATAGAAAAAATATTGCAGGGTGAAGATGGATGGAATCCTGTAAAGAATGGAAATGAATTGTTGAAGAATATCAAACGATGATAAAACGAATGTTATTGACAATTGGGGGGGGGCTGTTAGTTATTGGAATGCTGATGGCACAACCCAATTGTGTCCTTACCCATTATTCGTCTGAACAAGGATTGTCGCAAAACTCCATTATGAGTATGGCGCAAGATAAGAACGGCAATTTGTGGTTCGCTACTTGGGATGGCATCAATCGTTTCAATGGATATGATTTCAAGGTATACAAGGCCAGTATGGAAAATCAATTGGCTTTGGCGAATAATCGTGTAGATGTTATTCGGGTGGACGATTATAACAAAGTATGGTTGCAAACTTACGATGGACAGATTTTTCGGTTGGATCAAACGACGGAGAAATTTGAACAAGTCCCATTGGGCAATGAGCGTTGTGAATACTTACGAACTTTGTCCAACGGAAACTATTGGCTCTTGTTGAAAGGTGATGGAGCGATTAGGGTGAGAACCAATCCCGACGATTTGACTCTTACGACCACTACTTATGCCGTTGGGAATGAGAATGGAGGCGATAGAACAAGGGTGATGGATGTCTTTTTGGATCCTAAAGGACAAGAATGGTTGTTGACTAAAAACGGATTGGTGAAAGTGGAGGAAGGGCAAAGTACCTCTTATTTTGTTCAATCAGAGAAACGCAAGGGAAGTTCTTCACAAGCCTTTTATTCGGCTTGTTGCATGAATGATACTGTTTATTTTGCATCGGATAAGGGAAGAGTCTGGTGTTATTCCTTACGCGATGATATATTTAAATTGTGGGAAATTCCGTTGGAAGATAAAATTGTGTCAATCAAACAATTGAATAACGAATTGCTGATAGCTACAGAAACTCAAGGAATTCTTTTCTATGAACCTTATACCGGGAAGTCTCGTACGTTCAGTCGTAAAAATATGCCGCATTTCCCAATAGATGCCATTCATTCTGTGTTTGTGGATAGTCGACAAACCGCATGGTTCGAAATGACCGATTGGGGGAAGGTGATGAGATATAATCTGGCAACCAATGATTTCAAAACCTTCCAGATGCCCGTAGAGCCACAAGGGGCCGATCGCTCTTATCCGGCTTTCCATATTTGTGAAGATGGCATTAATGGATTTCTTTGGGTACATCCACAAGGAGGCGGATTGTCTTGGTATGACCGTGATAAGGATGAACTTCTTCCTTTTTATAATGATCCTTTGTCCGCATCGTGGAAATTCTCTAACAAACTACATTCCATGTTGGTGGATCAACAAGGGAATCTATGGTTTTGTACTCATTCCAAAGGTTTGGAAAAGGCTACTTTCTACGGACGGCAATTTAAGATGTTCCCCCAAACGGATGAAGCGTTTGATTTGAACGAGAATACAGTACGTGCTTTATTCGAAGACAAAAATCATCGTATATGGATGGGGAAACGTAATGGTAAGATAGAAATTTATGATGGCATGTTCAATTATCTGGGATATTTGACGGCATCAGGAACTATTGCTAAGTCGGGTAAGCCATTGGATGGAGTAGCTTATCACATTATGGAAGATTCGCAAGGTGATATTTGGGTGGCGACCAAAGGACGTGGTATTATTCGCTTGCATCCTCAAGGCGAGAGGTTTGAAGTTACCTCGTATGAACATGATGAAGATGATATCTATAGTTTGAGTCATAATAGTGTCTATTGGTTGCACGAAGATAAGAATCATCGTATATGGGTGGCTACTTTTGGTGGTGGATTGAATTACATGGAGAAAACCGATAATGGCGAATACGTATTCATTAATTCAAGGAACAATTTGAAGGGTTTTCCGATAGACCAATGCTATAGAGTACGTCATGTCACTTCTGATTCAGATGGTAATATTTGGGTAGGAACCAGTGACGGTGTACTTTGTTTCAAAGAAAACTTCAAGAGTCCTGAATCCATTAAATTCTATCATTATGTAATGGATCCTACTGAGACTAAAAGTTTGAGTAGTAATAATGTATATCATATTCTTTGTACCCAAAAAGGTGAGGTGTATATGGCCACTTTTGGTGGAGGGCTGAATAAGTTGGAACAATTGGATGCGGAAGGGAATGCTTCCTTTAAAGTCTATTCCAAGGAAGACGGTTTGCATTCGGATATTCTGATGTCGCTTGAAGAAGATGTTGAAGGAAATCTGTGGATGAGTACCGAAAATGGTTTAAGCAAATTTGTTGTGGAACAACAACGCTTCGAGAACTATAATGAACGGGATTTTGGAAAGAAAGTACGATTTGAAGAAAGTACTTCACTTTGTTTATGTAATAATGCGGTTGCTTTCGGTACAGCAAAAGGAGTCATTTATTTCTCTCCTTTAATCATTGAAAAGAGCCACTATGTTCCTCCGGTAAATTTCTTTGACCTGAAGATAGCCAATAAGGAAGTGATACCGGGAAAAGAAGGCAGCGTGTTAAGTCAGTCATTGAATGACACGGAACATTTGGTGTTGTCGCACGAACAGAATTTCATAACCATTTCGTATGCGGCACTTGACTTTGTATATCCGGAGAATATTCGTTATGCATTCTTTCTGGATGGATTTGATGAAGAGTGGATTTATGTAGATAGGCAACGAAGTGCTACCTATACCAACTTGCAAAAGGGAACCTATACTTTCCGTGTGAGGTCCACTAACAGTGATGGCGTATGGGTGGACAATGAACGGATGCTGAAAGTTACCATTCGTCCTTCATTCTGGGAAACTCCTTTGGCTATAATAGGTTATGTTGTGGTAGCTACTTTGGTGTTTCTGATAGCTGTCTATATCTTGTTCACTATTTATAGATTGAAGAATGAAGTGTCGATTGAGCAACAAGTTTCTGACATTAAATTAAGATTCTTTACCGATATCTCTCATGAACTGCGTACCCCACTTACTTTGATAGCTGGTCCGATAGAATATATTATGAAGAGCGACAAGCTGTCCGAAGAGTTACGTCCACAATTGCAAGTGGTGGAACGTAATACGGACCGTATGTTGAGGCTGGTGAACCAAATCCTTGATTTCCGAAAGATTCAGAAGAACAAGATGAAGCTCCGGATAGAAAAGATTGATGTGGTTCCTTTCGTACGTCGTATTATGGATAATTTCGAAGGACTGGCAGAGGATCATCATATTGATTTTGTATTTGAAAGTGAAACTCCTTCATTGCCTTTGTGGGTGGATGCCGATAAGTTGGAGAAGATTGTATTCAATCTACTCTCGAATGCGTTCAAATATACGCCTCAGGGAAAGATGATTACTTTGTTTGTACATGAAGATGAGAATACGGTGGCCATTGGTGTACAAGACCAAGGTATCGGTATCCCTGAAAATAAAAAAGCATCCATTTTTGTACGCTTCGAAAATTTGATAGACAAGAACTTGTTCAACCAACAGAGTACCGGTATTGGCCTTTCGTTGGTGAAAGAACTGGTGGAACTTCATAAGGCAGCTATTAAGGTAGACAGTAAGGTGGGCGAAGGTAGTTGCTTTACAGTAGAATTCCTAAAAGGGAACGAACATTATGGCACAGAAGTGGAATGGATTGTTTCTGATGATGTCGAAGTTAAAGATGCGACTAATTGGTCGGAATTGGAATTGAATGAGAAAGGCACCATAACTGGTGAACATGAACGGAAAGTTTTGTTGTTGGTAGAAGACAACCTTGAACTACGGTTTTTCTTGCGTAGTATTTTTGCTTCACAATACGATGTTATGGAAGCTACCAATGGGGTCGTAGGTTTGGAAAAAGCAAAGAAGTTCATACCTGATGTCATTATCAGCGACATTATGATGCCCGAAAAAGATGGTATAGCCATGACAAAGGAACTTCGAGTGAATCTGTCTACCAGTCACATCCCTATTATATTGCTCACTGCTAAAACAGATTTGGAGAGTAAGTTGCAAGGCATGGAAGAAGGAGCCGATGACTATATTACCAAACCGTTCAGTGCTACCTATCTGAAAGCTAAGGTAGAAAATTTGATGGCAAGACGAAGTAGGTTGCAACATCTGTATCGTGCAAACTTGATGAACGAGGAAGTAACGCTGGATGAGGAAGAAAAGAAGGATTCTTCACCCGAAATGTCCTTACAAGACCGTAAGTTCATGGACAATCTGTTAGAAATGATGGAGAAGAATATGGATAACGGTGATTTGGTTGTAGACGATTTGGTAAGAGAAGCAGCCGTGAGCCGTTCGGTGTTTTTCAAGAAGCTGAAAACTCTTACCGGTATGGCGCCCATTGAATTTATCAGGGAAATGCGTGTAAAGCGTGCAGCCCAATTGATTGAGACGGGTAATTACAGCATGACGCAAATTGCTTATATGGTAGGTATCAACGACCCTCGATATTTTAGTAAATGCTTTAAGCAATACTATGGTATGACACCAACAGAGTATAAAGAAACAAAGAGTGAAACCAAAAATAAATAAGAATGAAAAAGTTAATTAGTTTGTTAATGATGTCTGCCGGCTTGTTTATGGGTAGTGTGCAGGCACAAGAACGCTTGCCTGAATATTTGCAGGCAGAGAAATTTACTGGGGATAAATTGCGTACCATGTTGTTTACCACGACTGTAGACCCACATTGGTTTCAGCAAGGAAATAGTTTTTGGTATACATACAAGACCAGTGAGGGAACTTTCTGGTATGTAGTAAATCCCAATACCCGAAGCAAAAGCTTGTTGTTTGACCGTGAAGAAATGGCGGCACAATTGACGGAAATAGTAAAAGATCCGTTTGAAGCACGTCAATTGCCAATCAAAAACTTGAAGGCAGGGGAAGATGGTCGTACCTTTACTTTCGAAGTGACATCTACCAAGGATGCCAAGCCCAAGAAAGATGATAAGAAGAAGGATAAAAAAGGCAAGAAAGAAGTCTTTTATTTCTCATACGATTATCCTACCCGCAAACTTACTCATCTGACTGATAAGGAAGAGGATCCGAAGCGATTGGCATGGGGAACCATTTCACCCGACAAGAAAACAGTGGTGTACGCCAAGGACTTGAATTTGTACCGCATGAGCTTTGAAGATTACCTCAAGGCTCGTAAGGACGAAAAGGATAGTACCATTGTCGAAATTCAGTTGACTACTGATGGTATGGCAGATTTTGGTTATGGTATTCCGTATAGCATGTTGAATACCGATACGTTGTGTAACGGTAAGCGTCGTGCTGTAAGAGGTGTTTGGTCGCCTGACTCCCGTCACTTTGTAACTGTTGTTTCCGATGACCGTGCTGTGAAGGATTTGTGGGTAATCAATGTGATGGCTCAACCTCGTCCAACCCTTGAAACCTATAAGTATCAGATGCCCGGCGAAAAGGAAGCACCCGTTGAACATCTCTATATCTTTGATATGGAAAACAATACCCGGAAGGAAATCAAGACTTCGGCTTATAAGGATCAAACCATCGGATTGGAATACAAGCCTATGATGCAGAAGCAACGTGATGCGGAATATCGTCATGTTGTTTGGCAAGGAGATAATAACCGTTTCTTTCTGACTCGTAGTAGTCGTGACCTTTACCGTATTGATGTCTGCTCATATACCGTTGGACAGGATTCCATCGTACCTGTTATTGAAGAACGCATGAATACGTATCAAGAAACCCGCGGCTTGAAAGTGCTGGGTGGTGGTAAGGAAATTATCCAATGGAGTGAACGCGACGGATGGGCGCATCTGTATCTGTACGACGATAAGGGTAATTTGAAGAACCGCATTACCAAAGGCCCATGGCATGTGGAAGATGTCTTGAAAGTGGATGAAAAGGCACGTGTGATTTACTTTACCGCTAATGGAATGAATGCTGATGAAAATCCGTATTACGAACATCTTTATCGAGTAAATGTAGACGGAACTGGCTTGAAGCAAATCACGAAGGGAGATTATTTCCATCAATCGGAAGTGGACGATGATGCCCGTTTCATTGTAGACAACTATTCCAAAGTCAATTCAATTCCATGCGCTGTATTGCTTGACAACAATGGAAACAAACTGATGACTATTCAAGAAAGTGACTTCTCACAATTGCTTGCAGCAGGTTATCAGTTCCCTGAACCTTTCAAGGTGAAGGCTGCCGATGGCGTGACCGACCTTTATGGTGTGATGTACAAACCGTTTAATTTCGATTCTACCAAAGTATATCCTATCATTGATTATGTATATCCAGGTCCACAAGTTGAAGCGGTTTACTATCCGTTCACTCGTATGAGTGTACGTACCGACCGTTTGGCACAAGCTGGTTTTATTGTTATCTCTGTTGGCCAGCGTGGTGGCCACCCCAGCCGTTCCAAGTGGTATCATAATTATGGTTATGGCAATATGCGCGATTATCCGTTGGCCGACCATAAGTATGCCATCGAACAATTGGCTCAACGCCACTCTTATATTGATATCAATAAGGTAGGTATCCACGGACATTCGGGAGGTGGTTTCATGAGTACTGCAGCCATTTGCCAATATCCTGATTTCTTCAAGGTAGCCGTATCATGTGCGGGTAATCATGATAACAATATCTATAACCGTTGGTGGAGCGAAACTCACCATGGTGTGAAGGAACAAGTCAGCGAAAAGGGAGATACTACTTTTGTATACAAGATTGCTACCAATCCGCAGATTGCCCGACAACTAAAAGGTCATTTGATGTTGGTACATGGTGATATTGACAATAATGTGCATCCGGGTAATACCATGCGTGTAGTCGATGCCCTTATTCGTGCCGGTAAGCGCTTCGATATGTTGATGCTTCCACAACAACGCCATTCATTCGGCGATATGGACGAATACTTCTACTGGCGTATGGTGGATTATTTCTCTGAACATTTGAAAGGCAAGAGTGAAAAGTCGGTCGATATTCCGAAACGATAATTCCTGAGGAGATATAGCTGAGTTCTCAAATACAAACCGCCGTTTTCTTCATTGGAAAACGGCGGTTTACGTATAAGAAAACGATGAATGCTAAATGAAGCTTTATGGATGAAATCAGTGAAACGAGAAATTTGTGTGGTGAGTTCAGCCATATAAACAGATAATCAAGCTTTTACAATGCGGTGAAAACACTGAAACCACTTTTATGAAGTTTGTTGATTCTGCTCCTTTACTTAGTTCCCGAAAGGATTCCCGTATCGTTATCCGAATTATTGATGCGTTTCTTACTGTCTTTTTGTTGTTTGCCGAAACCAAGGTTAAAGGATAAGTTTACCATAAACATTCGGTTCAGTACATCGGTATAGGCATATTGGCGATTGGAGGCCAATTGGGATAGATTCACCACTTCTTGATGGTAATCATTAGTGAATGGGTTAATGACAAAAGCTTGTATACTCCAACGGCCTTTGTTATATCCAGCACCGAGCATGTGAATGGATTCTCCTTTCTGAATGGTTTCTCCTTGTAGATAGTGATAACTGGTGTTCATTTGGAATATCAACATCCAACTTTTATACATGGCAAAGGCATTACCTTGGAATCCCCAATTGGAATGAGTGTGCGTATAGGTGTTGCCTTGGCTGATGTAACGGTTGAAGAAGGGCTGTAAACTGATGGAAAGATATTCTTTCCAAGGCTGTAGCTTGATATTTGTCTGTATGTTCAGTCGGTGCAAACCTTTTTGGTTGTTGGTTGTACGGATGAATTTCCCGTTTTCGTAAAGTGTTTCTTCCATAATGGGCTTGTGGTCGTAACTGTATCGGGCAGACAGTTCCATGCTGACCAGTCGGGTGTTCCAACCGGCGGTAAGGTGATTACTGAAATAGGTTACATTCTTCAAGTGTGGATTTCCTCGTCTTACCTGATAGGTGTCCATGCCTTGTTCTACATCACTCAAATCGGAGAGCGAAGGAGCATAACCGCTTAAATAGGCATTGTATTTCAAGAATATTCGGTCCGAAGGCTTATAAGAAAGGTTCAGTGTAGGACGGAAAATGTACTTTTCTTGTGAAGCATCCTTTTGCTTGTAATAAGTACGTGTACCACCAATTCCCAAGGTGTATCCCCATTTCCCAAAGTTTCTTTGATATTCGGTAAAGAAATAAGTTTCGGCCGTATTCATCGTTACTTGATCGTTTATATTACCATCGTATTGGTTATTCATGTATGATTGAGTATGTTTCAATCCGCTACTGAATTTACCTTTTCCCAAAGGGCGTTCATAGATGGCTTCTCCGATAAGAGAATATTTCTTCCCTTCCGTCTTCGAGAAGATTTCTATTGGAGTATTACCCGTTTCGGTCATGGAATAGATACGGCTATAATCACTATTCAGATAAGTACCTACCAAATCCAAATAAAGGTGTTGGTCATTCTTCAGGTTCAGTTGGTAATAAATATCAATGGAAGGTATGTTGGATGTTTCGTCAGAACGGTCTACGATGTGATATTCTTTGTCTTCCTGGTATAGTTTGCTGTTTCTATCCCCGAAACCGTGTGGAGTATCATTTCGCTTGTTGTGGAAGGTGATGTTCAGTAGGCTTTTCTTGTCGTTGGTATAATTATAGGTGGCCGACAAGTTCAGTCGGGAATATTCGATGGGAGTAGGAGAGCCTATCTCTTTGTTTATAAGTGTATGGTTGGGATAAATGAATGTCTCCGTATTTTCACGATTCCATTCCAAATCTCGCCTTTCCATCGATGCTGCGATACTGAAAGAAGAACGATTGTAATAGTATTTACCGGATAAGTTATAGTTACCGTAGCCCACTCGGTTTACTCCTTGTTCGATATTGATTGATACATATCCACCATGCTCCCTGCGTTTGATGATGTAATCCAAAACACCGGCTGCTCCTGCGTAGCGCAAACTTGGATGGTCATGGTATTCAATACGAATAATATCTGCTGGACGGATGGATTGTATTTCTTCCTTGCTTACTTCTACACCATTGATTCTAAGTTGTACGTTTTCGCCTAAGGTGTTAGAAACGGTTTTGTTGAGCGGATGAACGGTAAGTCCGGTTATCTGCATCCGTTGTAGGAGGTCTATTCCGTTGTTGGCATATTTCTTTTGAGACTCGGTTGGCATAATCATCTTCCGGTCGATTTTATGAACAATGGCTTGTCCGGTAACTTTTACTTCTTCCAAAGTGGTAGAGGTCGTTTTCATACTTATTTCTCCCAAGGGAAGATTCTTGTTTAAATTGACAAGCGACAATGTCTGGCTTTCGTATCCTATGAATGAAATTGTCAGTGTGTAGTCGCCATCTCTCACGTTGGATAGCTCAAAATAACCCTTTTCATCGGTAGTGACTCCCATAATTAAAGCCCCGGTTAGGTTTCTCAATGATATGTTTGCACCGATTAGGACTGAATGGTCGTTATTGTCAACTATACGGCCGGTGATGCTGTTAGCTGCTATGGTCATTGCTTGCATGACCAATAAGTAGAATAAATAAATGAACTTTTTCATAAAATTATTTTCTTTTTTAGACGTGATTTTGCTTTCTTATGGTTGCAAAGGTAGGTTGAATCCTTTGAAAAAGGGATTTATATATATGACTATTTAAACTGCAATGGGCGTTTGTAAGTGGTTGGTTTGTAACTTGTTATATTGTTCTAAAATTGAAAAAGTTTATATATTCCTTTTTTCTCTTTATATTATACTCAATGAAGATAAAAAACGATTATTTTTGTGTGAAAATTGATTGATACATGAAGAATATATTAGGGATATTGGCTTTGTTGTTGATAGGATGTACACCTTCTTATCACTCCATGATAATGGATGCTGAACATCTGCTTCACGAGGGGAAAAGCGATAGTGCATTGACGGTAGTCCGTGGCATCTGGCAACCCGAAGAATTGGAGAATCCGTGGAAGGCAAGGTATGCATTGGTTATTGGTCAGGCTCATGCCAACAAGAATCAAGCGCTGACTGAAGATAGTTTGCTGGTTGATGCTTATGATTATTATCGGTTGTTGGAAACAAGAGAGAGTAACCGTTATAAACAAGCTGCACTTTTGGTGGCGCAATATCATTGGTGGACTGACAAGAAAGAAAAAGCAAGAAGCATATTGAAAGATGCGCAGAAGAGGTTTGAAAGCGAAAAGGATACGATGTCTGTAATCGAAATTTTGAATTTGAAGTTTGTCTTGGATGGTTATGACAAGGATTATGAATCTATGCATCATAATCTGAAACAATTGATTACGTATGAGAACAGACCTTCAAAATTGTTTGAATATTGGAACAATTATGCAGCGACATCTTATTTTAGAAATGATACGGCAAGTGTTCGGCTTGCTTTTGAAGAGGCTATCCCGCGTTATATGAAAACTGCCAACGATACATTGATATATCATAGCCAGACATTGAACAATTATGCGAATATATTGAGCGCTTATGGAAATCATGAGAAGGCTATTGACTTGTTGAATCAAATCGTTGCCTATTTTAAGGGAAAGAATGAAATGAAAGTAGCGTGGGCCTATCTAAATCTTTCAAGATGTTACTTGCTTCAGGGAGAACTTGATAAGGCAAAACGGTATATGGCTCTTTACAATAGCTCGGCAACCAATGAAATGAAGAATAGTATTGCATTTGTTAGTATTGTGCAACTGGTCCGTAGTGTACTTGATTATGCTTGTAATCGGAATTTCAATATGTTGGAATGTGCAGAATTATTCAATAATTTACAATGGAATGAAGAATTTGCTCATTTAACAACACAAGCCAAAGAAGAAGCTAACCGTTTGTTGAAAGAATATAATATGAACTTGACCATCGAGCGACAGCGTACTCAGATTACAACTATGTATGTCATATTTGCATTGGTAGCTGTTGTTGTAATCTTATTCTTATATAATAGAAGAAAGAAACGTTTGGTGGAGGAAAAAGAAGAAGAGTTAGAAGCCCTACGAAAACTTGTGTCCGAATCTCAACAAGAAACAGAGCGGAGGGATGATCGTTTCTTTAAAAAAGTGATGTTGCAACAGTTGGGCGTTATCCGTATGGCGGCTTCCAATCCCACTACCGCCAATCAGGAACTTATCAAGCGCATGTCCGAGATTGCTAATAAAGAAGTGGAAGTAGATGCTTTACTGAATTGGGGTGATTTGTATCAAACCATTGATTACATATATGACGGATTTTATACTCACGTTCGAAATCATTATGGAGAATGTCTGAACGAAAAGGAAATCCAACTCTGTTGTTTGCTCCGAGCCAACTTCTCTACCAAAGAGATTAGTATTGTAACCCAACAGAGTGTACGTACCGTTTACCAACGGAAGACGGTAGTCCGCCAAAAACTCCAATTGGAAGAAAAAGGAGATATCGTTGAGTTCCTATCTTGAGGAAGAAATGCTTGTACTCTCATTTGTTTACGCTTGTTTGGTGCGATACCATTAATGAAAAATAGGTGGATATTCCTAAATGATAACCCGATATAAGTTGGCTGATTGTGAAATAATGTTGTATTTTTACTGAAAATCTGGAAAATGCATGAAGATTAATATACTTTTGTTTACTTAAAACGTTAAAGTTATGAAGAAAGTACTGCAATTTTTATTTTTATTACTTCCTGTCTTGTCGTCATGCAAGAAGCAGTTAATGCCTGCTGATATATCAGACTTTGAAAACTATCAAGTCTTGGAAAAAAGTGATGTTATTGGCGATACTATATTCCTTGGGCGGCCAAGTACCATCCGAGTAATGAATAATTGGCTGGTTCTTTCAGACCGTTATGACAAGAAACTTTTATCGTGGGTTTCACCTGATTGGAGAACGAGCAAACATAATGTTAATCAAGGTGATGGACCTTTTGAGTTTCTGCCGCCTATTCGTTTCTATTCTGAAGATGGAGGAAGCATAGTCAAAATTGTAGAAGTTCAAACCGGTGAGGTTTTTAAGTATGATTGGAAAGATGTGTCTGCCGAAAAATTCAATGAACCTGTTCAAGTAGACAAGTTACCGATATATGCAGGACAAGTTATCCCATGTGGTGCATATTATGTAGCTAATGATATGAAGCAAGACTATAATATGTTTTCTTTGTTGTCGGTAGATGGTAATGTCTTGACAAGGTTCGGAAAATATCCGGGAGAATTACCGGTGGCTTCAAAAGATAACCCTATGAGTATGACTTTGATTACCCAGTGTTCTATGGCCTATAATGAATCAGGACAAGTGATGGCTGCTGCCGGCTATATGTCGGATATGCTTTCTTTTTATAAAATTGATGATGGAAATGTTTCATTGATTAAAGAATACTTTACGTTTAATCCTCAAGTAGACCTAAAGGAGGGGAACCATGGTGTCAGTATGCGGAGAAATGGGAATACACTTGATACATACATAGATATTTGTTCAACGGAATCGGGCTTTTATGCTTTATATTGGGGAAGTAACGAGCGGAATCGTGTAGCATTAAGCTACGTACAGGCATTTAATCTTAAAGGGGAATTCATAAAAGGCTACCAGATTAAAGAGCATATAGGGTCTATAGCTGTTGATGAAGAAAGAAAACTTTTGTATGGTATAAATATAAAAGGAGAACCTTCTATCTCTATATTTGAGTTGTAATGTAAATCTTGTATACCTCGTTTTTATGCTGACGATACAAAATGACGTGATTGAAAGCGAAACGTTGGGTATGCTTGTACTCTCATGAATGGGTGAGACTACTCTCATGAGGTAACGTGAGAAGGTGCGTAAATAGACGAGAGTAGTCTCACCGTTGGATGAGACTACTCTCGTTGTGTAATTCCTCTTTTATTTAGAAATTATGCCTGAAACATTCGGCTGGCACGGAGCAAGTGTCTCCATACGCTGACCAATTCCTGTGACTCTTGTAATACGTTGAGGTAAACCATTGCGGTCTTTACGTTTACATTCTCGTCGTGGATACGGTTCATCTGTTGTTTGCGGAGTGCCGAAATCTTGTTCTTCAAAGCATCGCCTTCCTTAAGAATAGTGTCAGTCTTATCGTAGTTTCCGTTAATCATTTCTTCGCGGGCTTGCGTCATGAGCGATACCATTTCCTCGCAAATTGGGGCGATTTCCTTACGAGCACGTTCGGACAATGGCTTGAAGTTGTTGTCTACGTGTTCTTTACAAGGCTCACTGATACGCTTCAAACAGTAGAGCATCTGTTCACAACTGTTGCTTCCCAAATGGTACCATGTATTCTTTTCAATAGCCAGGAACTTGTCTATGCGACGGAGTCCTAAGATTTGTTTGCGACGGGTCTTCTTCAAATCTTGTTTTTCCTGATTGGTCTTGTTCATGACTTTGCGAAGCTTCTTCAAATCTTCGTGAATAAATCCATCGATGATATCGTTATAAGCATCCATGACAAACTGCATCATGTCGGCAGAACTGTTGGTCACATGCTGGCGGAGCAAAGTCCAGCGTTCATTCATGTCGCGGCTGGCCATGAGTCGCTTGAACAATTCATCGGCAGCCTTTTCGGCATTCTTCTTCTTGCTGTACATGCGGTCGCTGCGGATGAGCAGGAATACGGCCAAACCAATCATGGCAAACATGGCGATGAAGCCACCGTAATACATGATTAATGTAACAATGAAACAGATAGTAAAGGCTGCACCTGCAGTGATAAACCAACCACCAATAACCGAAAGTACACCGGTTATACGATAAACAGCAGTCTCACGTCCCCATGCGCGGTCGGCTAGTGAAGTACCCATAGCCACCATAAAGGTTACGTAGGTGGTTGACAAAGGCAACTTCAACGATGTTCCGAGAGCAATGAGCAAACCGGCCAATACCAAGTTCACTGAAGCACGTACCAAGTCGAATGCCGCACCATTTTCCATTACCATCACATCCTTACAGAAGCGCTTGTCGGCCCATACTTTTACACTATTAGGGATAACCTTTGCAATGTTTTGTGAGGCGGTCATGGTAGAACGTACAATGCTACGTGCTACGGCCGATGAACCGAACATTTCTTCCCCCTCATCTTGACGAGACAAGTCGACTGATGTCTTGATGACATTGTGTGCTTTCTTTGAAGTAAACAAAGCAACAACCATAATGATACCGGCAATGAGCAGGTAGATGAATGGTGTCTTGGCAGGTCCATTCAATGAAGTCATCAATAAGCCCATAGGATCTCCTGCGCCATTGGCTGCATAATCTTGAAAAGCCGAAAGGCTGGCCAAAGGTACACCGATAAAGTTGACCAAGTCGTTGCCGGCAAAGGCGGTAGCCAATGCAAATGTACCCATCAGTACAACAACTTTGAATACATTTACTTTGCACCAGTGCAGAATCTGCATCAAGATGGTAAAGAACACAAAACATGTACTAATGAGCATCATCGTGTTTTCTTGTACCCATGCCTTGTTTTCGGAAGTCATAAACGAAGAATCCTTCAAGCCTTTGATGAGCATAAAGTAAATGATAGCTGTAGCAGCAACACCTCCAAATAGACCAATAGTATATTTCAGACGACCGGTATAATTAAAGGTAAAAATAAGACGTGATATGTATTGCACTAAAGTCCCAAAGAAGAAGGCGATGGCTACAGAAAGGAAGATACCCAGGATGACCGACAAAGCCTTTTCTGTATTCAATAAATCGTCGAATCCCAGCAAGCCTGTTTCGTCGGCAGCAATTTTAATCAAAGCCAATACAAATGTACCTCCTAAAAGTTCGAATACCATAGATACGGTAGTAGAAGTAGGCATACCCAATGTGTTGAAAATGTCAAGTAATACCACATCGGTCACCATAACGGCCAGGAAGATGCACATCAATTCCTGAAAATAGAATTGTTCAGGACGGAAAATGCCGTGGCGGGCTATTTCCATCATACCGTTGCTGAGTGTGGCACCGAAGAAGATACCTACGGCTGCTACGATCATAATCATTTTGAAAGAAGCCGCTTTAGAACCTACGGCCGAATTGAGAAAGTTTACAGCATCATTGCTGACTCCCACTACCAAATCGAAAATGGCAAGAAGGAAAAGGAATACGATTATTCCCAAAAACATTGTTTCCATAATGTATAAATCTTGTTTTGCTATTTCTTGTCCGCAAAGTTAGGGCTGACATATTATGAAAGCATGTCATACATGTTACATTTGTGTTACAAAATATATTTTCGGGCAAAAGTTCTTTTTTGAATGATATTTTAGCATTTAATATGAAAGATAGATGAAGGAAAATTCATACCTTTGTACCCCAAATACTTAATTTATAGAAAATGTCAGAGGCTAAAAGAATCAAAACCGCGTTAGTATCGGTTTATCACAAGGAAGGTTTGGACGAAATTATTACCAAACTACATGAAGAAGGAGTACAGTTCTTGTCAACCGGAGGAACAAGACAGTTCATTGAATCATTGGGTTATCCCTGTCAGGCAGTGGAAGACCTTACTTCTTATCCTTCCATTTTAGGAGGTCGTGTAAAAACTTTGCATCCAAAAGTTTTCGGTGGTATCCTTTGCCGCAGAGAACTTGAACAAGATATCCAACAAATTGAGAAATATGAAATACCGGAAATTGATTTGGTAATTGTAGATTTGTATCCATTCGAGGCTACTGTAGCTAGTGGCGCAGAAGAACAAGCCATTATCGAAAAGATTGATATAGGTGGTATTTCACTTATCCGTGCAGCTGCCAAGAACTTCAATGATGTAGTTATCATTGCCAGTCAGGCCCAATACAAGCCCTTCTATGACATGTTGATGGAACATGGTGCGGTAACATCTCGCGAAGAACGTCGTTGGTTCGCTAAGGAAGCATTTGCTGTTTCTTCTCATTACGATTCGGCTATCTTCAACTACTTTGATGGTGGTGAAGGCTCGGCATTCCGTCAGGCTGTAGAAGGTGGCAAGCAACTTCGTTATGGCGAAAACCCACATCAAAAAGGTTTCTTCTATGGCGATTTGGATGCTATGTTTGACCAAATCCATGGTAAGGAAATCTCTTATAATAACTTGCTTGATATTAATGCTGCCGTTGATTTGATTGATGAGTTTGATGAAATAACCTTTGCTATCTTGAAGCATAACAATGCTTGTGGTTTGGCCTCTCGTCCTACTTTGCTAGAAGCTTGGAAAGATGCATTGGCAGGCGACCCAGTCTCAGCTTTCGGTGGTGTGCTTATCACTAATGCAGTTATAGACAAGGCTACAGCTGAAGAAATCAACAACTTGTTCTTCGAAGTGATTATCGCTCCTGATTATGATGTAGATGCTCTTCAGATTTTGGGCTTGAAGAAGAACCGCATTATCCTTGTTCGTAAGGATGTGAAGTTGCCTAAGGTACAATATCGTTCGGCTTTGAATGGTGTATTGGTACAAGATAAGGACCTTAATACAGAAACAGCAGCCGATTTGAAGACTGTTACAGAAAAAGCTCCTACCGCTCAAGAAGTGGAAGATATGTTGTTTGCCAACAAGATTGTGAAGAATAGCAAGAGTAATGCTATTGTATTGGCTCGTGGCAAACAATTGTTGGCCAGCGGTGTAGGTCAGACTTCACGTGTAGATGCTTTGAAGCAAGCTATCGAAAAGGCTAAGTCGTTCGGCTTTGATTTAAATGGTGCAGTAATGGCCAGTGATGCATTCTTCCCATTCCCAGATTGTGTGGAAATTGCTGATAAGGAAGGTATCAAGGCTGTTATCCAACCGGGTGGTTCAGTTAGAGATGATTTGACATTCCAATATTGTAACGAACATGGTGTGGCCATGGTTACTACTGGTATTCGTCACTTTAAACATTAATATAAAATGAAGAATGAATAATGATGAATGAAGATACCTCTGGAAATTCATTCTTCATTTTCATTCCTTAATTAACTAATATGGGATTATTCTCGTTTACAAAAGAAATTGCGATGGACCTTGGCACTGCCAATACCATCATTCTGAACAATGGAAACATTGTGGTGGATGAACCATCGGTCGTTGCACTCGATCGTCGTACCGATAAAATGATTGCGGTGGGCGAACGTGCCAAGATGATGTATGAGAAGGAAAACCCCAATATTCGTACCGTACGTCCGTTGCGAGACGGAGTGATTGCCGACTTTAACGCTTGTGAACAAATGATGCGTGGCTTGATAAAGAAGGTGAATATGGGTAGCCGTTTTTTCTCACCGTCTTTGCGTATGGTTATTGGGGTACCATCGGGAAGTACCGAAGTGGAACTTCGTGCGGTTCGCGATAGCGCTGAACATGCAGGTGGACGCGATGTGTACTTGATATTCGAGCCTATGGCTGCTGCTATAGGTATTGGTATTGACGTGGAGGCTCCTGAAGGTAATATGATTGTTGATATAGGTGGAGGATCTACAGAAATCGCCGTTATTTCATTAGGTGGTATTGTTTCCAATAACTCTATCCGTATAGCGGGAGATGATTTGACTGCCGATATTCAAGAATATATGAGCCGTCAGCATAACGTTAGAGTCAGTGAACGTATGGCCGAACGTATTAAAATTCACGTGGGTGCTGCGTTGACTGATTTGGGCGATGATGCTCCTGAAGATTACATTGTGCGTGGTCCTAACCGTATTACAGCCCTTCCGATGGAAGTGCCGGTGAATTATCAGGAAATTGCTCATTGCTTGGAAAAGAGTATTGCCAAGATTGAAACAGCTATTTTGAGTGCATTGGAAAATACGCCTCCTGAATTGTATGCCGATATTGTTGTAAACGGTATCTATTTGGCGGGTGGCGGTGCTTTGCTCCGTGGATTGGACAAGCGCTTGACTGATAAGATCAATATACCTTTCCACATTGCGGAAGATCCGTTGTTGAGTGTGGCTAAGGGTACTGGTATCGCATTGAAGAATGTTAATCGTTTCTCGTTCTTGATGCGATAAATAAAAGTAATATTCTTCTTTTTGTTTGTCATTCAGAACGAAACGAAGTGGAGTGAAGAATCTGTATACATCCTTTGTGTTTACAGATTCTTCGTTATACTCAGAATGACAAATATTAAAGAGATGATATAAGCATAATATAAACGGAATATGAGAAATTTAATTGATTTCTTTTTGAAGTATAATTACTGGTTCCTCTTTATTTTATTGGAGGTAATCAGTTTTGCTTTATTGTTCCGTTTTAATAATTATCAAGGGAGTGTATTTTTTACATCTTCCAATGCTGTGATTGGTTCTGTCTATAAACTAACCAACCAGGTTACAGGTTATTTCCATCTGAAAGGTATCAATGATGAATTGGTACAGGAAAATGTAGAATTGAAACTACAATTGGAAAGGATGAACCAAACTTTGATGACTTTGACGGCAGATAGCAGTGGTATTGAACGCATCAAACGGGATGCGTTAGGTGATTATGATATTGTTAAGGCTAAGGTCATAAACAATAGTCTGACACATGCAGACAATTATATAACCCTCGACAAGGGTGAAAAGGATGGTGTCCAGAGTGAAATGGGAGTGATTGATGGAAATGGGGTGGTAGGTATTGTATATCAAACATCCAATCATTTTTCGGTGGTGATACCGGTCCTTAACTCGAAAAGTAGTATCAGCTGTAAAGTGAAGAGTAGTGACTATTTTGGTTTCTTGAAATGGGATGGTGGCTCTTCACGTTATGCTACTGTGAAGGATATGCCTCGCCATTCCATGTTTTCGCTGGGAGACACCATTGTAACAAGTGGGCATAGTGCAGTTTTTCCTCCAGGTATACCCATTGGAACGGTAGAAGACATGACGGATAGTCATGACGGCTTGTCTTATTTGCTTAAAGTCAAATTGTTTACGGATTTTGGTCGTCTGAATGATGTTCGTGTCATTAGCCGGAAAGGAATGGAAGAACAAAAAACGTTAGAAATAGAAGTTAAGGAGAAGAAATGATTCAGTTGTTTAGCCAATTGAAATGGTTTATAGGATTGGTCTTGATGCAAGTCCTTATTCTTAATCAGATGCATGTTAACGGATATGCAACTCCTTTTTTGTATATCTTTTTTATATTGAAGTTTCATTCAAGAGTCAGTCGTAATGAATTGATGCTTTGGGCGTTTGCTTTAGGATTGATTGTCGATATGTTTAGTAATACCCCTGGAATGAATGCAGCTTCGGCTACTTGTTTGGCGTTCTTTCGTAATACTTTGCTTCGCATGGTAACCTTGCGAGATATGGATGAAGGTTTTGAACCCAGTGTGAAAACATTGGGCTTTTCGGCCTTTTTCCGTTATTCTTTGTTGGCTTGTAGTCTGTTTTGTACGTTGTTTTTAATGGTAGATACGTTCTCTTTCTTTAATTTACCGGTATTGGTGCTTAAAATTGTATCTAGTTTGGCGACTACTATGCTATGTGTGATGTGTGCTGATGCTATGGGGAGGAAGAAATCGTGAAGAGAGATTATAATCTGGAAAAACGAAAGTATGTGTTGGGTGGATCGGTTGTTGTGGTGGTACTGATTTACCTGATTCGGCTGTTTTCTTTGCAGATTATGAGTGAAGACTACAAAAAGAACGCTGACAGTAATGCTTTTCTAAATAAAACGCAATATCCCAGTCGTGGCGTAATGTATGATAGAAACGGCAAATTATTGGTCTATAATCAGCCGGCATACGATGTGACAATGGTCATGAAAGAAATTAAAGACTTGGACACTCTTGATTTATGCCGTACGTTAAATATTACACCTGAATATTTTGGTCGACGAATAAAGGAAATAAAAGACCGTCGCTCAAATCCTGGTTATTCTCCCTATACACATCAAGTATTCATGACCCAATTGTCGGCAGAGGAGTGTGGCGTTTTTCAAGAGAAACTATTTAAGTTCCCAGGATTTTATATTCAGCGTAGAACTATCCGACAATATAATTATAACGCTGCAGCTCATGTGTTGGGAGATATAGCTGAAGTTTCCAAAAAAGACATAGAGGAAGATGATTATTATGTACGTGGTGACTTTATTGGAAAGCAAGGTATAGAACGTTCATACGAAAAACAATTGCGTGGAGAAAAAGGAGTAGAGGTGCTGCTTCGTGATGCACGAGGAAGAATTCAAGGGCGTTATATGAACGGAGAAATGGACCGCACGCCTGTTCCTGGGAAAAATCTGACATTAGGTATTGATATCGAATTGCAACAGTTGGCAGAACGTTTGCTTGAAGGAAAGATAGGGAGTGTGGTCGCTATAGAACCTAGCACAGGCGAGGTGCTTTGTATGGCTTCGGCACCTACTTTTGATCCACGTATGATGGTTGGGCGTCAACGCGGAAAGAATCATCTGGAGTTGGCACGCGATTCGTGGAAACCATTGTTGAACCGTTCGATTATGGGACAATTCCCTCCAGGATCAACGTTCAAGACTACACAAGGATTGACATTCCTGGAAGAAGGAATCATTACTCCCCAGACTACTTACCCATGCTATGGTGGATTTGTACATTCAGGATTACGGGTAGGATGCCACGGTCATCCATCACCATTGAATTTGGTACCAGCTATTGCGACTTCTTGTAATGGATATTTCTGTTGGGGGCTATATTATATGATAGGTTCCCGAAAGAAGTATGGAAATGTACAAAATGCAATGGCTACGTGGCGTGACTATATGGTATCTATGGGTTTTGGATATGCATTAGGGGTGGATTTGCCTGGGGAAAAGCGAGGCATGATACCTAACGACCGTTATTATGACAAGAATTATAGAGGCTATTGGAATGGATTGACCATTATTTCCATAGCTATTGGTCAAGGTGAAGTAACAGCCACTCCTCTACAAATAGCTAATTTAGGAGCAACAATAGCAAATAGAGGATATTTTATTACTCCACATGTGGTGAAAGAAGTAGAAGACGAACCATTGGATTCCTTGTATACGGCTAAACGATATACGATGGTACGCAAAGAACATTATGAAACTGTTGTAGAAGGTATGCGTGCGGCTGTAACAGGTGGTACTTGTAGAGCAGCAAATATACCAGGATTGGATGTTTGTGGAAAAACAGGTACAGCTCAAAATAGAGGTAAGGACCATTCCGCCTTTATGGGTTTTGCTCCAATGAATAATCCACAAATTGCTGTTTCGGTTTACGTAGAAAACGGTGGATGGGGTGCTACTTATGGTGTACCTATCGGAGCATTGATCATTGAGAAATATCTTAAAGGTGAATTGTCGCCTGAAAGTGAGTTGAAAGCATCGGATATACAAAAGAGAAGAATAGATTATGGCATACACGAACGGTAATTTAATGAAATCGGTTGATTGGATAACCATAGCTATTTATTTGGTATTGGTAATCATGGGATGGTTCAGTATTTGCGGAGCCAGTTATGATTATGCGGATATGGACTTCTTTAGTTTTGAAAGTAGAGCAGGAAAGCAGATGGTATGGATGGGCTGCTCTGTTGTTCTTGGCTTTGTTTTATTGATGTTGGAAGATAAGCTATACGATTGGTTTGCTTACATTTTCTATATATTGATGATGGCCCTTTTATTTGTAACTCCCTTTTTGGCCGATAATACTAAAGGCTCTTATTCGTGGCTTAAATTTGGACCTGTCAGTTTACAACCGGCTGAGTTCGCTAAATTTATAACCGCTTTGGCTTTAGCTAAATTTATGAATACGTATGGATTTACAATGAACCAGTTGAAGTATTCTATGCCAGTAATTGGAATGATTCTGTTGCCTATGTTACTGATTGTTCTTCAACGTGAAACGGGCTCTGCTTTGGTTTATTTAGCTTTCTTTTTGATGCTGTATAGAGAGGGAATGCCAGGGGCCATTTTATTTACAGGTATTTCTGCTGTAATTTATTTCGTTGTTGGTATTCGCTTTAGTCAAGAACTGATGCCTGATGAGTGTACTCCTATCGGGGAATTTGCTGTTTTTACATTGATAACCTTATTGTCTACTTTGCTTGTTTATGTATATGGACAAAATCGTAAGGTTGTTCAAACGATTCTTTTATATGGTGCAGGGAGTATTTTATTAGTGGAATTGTTTTCGGTTTATGTTATACCTTTTAACGTTGTGATCTTTCTATATGTGGAGTGTGGAGCATTAATTATGTATTTGCTTTATCTCTCTTATCGGGAAAGAGTGATACGGTATCTCTATATAGCTTTGTTTGCTGTTGGCTCTGTTTCATTTCTTTACTCGGTAGATTATATGTTTGAAAAACTGGATGATCATCAGCGAGTTCGTATTGAAGTGGTATTAGGTATGAAGAAAGATTTGGCTGGAGCAGGTTATAATGTAAACCAAAGTAAAATAGCCATAGGTTCTGGTGGACTGACGGGTAAAGGCTTTTTAAATGGAACTCAAACGAAATTAAAATATGTTCCGGAGCAAGATACTGACTTTATTTTTTGTACGGTGGGTGAGGAGCAGGGCTTTGTAGGTTCTGCAGCTGTGCTTTTACTTTATATGTTCTTGATTCTTCGTCTTATCTTTTTATCTGAACGTCAACATACTCGTTTCGGTAGAGTATATGGGTATTGTGTTTTGAGTATATTCTTCTTTCACCTATTTATTAATATTGGTATGGTTTTGGGATTGACGCCTGTTATTGGTATTCCTTTGCCATTCTTTAGCTATGGTGGTTCATCATTGTGGGGATTTACCATATTGCTTTTTATTTTTCTTCGTATAGATGCTTCGAGGAGTAAGCGTTAGCGGATGTGGTTAACTTGAATGCCTACATCGTAAATGCTTCTAAGCAAAGAATCGCTCATTAAGTGGGTAATATGAATGGAAGCGTTGCTATGTCCTTCTTTTATTTTCACTTTTAGAGGAGCATCTTCGGTGTATTGTAACAAACCTCCAATGCCTTTACCTTGCCAATCTCCTAAAGAATCAGCTAAATATAGATGAAGAGTGTCTTTTTGAAAAATAGCACTGTCTTGTAGATTATGGCACACCTCTAACCATATGTCTTTATAAGGATATGCTTCCAAGTGGCGGATGCCTATCTGTAAGTTATACTCTCCTTTAGTTATAGATGGTAGGTGGTAAAAAAGTGTATCATTCCTTTTCCAACCTGCATTTGATACAGGCTGGTAGGAATGATAGTATGTGTTTCCTTGACAAGCAATGAATAGAATTAATAGGAGTATTAATCCTTTATTCATTACTCGGCGCTTGAGAATGCTGGTCTTTATGCCCATTGTTTGAACGCTTGTGGCGTTTTTTATTGTTGCGGTTGCCTTCCTTGGGTGATTGTTTGTTAACTTCTTCATGAGGAGGATTGTTAGGATTGTTCCCACTCTCATTATTATTGTTGTTATTTGCAATGTTTCCTTGGTTATTGCCGTTTGGCTTCTTTTTCTTTTTCCGTGTATTTGAATTTCCTTTGCGCTTGTCAAAACGAGTTAAGCTTTCTTGTTCTACCAAGTCGATAGGTCTTTCCGGACCATTGGAATGTCCACTATCGTCAAGTTTCTCAGGCTTTTCACCATGTTTATTCATGTTGATAACTTCAAATGCTCGACGCGCACTGATTGTAACACCATTGGCTAAGAAACTTTTGTCGGTAGAGTAGGTGATAAGTCCTTTTAGTATATCAGCCTTGAAGAAATAGAAAGTACCATCAGCAGTTTCGAGAGTAATTTCTTTGCTGGGTAATCTTTTTTGGGATTCTACATATACATCAACCTCATAGTTGAGACAGCATTTCAATTTGGCACATTGCCCGGCCAATTTCTGAGGGTTCAGAGATATGTCTTGAAAACGTGCGGCACTGGTCGATACCGAATTAAAACTTGTCATCCATGTAGCACAACAAAGTTCACGCCCACAAGGGCCGATGCCACCGATACGTCCTGCTTCTTGGCGGGCACCAATCTGTTTCATTTCAATACGTACACGGAATACTTCAGCCAATACCTTGATGAGTTGACGAAAGTCTACTCGTTCATCTGCTATATAATAAAATATTGCTTTGTTTCCATCTCCTTGATACTCAACATCGCCTATCTTCATATTCAGATTCAGGCTCAAGGCTATCTGACGAGAACGTATCATCGTATCATGTTCCTTGGCTTTTGCTTCTTCATATTTTTCCATATCTACCGGTTTTACTTTTCGGTAGATACGCTTGATGTCGGCTTCCGATTTCAGATTGGCTTTCTTGATTTGTAAAGGAACCAATCGACCGGTAAGTGTAACCACGCCAATGTCATGGCCAGGACTGGCTTCTACGGCAACGATATCACCTTTTTCCAACTTTAGTTTATTGCTGTTCTTGTAATATCCTTTGCGGGTATTCTTGAACTGAACTTCCACCAATTCTTGTTCTTCTGCATTGCCGGGGATATCGGCTAACCAATCATAGGTGTTCAGTTGCTTATCTTGTCGTCCACAGCCCTTACAACATAAGTAGCCGCTTCCGTTTTTCAATTTGAAATTATTATCCATACTGTTTATATATTATTTCTGCACCAACAAGACAATCATTTTTAGAGAGAAGTCGAAAAACACCATGCGGGCGTTTACGTTCTGTTCAATGTGTCGTTGGGCTTCACTAAGTTCATCCATAATTCCCATTACATTCTTTTCGTTGACGAATGGGGAAAATCGGCTTGAAAAATTCTGTTCTTCTGTATTTAAATATACCAATGAAGGATTGCGGAAGTTGTTGATAAAGTTCTCGCGTATCATTCGTTGGCAATAAGTCAGGAAATTCTTTTGTCGTTCGCGTCCCATGGAACCTACTGTTTCACTCCATTGTCTCATTTCCCGTATTTTACGTTGGTAAGACAAGCGCATTAAACTGACAAATAATTCAAAGAAAACTTTACTATCTTCACTTAGATGGAGGGTTTCTAATGCTTTTAGGTAACTTCCCTCAGAACGATGTGCTATACTTTTTGCATCAGATGCTTGTAAGCCGAATTTGTCAATTAAAGCATTAACCATATCCTTTTCGTCGATGCCGTGAAGCTGAAAACGTTGTGTTCGGCTTTGAATGGTGGCTAGTAATGCATCAGGTTCTTCGGATACCAAGAGGAAAACAGTTTGAGCAGGAGGCTCTTCTAATAGTTTGAGCAACTTGTTGCTACATTCTACATTCATCTTTTCGGGTAACCAAATAATCATTACTTTGTATCCACCCTGACTGGATTTCAAACTCAGTTTACGGAATATTTCATCGCTTTCCTTTACATATATTTGGGCTTGTTGGTTTTCGGCACCCATTTCTCTTAGCCACATGGCAAGGTTGAAGTAAGGAGTGTTGTTTAATAGCTCTCTCCATTCTGGTAAGAAATCATCACTGATGGTATCTTTTCCACTCTTTTTCTTGATAACGGGGAATACAAAGTGCAAATCAGGATGTGCAAGTTTGTTGTATTTTATACAATTAGGGCATACTCCGCAAGCATCGTGCTCGTTGGGATGTTCGCATGACAAATATCGGGCATAAGCAATGGCAAGGGGGAGCTTTCCTATTCCCTCTTTACCGCAAAGCAATTTGGCATGGGCTATCCTGCCTTCTTTTACCTCGTTGATGAGGCGTTGTTTTGCTTCTTCTTGTCCGATTACGTCTTTAAAAAACATTTCAAGCCAATTTACAAAGAGCAAAAGTAATAAAAAACTTTGAATTCGAAGAGTGTAAGTGTATATTTATTCTAACGACGTTTTATAGAACGTCGTTTTCTTCTTTGTAAAACGATGTTTTCCTTGGTGTAAAGCGTCGTTTTATGATCAACAAGGGGAGTTAGAGGAAAGGGGTAAATAAATGAGCAAACCATCCTACGAAACGTTTCCATGCGGATCGCTTCTTGTATTCTTCTTTTGTGAGTAGTGTGCTATTGACCTGGTCCTCTTCGAACATGTCTATTAATTCGTGAGTTGTTTCTTTGTCGAATATGAATGCATTAACCTCATAGTCATATCTAAGGCTTCTGCTGTTTAGATTGGTGCTCCCTACAGTGCAATACAAACTATCTATCATCATGATTTTAGAATGATGAAACCCACCGTTATATACGTAAATATCAGCGCCTTTCTTTCTAAGATTGTTCGCAATGTAAAAAGCTGCGTCGGGAGTAAATGGAATATCTGATTTGCCAGGAATCATAATTTCAACCTTAACACCTTTTTTGAGCGCATTTTTTATGGCTCTTTTAATAATGCGTGTAGGGGTGAAATATGGGTTGATAATCTGTACTTTATTATTAGCAGATTCTATGGCCTTGGCATATGCGCGTCGCATAATCTTGTTAGTTTTGCGTGGATAACGGTCTACGATGGCCACTTCTTTTTCACCCCAATTGCACGAGTCTTTTTGAAATGGATAATAATCCGCACCACTTACATTCTGTTTGGTTGTCTTGTTCCACATATCTAGAAAGATATCTTGCAAATGTCCAACCCCTTCTCCTTCTAAACGGACGTGCATATCTCTCCATTCACCTATTTCTGGAAGCCCTTCTATGTAGTAGTCGGCAATATTCATTCCACCTGTATAACCAACTTTACCGTCTATTACTGCTATTTTTCGATGGTCGCGATGGAATACATGATTGATGTAAGGAAAACGTATTGGGTCGAACTTTTCTATTTCAATGCCATTTTTACGAATCTCCTTGAGATGTCTTTTCTTTAATGGTTGGTTATTGGACGAATTACCAAAAGCATCAAATATTGCGCGTACTTCAACGCCTTCTTTAGCTTTTTGTGCCAATAAATCAAATGTAAGATTTGCTATAGAATCATTCCTGAAATTGAAATATTCCAAATGTATATGGTGCTTAGCTTTTCTAATTTCATTGAATAAATCTTCAAATTTATCATGGCCACTTTTAAGAAGTTTGATATTATTGTGCTTTGTTGTTTTTATGTTGTATTCCCTATTTAAATAATTGATAAAGGCACTATCACTTTGCGCCATCATGGATAATGTGGCGAATATATATAAAATGAAGATGTATTGATGTTTATGATTTAAATATGCCATTTTCATTAAATAAGGCTGCAAAAATAGTCAATTTAGGGTAAATAAAAAAGGATTGTCCGTAAAGACAATCCTTTTTATCATTTTATCGGTAAAATAGATTATTTAGTTTCCATAATTACCACACGGTTCAAATATGCTTTTTCAAACATTGGATCTGTACCACCCATAGCAACTTTTTCCAATCTGTCGGCGCTGATACCTTCAGCAATCAAAGCATCGTAAACAGCTTGTGCACGAGCCTCAGACAATTTTTGGTTGATTTCAACAGTACCAGTGCCTTTGTCTGCAAAACCAGCAACTTTATATTTGGTATTCGGGGTCTTCTTCATGGCTTTAGCCATCAATTTAACGTTAACCATACCTTCTTCGCTGATAACAGATTTGCCAATCTTGAAGAATATAGCTGCAGTTGCTGCTGATGGAGTCTCTTTAATGATTTCTTTAACGACTTCTACTGGTACTTCTTTAACAACTTCTTTGATAATTTCTTTTTCTACGATAGTTTTTTTACCGCAGCAAAAGTTTCTTCCTCCAAAGGTGTATTTGAAACCTATTGTTAAGCGGGTTGTAGCTTCTGCTGTACGACAATCACTGCCCCATCCGAAGATAGAAGGAGTAACGCCGTAACGATTCTCGATATTTAAAGCCCATTTGTTGCTCAAGTTGTAGTCAAGCCCCCATCCAGCAGTAGCTCCAAAACGTGCTTTTGCGCTTTCTGTATTGTAATCTTTATCAACAATCTCTGTCTCAGTCTTTGTGCCAGTGATAGTCTGATTAGATTCTCCAATTGTTATATCTGGATAAGTAATGCCGATGTTGATGTTCTTTGTTTCGCTACCATTTACAGCTGATGCTATATTCATAGTAGGTCCAGCGAAAACGTAGAAGTTTAACTTGCGTTCAGGGTTATACTTCAAGAACAAATTAGTCAAACTCAAAGTACCATCTAGGTTTATTTCAACAAACTTCTTGCAGTAATCGTTGTATCCAGTACCTTCTTGAGTCTCCAAACTTTGCCACATGGCTCCTATTTCGGTACGTATACCCCATACAGGAGTAATATACTTACCTACTTTTACATTAAGGTTGAATGTTGGTGAGTTTAATCCGTCGTTAAGAACAGACATAGCACCTACACCAACACCCATATAGATGTTGCTCGGCTTCTTGCATTCAGTTTTTTCTTGAGCATTCGCAGTAGCAAAAGATGAAGCAAGAATCAAAGATAGAGCTAAATATTTGTAATTCATTGTTTAATTGCTTTTTAAATTAAAAAAACGGTTCTATAAGATTAGAGGGCATCAACGATGCTGCCACCTGCATTGTCGTTACCTCCGTGGCCATGACCGTGACCATGACCATTACCATGACCATGACCTTCTCCTTCTAAGTTGATATTTTCCTTAATTATGCCCACAATAAGTGTACCATATTCTTCAATTGTAAACTTTGCTACAGTCTTAATATCAGATGACCGACTCCAAGTTATTCCTTTCTTGATTTCGTATTCAGTTGAAACTTTAGTTTGTGAAAACGGTATAATAGTTAATGATTGAGCATATACATTAATGTTTTCAAGAGTAAATTCAGCGTATTCAAGTTCTGTAGATAGTCCTTTTGCATATGTATCAAGGGCGTCAACTACAGCTTTATCATTTTCGTAGCCTGGCATAATTTCCTTGCTAATCAAATAAGAACCTTCTTTAACATATTTAAGGGTCGCGTCATAATCAGAATACCAATAATCGGTCTTATTTTCAATAATATTTTCTTTCTTTATTTCATCTGTAACTGCTGATATTCCTGTTTCAAGATTATAACCTTCTGTTGTGGCAGACAACCAAATAGTTGGAGTGATAATAGCTACCATACCAGCTTGCAATGCGGGAATGCTGATGATTTCGGATGCTGTCAATTCCTTTTCAAATCCATCAACTTTTGCTATATAGCTAACAGATATTATGATTTCTTGGGCTGCAATAGTTTTACCAGTTAACACTTCGTACTTCTTTTCAACTCCATTGAATTTTATGGTAGCTTTTTCTGTAACGTTGTTTATTGTACCATTGATTAATGCATTAACTGTAGGTTGAATAGATACTACAGCATCTCCCGGTTGATAACCGTCAGGTATTTCAATGCCGGGGATATTGATTGTTGGAGGTGTTACTGTAACATTGGTGTCAGTACTAAAGTTCTCCTTTTCGCAAGAGGCCAAGCCAAATGCCATGAATGCAGCCAAAGCGGCGCAACTCAAAAACTTAATTTTCTTCATTTTTGGTATAATTAATTAATTTAACAATTTATTTTCTATATATAGTGGATTAAATCCGTTTTCTTCCATCAATTTGTCGCTCGTTTCCGAGCGATATTTTTTGTAATATACTCGTTCATTTCCTGCATTATAAATAATACCCATATTCATGGAACTACTAACCCGAGGTATATATTTATGTCGCTTTTGCTTGTATGGAGGAAGTGCCACTTGGAAAAGAAAACCACCATTGGATTTGGCCTCTTTTGCTTTCATAGCATAAAATCCTACCGAAGCATATTTGAAATGACGTATCATATCAAATCTTACACCCTTTTCTCCCATTAGGTACTTTTCGGCCTTCAAACTGAACTGAACATCGTATTGTGGCCAATAAAAGTTTCCACCAACGCTCCATGTCCATTGATATTGCTCATTGTACTTATATGAGAAACCGTTCCAATATCCCCAACCTGTATACCCTAATTTACCTTCAAGTGAAAACCGCTCATCTTTAAAAGGTCGGAATAATTGTAAGTCTATTCCGTGCTGACTTTGGTTGAAAAAGCCAATAGCTGCTTTACCTTTTATATTGTACGGTAATCTAAATCTTTGCGCTAATGTAATGAAACCAGGACGCACCTTCTTGTTAAGTGGACTATATGCTGCATAACCTTTGGTGTCAACAAATAATGGTAAAATTACTTGTCCCGTGAGTTTCATTCCTTGCCACAATGATACTTCTACAGCCGGGTTTAAAGTGAACATTACTTGATATATCTTCGTTATATCCATATTCTGGAAAGATAACTGCGGATATATCAAAATGTCTACTTTATATTGTGAACTGTTTTTTTTCTTCTCTTTTTTTACCTCCTTCCAACTGTCGCCTAACTCATAACTAGCGTTCCAATGCTTTTTAAATAAACTATCACTTCCGGTCGAAGGATTATAAGTGAGCGATAACTCAGGTACGTCTAACCGGGTGATGATTACTTTACATTGTTTGTTATTTGGTAATCCATATTTTTGAATAATATCAATGGCTCTTGAAACCCCCACTGATTGAATTTTATAAGCTGAATTTTCTATTGTATAAATTTTCTCAGTTTCTGTTTCGGTCCATCTGATATTCTCAAACCCTTCTTTGGCTAATTCTTCAGCTATTGCTTCTCCTTCTACTTGCCCCCAAGAAATTATTGGCAAACCATTTATCAATATGACAAATATCAACCAAAACTTCTTATTCCAAACACTACTGAAGAATGTCCTTTTCATCCAATTTTAAATTGTTCGTTTTATCATACCGTTAGCGTCTAACGATAGTATACATTTTCGGTGCAAAATTAAATCTCTTTTTTGAAACAGCAAACTTTTTTAGAGAAAAATGTAAATGGTAAATAAAAAAGATGCCTTTGGGCGAGATGGTTTGTTGTGAATGTAGGTTAGATATACCAATTGAAATTTCGAAATTCGTTTTTAGCTTTAATGATAGTTAATATCATAGGCTAAAAAGAAAGGGACTCTTTTAAGTCCCTTCTTTCTGTGATCCGCTTGGGGCTCGAACCCAAGACCCCAACATTAAAAGTGTTAGGATAATATCTGATAATCAGTAGTTTATTCTGTTTGCAGATAGAATTTAATGATGCAAAAGTATAAAAATAATTCTGTATTAACAATAAAGAGCCTCTAAAATTTATTCATGATTAAGAAAATGAAAAACCTTTGTAACTTCCTGTTTATCTGGTTATTAATTTAAAGGCGAATGTTTTTTACCGTCTTGGTATCCCGTGTCGTATTCCGATGAATTTACTTCATCCAACTTCATGAATCGGTTTTGAAAAAAATCAGGAATAGATTTATAATATTAATATTCATCAATAGCTATAGTCGCATGAAGGTTGTTAATGGTATATACTTCTTCCATTATATTACGTACTTCATTAACATCAATGTTATCATTCTCTTTGGCATCCAATATAATTATTGCATCATGTATGTTTACTACTTTCCATTTCTTTTCATAACATTTTTGCAAAATAGAATAAAACAACCCACTTTCTTGTTGCATCATCATGTTAGGTAAGTCGTTCGGATTATCTTTTTTAATCTCTTTGATAAGTTTCCAAACGTTAGGATAATAATATCTGAATAATTTGGCAAAGGGCCTATACCGAGTAACCTTCTTTTTCCTTGAATAGAATACTTCTTGGAATAATCTTTGTTTGATGATGCTTCTGTCTAATCTGTTGTCGAATAATTCAACAAAGTTATCCCAGAATATACCCTTGGAGGTTGAATACAAAAAATGTAACAAATCGAATGGTAGTTCTTTTTTATTGAATTGTATATTATTGTTATTCAGTATATTATAGAGTTGTTTACCTGCATAATGGGCCTTGTATGTTGGTACTGATATAGACAATAATATATTTATTATATTATGATTTATATTATATTTATCTATAATAAATTTAGAAAAAAGCAAAGGATGTGAATTTGAAATATCTAATTGAAATTTAATATTAAAGAAAGATTTTAAAGGCCTTGGTAAATTAGTTAAATAATGATATATACGTTTATTCTTATCTATTGTATATATTTCCTTTTTATCAAAAGAAAAACTCTCTATTTTAAAATAATAATATTTAAATTGTTCTTCTTTTAAATTAAGTTCTGATATGAATTTGATAGCTTCATCTTTATCTTTTAATTCAAGTAAAAAAAGAGATTTATTATAATTTTTGATAAAATTATTATTATCAAACTTTGATAATTCATTTTTTTGATTTTTCGAAAAGAATTTATCTACTTTGTTGGCATATTCTATTACTTTTAAATTTTTTGTAATAACAAAGCTGACATCTTTGTTAATTAACACAATTCTTCTGCTATGATTACCAATAGAATAAGTTGTGTCTACATCTATAATTCTCATCTTGTGCAATGTCTGTAACATGTCAGTGTAATGCTTACCAAGAACTTCAGTTAGTACTTGATAAGACAAGTGCGTTGAATATGATTTGTTGGTTATGCAACGAATGATAATCAAATGTAATAGATATACATATTTATGGAATAGAACGCTTCTTCTTGGAGCCGCTTTAGCTTCTCTAATCACTTCTTCAACACACACCAATTTATTATCCTTTTCAATAATTTCTCCTTTGGTCACAGGATTTGTAACCAATTCTATATGTTTGTCGATAATACTATTTATGTTTAAACAGTTGATAGCTGCAATTTTCATCTTATTTTTCATTCTTAAAACAATTTAGTCTTCAATTTTTATATATTAGTGATATTTATAAATATATGGAGTAACTTCAAAGTTAATTCAAAGATAACATTTTAATGTATAATATTGATAATAATGCTTGAATAATAAGAAAAGCTATGCAAAATACAAAACAAAGTGTGATGAAATCGGGAAATCTCAATCCAATGTGGGGAAAGAAACATTCATCTGAAACAAAAAACAAGATTAGTGCAACGCAAAAAGCGAGGTATGCGGCAATCAGGAAAGCCATAAAAGAAGAAGAAGATGTACAAAATGTGAAACAAACGGATGGTGAGGCTCATAAAAGTGCTTTAAGTCATCTTTTAGGCCAAAACCAATTGAGCTTTACCAACCTCGCCTTAATGCTTAAAGAAAGCCAAATTAAGAAGATAGTAAGAGTGGAAATCAATAAATTGTTGAATGAATCTAACAAGGGAGGTTTATAGTAAATAACGAAATATTACTTTATACGCCCTTGTAGGACGAAATAAACCGTTTACTGTATTAAATGACGAATAAAATTTAATTATTCAACGTTGAATATAGTCTGTTGTAGTCTTCAATAGATTTAATGGTAAACACTTCGCCATTTATTTCCACGAAGCCATTTACAGAAGGTTCTAAAACATTTTTGTCCTTCCATAAGTCAGTAAGTTCAACCCTCAATACATTGGCGATTTCATCCAACTTCTTAATGTTATTAGTTTCCAACAGAACATTTACATTTTGCTTCTTTATCCCCATCATGTCTGCAAATTCTGTCTTACTAATGCCCTTTTCTTGAAGGATTTCCGCTATTCGTAATTCAATCATATTACCTGATTTATTGTTTGTGCTACAAAGTTATTACTTTTTAGTTATAATCCAACTATTAGTAATAAATAATATTCATTTTATAATAAAATAATATGATAAATATTTGCAAAGGTAATATAATTGTATTACCTTTGTCATATCAAAAAAGAACAAATAATAAATATGGAAAGAAGAAAGTATCACATAGGAAGAAGCTGTTGGGGAATTTGGTTATCCAAGTGCTTGGATAAAATTTTATTGTATTCAAAAAATAGATGTGTTCAAAAAATGATTGTTTGAACACGAATAGCCCCGATATAGTGTAACCACCCAATCCAAAGGATTTAATGAACATAAATGTGAAGATATGAAAAAGGCAGTTATATACGCACGTGTAAGTAGCACCATTGAACGGAACAGACAGAATACGGAACGTCAAGTGTCAGATTTGAAAGCTTATGCAGAGTTTACAAAGTTGGAAGTAGTTGAAGTGTTCGAAGAGTACATAAGTGGTGGAAAGCGGAATGATGAAAGAGCCGTACTACAAGATGCCGTTGATTATTGCATCACCAATGAGGTAGATATTTTGCTTACAAGTGAACTTTCAAGAATTGGCAGAAGTTCATTTGAAGTATTGGAGACGGTAAAGACACTCATTGACCATAAGATTAACTTGTATATGCAAAAGGAACAATTCACCCTTTTGGATGATAATGGTAAACCATCAATGTTTGCTCCGATAATGTTGGCTACACTTGCTACTTGTGCCCAAATTGAAAGGGATAACATTCAGTTCCGCTTGTCAAGTGGTTACAAGAATTACAAGGCAAATGGCGGTAAGGTGGGTAGAAAGAAAGGCAGCATTAAGACCACCGAACAGAAGAAAGAGGAATACAAAGATATTATTCAATTGCTCAAAAAGGGGTATTCAGTCCGTAATGTGGCAAAGATTTCCCAACGTGGAATTAGTACAGTACAGAGAATAAAGACGGAATTTTGCACCTAAAACGCAAAAAACAACTACATTTGTACAAAAATAGCGGCTCAAAAGACGGCCTTTTACTAAAATCTTCTTATATTTGCGTTTAGTATTATAAGGAAGCGTTTTAGTTTATTCCATACTGATGAACTTCGACACCTCATCTCTTGAAATTGGAATTGCAAAGGACGTTCTTCCCTTTGGTTGTTATATATGGTTCTCAACATATACGCCAAAGGTGTGAGCCGTTTTTCATATCCATTTCAGGGCAGTCGAAGGCCTATCAGTAGGATTGAACTAATATAGGCTCACACTTTCTTTCATTTTTTAATGTACAGTTGGGTCTGCTGTACAAAAATTCAAACTAATATGAAGAAGTTATTGATGGTCGCTATCATCCTTATGGTAGGTGTAAGCAGTGCTATGGCACAGAAAAATGTTATAGCTGTAGGTGTTAATGTTAATTACGGAACAGAGATTAAAAATGTAGGTTTTGGTGGGAAATTACAGTATGGCCTTACTGATGCCATTCGAAGCGAAGTTGCTTTTAATTATTATTTGGAAAAAGACGGTCTTGGCCTATGGGACGCTTCGGTAAATGTACATTATTTATTCGACCTTGGTGATAAATTTAAAGTGTATCCATTGGTTGGTTTGGGGTATGCAAATTGTAAGGCAGATTGGAGTATAGGTTATGACTATGAAGATGAAGATATTGAAAGTGGTTCTGTTAGCAGCGGCGAAATAATGGTTAACCTAGGTGCTGGTGCTGAATATCCTTTAACGAATAATTTGTCTTTGGGGCTTGAATGTAAGTATCAAATTATAAACAATTTCAATCAACTTGTACCCACATTAGGCTTAACTTATAAGTTTTAATAAACGATGTGAGAGGCATAACGCCTCTCACTTTTAATTTTGTAACTATGAATCTGAAAAAATATATCTATTTAATATTTATTCTATTTGGCATTTTAATTTTTTCGTCATGTTCTAATTCTGACGATGAGGCCAATTCAAGCAATCTTATAGGGAAATGGTATGTGGTCAATGTTGAATCATCAAGTGAATGGGGTGAAGTTGAAGAGGATATGACAATTGGAGATTGGATTATTTTTAATGAAGATATGACATGTAAATGGGTTGAATATGGTGAAATTATCAATGCTAAATATTCTGTTGACAACAAAATCCTCAGTATCTTTGACATAGATGTTGATGATTATATGCCATTCGACTATAGAATCGAAAAACTAACAGCCGATAAATTAGTGCTAAAAATAGACCTTGGTGATTTCTTGCAGGGTATAATAGAACTTGAACGCTAATAGCATTTTCATTATGAAGACAAGAAAATTTTACACAACCATAGTGTATGTTATACTATGTCTTATAAGTTTGTCCTCATGCTCCAACGATGAGGATGGAGATAATAGCCTAAAAGGTTCTGTAACTATCAATAGTAATAGTTATAGAGCAGAAAACAGCGAATGTAAAGATGGTGTATTAGAAGAATATGCAGACGTAGGATGCTATTTTGGAACACTCCTATACGGAAACGAAGATTCATATCGGTTTTCAATCAAATTGTACGATATATACGATTTGGACAAGCTCCATAGTGGGGATGATATTACAGACATCGTTACTGTTAGCACATTTTGTTATCTGACTTCTGCCGACGCTTCCAGATTTGAAGATAATGGTGGAAAAATTGTAGTAAAATCTGTCAACAACAACACCATTTGTTTGGAATTTAACAACTTTAAATTCAATAGAAGAAACAATGATACTTCATATACGGTAAATGGTACTATTGAATACGAAAGGTTTGATTAACCCCCCATATAAAAAGAGGTGGAACTATATCAATTCCACCTCTTTCCTATTTAATTAAACCTCTTTAATTTTTTCAACCAATGCACGTAAAGCTTGTTTCCTTTGTTTGCTGTTCTCGTATTCGTTGAATATAGATTTAATCTCGTCAATATTTGTACCGAACCGTTTGATAATTTCGCTTTCATATTGGCATATCATCCGAATCAGCAAATCAACATTTTGGATATGTAGATACTCGTCAACATCTGCACCCAAAAAATTTAGAACATTTTTGGCCTCATCGACATCGTTGACAATTGTTGTCATTACACCATTGGCTTGTTCTGTCATAAAGTTGACTTTTGTTTTTCTGACTTGTGGTTGTTGAGGCAGTTTGTCATTCCGTTCACCGCATAGCCAAACAATCTGTTCAGGGTTATTCTTATAAGTGTTCTCGAAAATCTTCTTTTCTGCGGGTAATGCTTTGCTTTTGTCGTAATGTTGAACCATTAGCAATGACTGCCTTGTGTAGCGTGCAATCTCATTATAATTCCAACCTCTCAAAGCAAGCAAGGTTACAAAGGTGCGTCTTCCTGTATGAGTTGACACAAGGTCGTATTTTTTTTTAACAGAACTTCTAACTTCAGCTTCTCCAATATAATGATGGTATTGAGTGATGTTGTCATTGAATGAACCACCAATCTTCTTGCAGATAATTTTAATTATCTTGTTAACCTTCTTGTTTGTAAGTCTTGGTAATTGGCAATCATACTTCTTTAATATAATGTCTTTTGCGATTTCAAAGACAAAATCAAACATTACAGGGTCTTGAACTTTCTCGATTTTTACGGATATGGTGTTTACACCTTGTACTTGCTTTGTTGCATCCGAGGTTATTTGTACGATGTCTTGAAAACGTAAACCGAGTAGACATTCTACTAAAAATATGTCTTTCACTTGGTCTTCCAATTCACTTTCGGGTTTATAATTATATATCTCTACAATTTCGTGATTGCGAAGGAATATATGATTATCAGGAGTCTTGTCAGGAAACCTTTCAAATACTATATTCTTAACTTCAGTTTTCGTAAGCAAGTTCAAAGAGGTTCCAACTTCAACAATGGCACTTCTTGCATAATTCAGGTTTGAATTAACTGTACTAACTTGCAATTTTCCTTTGTATTTTTTTGGCAAACCAAATGGTAAACTCATAAAAAAAGTCATTATCCATTTGACGATATTCCGTAATGGATATACCTCTTTGGTTGATGAACTCTCTCAAATCAGGCATTACCTTCAAGTAGTTATTATTTGTACTCTCTTCCCTTGAAGCGTCTTTTGAAACTTCTTCTTCAATCAATTTAACAACATCTATAGTCTTTGTTTCATCTACTTTCTTTTTGCGGTCCATTTTAATTGCAAACATCTCAGTTAATAATCGTGGTAAAGATACTATTTCTTGCGGATTATTACAAAGGAAGGTCTTCAAATGATAGATTCTTTCTTTGAATGCAGCTATTGTATTATTGGCTTTCATATTATTAAGGTTATCCAACTTACACAAACCAATATCACATATTGCTTCTTGGGTATTCCTATCCCATTGATATGGATATACCTTTGCTCTTGTGCTGAATGCATAATTCTTCTTGTCAAATCTTACCACCATATATATCATCGTAGGCTTCGAAGATTTGGGATTTCTCAGGTAAAAGTTCACCAAGATTTTGCCGATAAAAAACTGCCTTTCCATTAGTGTTGGTACTTTCCTTGATAATCAGCAGCTTATGAATTATCGTAGATAAATTTTATTGACCCAAAATGTTGATATAAAACGTAGAAAACTGTCCAATTTTATAGTGTTGGGAACACTTTTCTCAACTATACACAAAAAGAAAAGCTGCTAACCTATTGATTAACAGCGTCTTCGTGATTCGCTTGGGGCTCGAACCCAAGACCCCAACATTAAAAGTGTTGTGCTCTACCTGCTGAGCTAGCGAATCAAACCTTTGTCTATTCTTTCGAATTGCGGGTGCAAAGGTAGTGCTTTTTTTTGAATAGGCAAACTTATTCGCTTGTTTTTTCTTTTTGTAACGCTTGTTCGCTGGTTTCTTGTTTCTTTATATACCTTTTATAATAAGCAAGCATCAGTGTAGTGCATGGTAATGCGATGATCATTCCCACTATTCCCATTAATGCACCCCATACAGATAGTGATAGGAGAATGATGGCAGGGTTAAGCCCTGTGATTTTTCCCATAACTTTGGGGACAATAAAACCATCTTGTATGATTTGAACAACAGTAAAAACTATTAATGCACTGATAAGAATCCACCAAAAGTTTTCCCCAGTATCAGCTGCTTTCAATAAAGCCAATAGAATAGTTGGTATAAAAGCTATCAATTGTAAATAAGGTACTAAGTTTAATACCCCAATAAATAGTCCGAAACCTATGGCTAATGGGAAGTCTATTATCACAAAACCAATGCTAAATAAAATGCCTACACAAAAGGCTACCAACGCTTGTCCTCGGAAATAACGATTCATACCTTCTTTTACATCATTGACAACGCGTGTCACTTTTTCGCGATGCTTGATGGGAATAAGCCCTATCCACCCCGATGCGATAGACTCGTAATCTAATAGAATAAAAAAGGTATAAAGTAGTATGATGAATGAAGCAAATAACCCAACGATAACATTGACTGATTGTGATAATATATTCCAAGCTTGTGGTAATATGCTTCTAATGGTATTAGCTAAATGCTCTTGATTCAGAGAACGTTGAATTTCCATCATGTCGATGTGCTCTTTGATAAAATTGGCTACGGTTCCCGGTATAGCCGCTTGTTTGCTCCCTTCTATAAAATAGGCCGTAAGCAAATCTTTAAGTTTGGCAAATTCTTCAACAATAGGCGGAACCAATAAAAGTCCCGCTAATGTTATGATGATAAACAAGAGAATTAATACGGTAAATATGGATAAAGATCTGTTTCTGAATTTAAGCTTATATTGGAAGAAGGTAACAAATGGGTATATCAAATATGCGATAAGCCAAGCTATAAGGAAAGGAAGTAAAACTCCACTGAGTAGGTTTACCATATATAATATACCTATTATAATAGCTCCGCTGATAATTCCTCGGATAAAACTATCAAAAGTAATTTTCTTCTCCAACATAATACTATTCTGAAAAAATGTTTATTAAAAACGCTTTGCCAAGTTCAATTGTTGCAAATATACGGTTTTCTTTTTACTTTTGCTGCCATAAATAGAAGAAAACCGTAAGATGGGAAGACTATATGTTGTGCCTACTCCTGTAGGTAATTTGGAGGATATGACTTTTCGAGCTATCCGTGTCTTGAAGGAAGCCGATTTGATTCTTGCTGAAGATACTCGTACATCGGGCATCCTCTTGAAACACTTTGAAATCAAAAAGCCCATGATATCCCACCATAAGTTTAATGAACATCAAACGGTGGAAGGAATAGTTAATCGTATTAAAGCAGGTGAAACTATTGCGTTGATATCCGATGCGGGTACCCCAGCTATTTCCGATCCGGGTTTTTTGGTGGTGCGTGAATGTGTTCGTAATGAGATAGAGGTACAATGTTTACCAGGGGCAACGGCTTTTGTTCCTGCCTTAGTTTCTTCGGGACTTCCTAATGATCGCTTTTGTTTTGAAGGTTTTTTGCCTCAGAAGAAAGGCCGGATGACTCGTCTAACCTCTTTGCAGGAAGAAAAGCGTACAATGATTTTCTATGAATCACCTTATCGGTTGGTGAAAACCTTAACCCAATTTGCCGAATATTTTGGTGCGGAGCGTTCCGTTGCTGTATGCCGTGAAATCTCCAAAATTCATGAAGAATGTGTACGTGGTACATTGGCCGAGGTTATTCAACATTTTACAACTACTGAACCTAAAGGTGAAATAGTTGTTATTTTGGGAGGAAAAGAAAGCTAAATAAACTTAATATTAAAACAGATGAAAAAACTATTATTAGCAGTAGGATGTGTAGTTCTGTTGGCTTCTTGTGGTAACAGAGCGCAGAATGAAGCCTTGAAGGCGCAAAATGATTCCTTGTCGGTGGCACTTGCTGAAAAGGATGCAGAGATGGAGGGTATTTTAGGAGCTTTGAATGAAGTGCAAGAAGGGTTCCGTCTAATTAATGAAGCCGAGAATCGTGTGGATTTGCAACGCGATAATGTGGAAGGTGCATCGGATGCTCAAAAAATAAAGGAAGATATTCGCTTTATTAGTGAAAAGTTGCAAGCCAATCGCGAACAGATTAAGAAATTGGAAGACCAATTGAAGAATAGCCGCTATGCTTCTGCTCAAATGAAAAAGACATTGGCAGGTTTGAAAGCTGAATTGGAATCACGTGAACAACAGATTGCTACTTTACAAAGTGAGTTGGCTGCTAAGAATATTCGTATAGCCGAATTGGATGATGCGGTAGCCGGATTAAGCCAAAATGTGAAGGACCTTGTTGCCGAAAACGAGGCTAAAGCTGCTACAGTGGCCAGTCAGGATAAGGCTTTGAATACAGCTTGGTTTGTATTTGGAACTAAATCGGAATTGAAAGATCAGAAAATTCTTACACAAAAATTTCTTCAGAAGAAACAAGTGTTGAAGGATGGTGATTTCAATAAGGATTATTTTACTCAGATTGATATTCGTACCGATAAGGAAATCAAGTTATATTCAAAAGATGCGGAACTGCTTACTACTCACCCGGCAGGCTCTTATGAGTTGGTTAAGGACGCCAAAGAACAATTGACTTTGAAAATAACTAACCCTAACGAGTTCTGGAGTGTTTCTCGTTATTTAGTGATTCAAGTGAAGTAATAAGCCAATAATAATATAAAAAATAATCGGTCGGTTAAAACATTTCTAACCGACCGATTAATTTTTATAGTGATAAAGCAAACAATAAAAGAGGATGTATACATCCTCTTTTATACACTTATTTAGCTTTCAATGTCATGCCATAGAATAAATTATACCATCCGCCAGAAGAGTTCATACCCCATGCTTGTTTGAATATGAGTATATTACCTAATTCATCAGTCTGTATCTGTAAGTCAGTGTAACCAGTCGCTGTATCTGGGTCTTCTGTGTTGAATGCATATAATGCTACATCATTATAGCCAATTTCTTGACCGATAGGCAATGTAATCATTTTGTTTTCAACATCCAATATACCATAGAAGCTGTTAACTCCCTTATCTGCAGTGAAGCCATTGGCTGCAAAATACGGGTCAAGGTTTTGGAACCATATCTTGTTGCTGTCTTCTGCGTCTACAACAGTTGTTACTTCGAAGTTGTATGTATCTCCAAAATAACTGGTGACTGTACCAGTATATACTCTGTTATTCAACATTTCAGCGCTGAATTCGGGAGCTTTTTCTGTAGTAAACGTCTTAACTTCTGAGGTAGCTATCTGATTAGCTGTAAGTGCATATGCACAAGCATAGTATGTAGTACCCGGCATTAGACTAACGGTTATACTTGTATTGTTAGTTGATACATCCTCTGCTGCAAGAAAGACAGAATTGTCCACTGTAGGTTGTGATTCGGTACTATACATTACACCATATTCTCTTGTGGCAGGTTCGCCAAGAGAACTCAATGTTATATCAAATGTGGCATCATATTGATTTACGGATACATTCATTGTCACCGAAGGAGCCGAAATGTCTGCCACTCTTGTTTCTTCAAGTGTAGCGTCATTCTCACACGAAGTGGTAAAGAATGCACTTAACATTAAAGCAATTATACTTATCTTTTTCATTGTATATTCTATTTAATAAGTGTGATTATTGAAACTTATTTTCACTTGGTGCCGGATTTTGGTCTTCTGCGCTGATGTCTGCACTATTGTCCAATTCACGCAATGGAATTTGGAAGTGCAGGTACCAGCTATCTGCAGCAATGGTATAGCGTGCGCTTGATAAATGGTTTGTACCTTCATAATTACGCTCTACACCTTTCTTCAGGCGTAAGTGGTCAAACAAAGAGAAACCTTCACCCCACAATTCCAAACGGCGTTGTTGGTATACTTCATCGGCTGTTACAGATGCCTTGTTCCATGATGGGTCTCTTTGGCTCATCAATTCTTTCAATACGGTAGCTGCTCCTGCTTGGTCTCCCTTGTGTGCCAAAGCTTCGGCTTCGTTCAAAATCATTTCAGAAACACGCATATATACATAGTCAGCTTCCCAGTTTGCTACTTTCTTGAACTTGATGTTTGTGTAATCAGGGAATGCACTTTCTTGTGCAGTATAGCTATATCCGCTTTCGCTGTGCTTGAAAAGACCTCTTCTGACATCTGTTGGCGACATTTGGCTGTACAAACGTGCGTCAATCATACGGTATTGACCTACATCACCACCGTAACCAGCGTCATACGAACACATGAATGAGAAGAAAGAAGCAAACATTGATGTGGTTTCTGCTGTAATGTCCATACCCCACATCCATTCTTTTGCTGCTATATTATTAAATGCACTATTATCCAAAAGTTCTTCAGGAGTGTATACTGGGTAACCGGTACGTGCTTTGCGTGCATAAGTGATGGCATCATCCCAATTGTTTGTTACCAAACAAATACGTGAGTATAGACCGGCGGCTACTTGTTCGTCAATCATAGTCTTGTTAGGGCGTTCCCAACCAGCCAAGAATTCTATACCTTCCTTAAAGTCTTTTTCAACTTGTGCATATACTTGACGTAAAGGAGCACGGCCTGCAACTGCATTTTCAGCTTCGGCTGGAGTCAAAACGATGGGTACACCTGGCGCATCTTCATTGCCAATGTATGTTTGTTGGAACATCTGCGCCAAATATGCATGTGCAAAACCACGATAGGTTAAAGCTGCACCACGATAGGCTTTCAAATCAGGGTCAGTAACTTCGGCAGAAATCATAGCTATGATATCGTTTGATTTGGCTATGATAGAATAAAAGAAGTTCCAATAGAAGAATGGACGCTTGTATTGTTCTGCCCAATAGTCCAATTCGTAATCGTAGGTAAACCAACCGCTGCCACGTGTGTAAAAAGCCAAGTCGTCATTCATAACATCTCCCAAGTGGTAAATACCCATCAAACCGAAGTCTTCATGTACAGTATTTGAACTGCTTTGGGTATTGTATTGATAGGTGTAGTTATTCAAACCTAACATCAACGGTTCTACAATTTTGATGAGGGCATCGGGGCTTGAATTGCCAATTGCGTCAATCTGGTCTTTGCTGGCAACATCAGAGTTTTCTACATCAAAGAACTCGTCGCCACAACTTGCCAAAGAGCTGCAAGCAATGGCCGAAAGTAATAATATCTTATTGATTTTCATATTGTTCTCTTTTTAATTAATTAAAATTCCATGTTTATACCGAATGAAATTGTGCGCAATGCAGAGTAATTGTAACCGGTAGAGCCTGTGAAGGATTGGCGAGGGTCAAAACCTTTACGTGCAGAAACAAGGAACATGTTGTCGCCCACTACATACAGACGTAATTTTTCAATCTTAGCCTTGCTTAACCATGACTTAGGAAGAGTGTATCCTAAAGTGATATTGCGGAGGCTTAAATAAGATGCTGAAGTTAAGCTATAGTCACCGCTTACACTTTGGTCCAAAGAACCTTCTTGCAAACGTGGAACATCGGTGTAGCGGTTTTCTGGAGTCCAACGATTGAAAATGTCCTTATGCCAGTTATTTCCAGCGTCACCTGAATTCATTAATGAACTATATTGGCTGTCGTATACATAGCCACCCAATTGGTATGCGAAGTTAGCAGCAAAATCAAATCCGTGAATTTCAAGGTTGGTAGAGAAACCACCGTACAAGTCAGGGATTGGAGACTTGTCCAATTCATAACGAGTGGCAGATGTAGTTCCTACCACTTTCTTCTGACCGATAATATTACCGTTCTCGTCTTTGTCGTCGGCCCAATACAATGCGTCACCATTTTCTGGATCTACACCGGCAAATTTATAATCATAGTAATTATAGAGCGGTTTGCCTATCTTGCGGAAATAGCTACCTGTAGCCCATCCGTCTTGTGGACGGTCAGCTGGCAATTCGAGCAATTCATTCTTATAGTGAGTAGCATTCAAAGCAACGCTCCACTTGAAGCTGTTTTGCTTGAAAATGTCATAAGACAATTCTAATTCGAAACCTTCGTTACGCATTGACATGGTATTTTCGTAAATGCTTGAAGGTACACCTTGTGACGGTGGCAAAGGCTTGGCGTAAAGCAAGTCGCGTGTGTCTTTGCGGAAGTATTCTACAATACCGCTGAAACGATCCCAGAAACGGAATTCAAAACCTGTGTTGAAACTCTTACTCTTTTCCCAAGTAATGTCCTTGTTACCACGGAATATGTAGTTGATACCAATTTCACCACCGTTTGGAACTACTTGGTATTGATCCAAGTAAGGCTGGTTATTAGTCAAACCGTCATTACCTTGAGTACCGTAGCTGGCTTTAAACTTCAAGTCGTTAATCCAGGCAATGTCTTTCATGAATTTTTCCTTGTTGATTCTCCAAGATGCACCTACAGACCAGAAAGAACCCCAGCGATTGTCCGGATGGAAACGTGAAGAGGCATCACGACGATAACTTGCAGAGAAATAATACTTTTCGTCAAAGTCATATTTAACCTGTCCGAAGTATCCTTCCAATGCATATTCTACTGAAGCAGAACTTGCATCTCCTAACTTGGCGGCATTACCCAATTCCGGATTATCAGGAACCAGGAAGTTTTCTTTACGAGCCCATACATTTTGGCTTTTGTCGTTCTTTGTTTCATGTGCCAACATCACTTCTACATTGTGTAAATCAGCATAAGTATGCGACCAATTCAAGATTTGGTTGGCATTCAGTACATAGTAACGGCTCATTTCTACAGTGCTACGACCCTTTACATTGGCAGCATCCCCACCTATAGGTGTCTGGAAGTCAACGGTGCGGCTGTTGAAGTTATCTATACTTGCATTGACAGTAAATTTAAAGTCTTTCAAGAAAGAGAATTCTGCGTAAGCTTTAGCGTTGATTACGTCAGCATTTCCTTCGTAAATGTCGTATAATTGTTGAGCAATAGGATGAGCATTTGCACCAACCGGACGTTTACCCATGTCTACCCCATAATCGTAAAGAGGTTCTCCTTGATCATTAAACATTCTATTACCATTTGCATCGTACATATATACTGGATAGATAGGAGCAATGGTTTGTCCAAAGTAGAAGATAGAAGAATAATTGGTACCACCTACATTCGGAGAATTGGTCTTTACGTTGCTGTAAGCCAAGTTAAATCCAGCCTTGAACCATTTGTTAACTTCTTGGTCAACTTTAACGCGAGCATTGATACGGCTCATGTCTGAATTTACAGTGTATGAGTTGTCATACAAATAGCCAAGAGAAGCATAGTATTGTGTCTTTTCTGTACCACCGCTCAAAGAAATGACATTTTCCTGGCGCATACCCGGACGGAATGCTTCGTCCAACCAATCATCGTGATACAACAATTTTGCGTTTGGATTCAAACGCCCTGTAATAGGGTCAACCAACTGATTGTCGGCTACATTATAGTTGTTATAACCACCTAAGTTCTTGATTAAGTTATCAGAAGCATATTTACCAGCTTCCAAATATGATTTACCGCTGAATACAGCTTGGTTACGCATTGATTCCCAGTATAATTCATAATATTCTTGAGGATCGGTCAAGAAATCGTATTCGGGTACACCACGCATATTGACACCGGTACGGTTTTCGAAAGTGACCTTTACTTTACCGCTTTGTCCCTTCTTGGTGGTAATCAAGACAACACCATTCGAACCACGTGCACCATATAGGGAGTTGGCGGCAGCATCTTTCAATACAGTCATTGATTCGATATCACTTGGAGCAATCTGGTTCAAATTTCCTTCATAAGGTACACCGTCAACAACAATCAAAGCTGATTTTGTTGCAGAGATTGAACCGATACCACGTACGTAAATTGTACCTGAAGAGCCCGGCTGGCCAGAACTTTGTGAAATTTGTACACCGGCCATTGCTCCTTCCAATGATTTTGATACATTGGATGTTTGCATCTTGGCAATCTTTTCACCTCTTACTACTGAGGCTGAACCAGTAAAAGATGATTTCTTGGCAGTACCATAAGCAACCACCATCACTTCATCAAGCATTTCAGTGTCGGCCTTCAATACAATGGTAAGTGTAGGCTCAATTTTTACTTCCATGGTATGCATACCAATGAAGGAAATCATCAAAGTTTCCGCCGAACTTGGAAGATTCGTTAATGTAAACTTACCATCCATGTCAGTAACAGTACCTAAAGTAGTACCCTTTACGACGATAGAGGCGCCAACTACAGGCAAACCGTCTTCTTCCGAGATAACAGTACCTGTCACCTTCGAAATCTGCGCGTTTACCAGACCTATACCTATAAATAGGCAGGTCATCAACAGCATTAATTTTCTTTTCATAAATTCTCTCTCTTAAAGTTTAACTTTACATTTAATATAAATTCATTCACTCTAACAAACGGCAAAGGTATTAATATTTTTTTAAACTTATAATACGAATCTTTAAAAAAAGCATGAAAACGAATGATTTTTATGCTTTACAACGTCTATTTATAACAAAAACCACGCAATTCCCTTATAAATATTCCGTTTTTATACTTTAGCATTGAAAGGTTTGTCAAATATTGTTTCTTGTATGAAATACTATTTAACATATAAGTGTTAACAACCATTTTATAAATCTTGTAAACCCAAACATCATGAGAAAAATCAGTTATCGTTCTGTATACAACAGAAAGAAACAGCTAAACGCACAAGGAACCGCCCTTATACAAGTTGAGGCCTATTTGGAAAGAAGGAAAATCTACTTTTCTACGCACATTTATCTTACACCCAACCAATGGTGTGAACAAAGACATGAAATCGTGAAGCACCCTCATGCTGACACACTGAACAGAATGCTCCAAAGTTTTATCATCGAACTAGAAAGAAAAGAATTGGAGTTATGGAAAAACGGGCATGAAGTAACATTAAACCGATTGAGAGATGCATTTAGGACACAATCAAGCCCTTCATTTCTGGAATTTGTGAAAAAAGAAATAGTTCATTCTTCCTTAAAGGAAAGTACTCAAAAGAACCGGTTAACCACCTACGACTTGCTTATGCGCTATAGCTCAGGCATTACATTCAGAGATCTTACTCCCAAATTCATCTATGAGTTTGAAGACTTTCTGTATTGTAACGGCAATCAGACCAATACGGTAGCCAAGCACATGAGACATCTAAAATCCTTTGTCAATGCCGCCATAGACAAGGGATATGTTAAAGCAGAAGAGTATCCTTTCCGCAGATACCACATCAAAACCAAAGATAGCAAACATACGTTTCTCCTACCCGATGAAATGGAGAAATTGGAAGAACTATCCCAAACATACCTGAAACCGATTTTGTCTCACACGTTGGATGCTTTCTTGTTTTGCTGTTATACAGGTATAAGATACTCTGATTTCTGCCATTTGAATGAAAACAATATCCAGAGGATAGAAGGTATTCCTTGGTTGGTATTCCGTACACAAAAGACCGATACCGAAGTAAAGCTGCCCATCACCCTGCTCTTCGAAGGAAAAGCGTGGAAGATGGTACAGAAATACCGCAACCGGCTTTCATTCTTTTTCACCGTAGAATCTAATTCTACATTAAACAAGCGTTTGATTCGTATTGGTAAGTTAGCCGGACTTGACAAACATTTTTCGTTTCATTCGGCCCGGCACACCAATGCTACCTTATTAATATATAAAGGGGCGAATATCACGACGGTACAAAAGCTCCTTGGTCATCGTGATTTGTCCACTACTCAACTCTATAGTGATGTAATGGAAAGTACCATTGTGAAAGACTTGAAAAAATGCGCCAAGAGCAAATAAACAGGAACGAGGGAGAACAAAGGTAGAACTGAACATTCATAAAGCGACCTAAGCAAATAACTAAGGGTATAAGACACCATGCACATTACGTTCTACAACGTAAAACGTACAGACTACAACGTGAAACATACAAACTACAATGTAGAACATACAAACTACAATGTAGAACGTAAAATGAATCGTATTCCAAGCCTTTACATATGAAAGATTTACCGTTAATTGCCTTGTTCTTTATGCAGAGTGTTTTGAGGAGCGTCCGAAGACAGACGAAACAGTGTGCAAGATGAATTCATCTTGCACACTATCTTACACATCATCTTACACAAATTAACCAACTCTTTACTAATCACTTACAAAGAAAAGTGCAAGAGTGTATGATGAATATACGATTTTTTCATTCGTGCGCGCGAGAGAGATGATATATAAATCTTAATAAATAAGCAAAATTCCGGTAGAACAGGAGTAGAACCTTTCCTATCTAAAGACATCTCTGCATCAAGTAAAGTGTGTTTTATTTTTCACGCCAAAGATTACAAGGCTTGAGAATCAACAGCTTGCGATGCTGCATAGTTCGGCGGAAACTTTGATGGTTTCCTTCATTGGTATGCATACTCAGGAAGTGAAGATTCAACCAACACTTTCTATTGTATTAAGTGCTGATACAGAGGTTCTTGATGAAGTGATGGTGGTGGCTTATGGTACTGCTAAGAAGTCTGCATTTACAGGTTCGGCTTCAGTGGTAAAGGCAGATAAGTTGGAAAAGCGTCAGGTGTCTAACTTGACAAATGCTTTGTCTGGTTCAGTTGCCGGTGTGCAGACTGTTAGTTATAATGGTCAACCTGGGGAATCAGCTAAAGTTTACATCCGTGGTATCGGTTCTATGAATAGTAGTGTGGATACCGACCCTCTTTATGTAGTAGATGGCATTCCTTTTGAAGGTGATATTTCTTCTATCAATACTCAGGATATTGAAACCATGACTGTATTGAAGGATGCTGCTGCAGCTGCTTTGTATGGTGCTCGTGGTGCTAATGGTGTAATCTTGGTGACCACTAAAAAAGGACAAAACGGTGATGCTCGCGTTACGCTTGATGCTCGTTGGGGTGTGAATTCACGTATGGTTGGCAAGTATGATGTAATCAAGGATACCGATACTTATATGGAAACATTGTATCAAGCCATTAAAAATGAAGGTTTGCAAACATTGGGCTATACTGCTGATGCAGCTCACGCATATGCAAATAGTAATTTGTTTGGTGCTATTGGTTATCCTATCTATACATTGCCTCAAGGTGAAGGATTGATTGGTATGGATGGTAAGGTGAATCCAAATGCCGTATTGGGTTACAACGATGGCCAATATTACTATACTCCGGATAATTGGGACAAAGAAATGATTGGTAGCGAAATGCGTCAAGAATACAACATGAGTGTATCAGGTGGTTCTGACCGTATTAATTATTACTTCTCTGCAGGTTATTTGCAAGATGGTGGTATCATTGAAAATTCAGGATTTGACCGTATTACTACTCGTTTGAATGTAGACTATCAAGCAAAGAAGTGGTTGAAGTTTGGTGCCAACATGAGTTATATCAACTCAAAGAGTCGTTATCCGGATGAACAAACTAACGGTAGTTCTTCTGGAAATGCCTTTAATTTGGCTCACATGATTGCACCGGTTTATCCGATGTATCAACGTAATGCAGACGGTTCTATGGCTTATGATTCAGCAAGCGGCCTTCCTATTTACGATTATGGTAATGGTCAAACTGGTAGAACACGTAACTGGATGTCAATGTCAAACCCTATGGGTGACTTACTTTACAATACAGAAGAGTACTTAATGGATATATTCAATGGTAAATGGTATGCAGAACTTTCTCCGTTGGAAGGCTTGAAGTTAACCGCATCATACGGCTTTACTGTTGATAATACTCGTTATCATGCTATTGGTAACTCTAAGTATGGTCAGTCTGCAAGCTATGGTGGTTATGCTTATCAGTATCATTATCATACAACAGGATTTAACCAACAATATTTGGCAACTTACCGCAAGAGCTTCGGTAACCATAACTTTGACGTATTGGCTGGTTATGAAAGCTATGACTATCGCTACGAGACCAGTGGTGCTTCCGGACAGAATTTATATAAGGAAGGTGACTTTACAGTAAATAATACTATCGACCAGAAACGTGGTAGCGGTTCTCGTACAGAATATTCAACTCGCGGTATTATTGGCCGTATTAACTATGATTATGCAGAAAAGTATTATGGTAGCTTCTCATATCGTCGTGATGCTTCTTCTCGTTTCCATCCGGACAATCGTTGGGGTAACTTCTGGTCGGCTTCTGCTGCATGGGTTATCAATAAAGAACAATTCTTGGAAGATGTAGCGTGGATTGATATTTTGAAGTTGAAGGCTTCTTATGGTCAGCAAGGAAACGACCGTATTGGTAACAATTATGCATATCTTGATCAATATTCTGTTACTGGTGCTAATGGTGTGTTCTCAGATGGTACTTTAGTTTACAAAGGTAATAAGGATTTGACATGGGAAAAGAGTAATGCTTTCAATGCTGGTGTTGACTTTACATTGTTCAACAGCAAGTTGAGTGGTACTATCGAATACTTCAGTCGTAAGACTTCTGATATGTTGTATTCAAAACCTGTTGCTAACTCAAACGGTTATAGCTCCATCCCTGTCAATATCGGCAGTATGACTAATAGCGGTGTGGAAATTGAATTGAGCTATACTCCAATTGAAACTAAGAATTTGAAGTGGACATTGTTTGGTAATGCTACATTCTCTAAGAATAAGATTAATGAATTGGATCCGGCATTGGAAGGCGAATGGATTTCAGGCTCTACCATCTATACAGAAGGTGAAAGTATGTACCGTAGCTATATTGTGAAGTATGCCGGTGTAGATGCTGCTACTGGTAATGCATTATATTGGACCAAGACTGTTCCTGCAGCAGATGCAACTGATGAAGAAAAAGCTGCTTTCAAATCGGAATGGTACACTACCTCCAATTATGATTTAGCTTATGCTAACGGCCGTGAAGCTACAGAAGACTTGCTTCCAACCGTATATGGTGGTTTCGGTACCAGCCTTGATTTCTATGGATTCGATTTCTCTATCCAAATGGCTTATCAATTGGGCGGTAAGATTTTTGACTACTCTTATCAAGCATTGATGCATAATGGTGACAGCTATTATGCCGGTCAAAACTGGCATACAGATATTGCCAAGGCATGGACACCGGAAAATCCGAATACTGATGTTCCTCGCATCAACCGTAGCGATAAGTATACATACGAATTTTCAGATCGTTGGTTGACATCTTCCAACTTCCTGTCAATTAATAATATTACTTTGGGATATACATTACCGAAGAACTGGACACGCGGTTTGCATATTCAGTCTCTCCGTCTTTATGCGGCAGCTGATAATGTAGCTTTATTCTCTACTCGTAAGGGTATGGATCCACGTCAAGGCTTTAGAGGTACCAGTGGTGATACATATTCGGCAATGCGTACAATTTCAGGTGGTATCAAATTAACATTCTAATTTATTAAAGCTGAAAACAATGAAAAATATAAAATTCAAATTTATCGCATCGGCATTGGCAAGCGTTCTGCTTGTTGGATGTAACGATATGGATACAGAACCGATGGGCTCTACCATTACGAGTGAGCAAAAATCTGAAACAGTCGCTTCGAATCCAGAACGTATTGAAGCAACTGTATCAGCAGTTCCTGCTATGGCCAACCAGTTTGGTAACGCTATTGGTACTGGTTATCATAATGATTTTGGTTATGCAGCTATCATGTTGTGGACCGATACCAGAGGTATGGATTTTGTTTCGACTTCAATTGGTTACAACTGGTTTGCTTCAGCTGTTACATATTCAGACATTTCTCCAACCGGAGTTGGTACCAATTTGTTTTGGCGTACCATTTACAAGCAACTTTATGCAGCTAACTCATTGGCCAAGATTGTAGACCCGGCAACTGAAGATAATTCTTTGAAATTCTATTTGGCACAGGCTTTGGCTACTCGTGCATTTGACTATTTTACATTGGCACAATTGTACCAGCATACATATGTAGGCAATGAGAGTAAGCCTTGTGTTCCATTGATTACAGACTTGAATGCAGATGAAGTGGCTTCTAATGGTTGTCCACGTGCAACAGTAGAAGAAGTATATGCTCAGATTATGACCGACTTGAACACAGCAATTACTTTGCTTGAATCTTCTACAAAGGAAAGAGATGACAAACGTTATATCAATGCAGCTGTTGCTTATGGTTTGCGTGCTCGTGTAAATTTGGTGATGAACAATTGGGCTGATGCAGCTTCGGATGCACAGAAGGCAATATCATTGCATGATGGACAACCATATAGCATTGCAGAAGTAAGTGTACCTACTTTCGGTGACATTGAAGCGCCTTCTTGGATGTGGGGTGTATTGATAGCCGAAACAGATGACGTTGTTGAGACCGGTATCTGTAATTTCCCTTCTCACATGGGTTCGTTGAACTATGGTTATGCTTCAGTAGGCGCATGGCGTACAATCAGCAAATCATTGTATAATTCTATTCCTGAAACTGATGTTCGTAAAGGTTGGTGGTTAAATGAAAAAGGTTTGTCGGCCAATTTGAATGCAGAACAACAAGCTTACATTTCAAGCGCAGCTTTGGATGATAACAAGAATCCGCTTCCATATATACAAGTAAAATATGGTTGCTATAACAATGAAACATATACATCTGTAAATGCTAACGACATTCCTTTGATGCGTGTAGAAGAAATGTATTTGATTCTTGCTGAAGCGCAAGCTATGTCTGGCAATGCTTCTGCAGGAGCTGCAACTTTGCAGAATTTCGTTTCTACTTATCGTGACCCGGCTTATGTTTGTTTGGCATCTTCTCCGGAAGGCGTACAGGAAGCAGTTTGGCAACAACGTCGTATTGAGCTCTGGGGTGAAGGATTCTCATATGCAGATATTATGCGTTTGAAGAAACCTATCGATCGTCGTGGCGCAGGTTTCGAAGCTGCATTCGTTTACAACATTCCAGCTGGTGATCCTGTATTGGTGTACCCGATACCTAACTCTGAAATCGAAGCTAATCCGATGTTGAGTCACGATACTAATCCTACATTGACTGCTCCATCTCCGGTTGCAGACAATTAATTTAGTAACCTTTAAAAACATTTATTTATGAAATTAAAACATTCAATTATATTCATGGCTTTGCTTGCCATCACATCAATGTTTGCAAGCTGTAGCGAAGGCGAATATTGGGATGAGTATATAGAAGAAGCCGAAAAGTATTCTTTTGTTCAAGCTGCTTCTAAATACAGTATTGAAGCGTCTGAAACATTGACAGAAGTAAAAGTCGAAATTCTTAGAAGCAATACTAACGGTACTGTCACATTACCGATTACAGCCAAGTTTAATTCTGAGATCTTAAGTGGTGCAGAATCTGTAACTTTTGAAGAAGGAAGTAATAAGGCAGTATATACATTTAGTGTAGGAAACATGGAAATTGGTTTCCAATATAAAGCAGTGCTTTCTATTGCGGAAGAAAATGTTTCTGTTTCAGGTAATGCTACTTCTACTATCACCATGGTTAAGAATTATAACTGGATTTCTTTAGGTACAGGTTCTTATGTGGATAATTTCATTTCAGGTGTTGCATATCCTGTTGAAATTATGCAAGCAGAAGGATTTGAAGTATATCGTGCCATGGATCCATATACAGCAACGATGAAGAATGATGATGGTGAATGGGGTGATTGGAGAAATGGTAAGCAATGTGAATATGTAGAATTCTGGACTAACAGCGATAACACTATCGGCTTTAATCCAATAGCCGTTGGTGTTAATTATGAAGCAGTTGCCGGACAAGATATTATTGCTTATCCTGCAACAGCATTTAAGGGCTTGGATCCAAGCAAGAGTAGATGGTATAATGAAAAAACAGCTTTCCTTGCACCTTATTATTATATTGACGGCGTTGGTGGTTGGAACTATACAACAGCTGATGGAGTAATTATTATTACTTTACCGTAATAATAGGATATTTTAATAAAAGAGCGCATCATTAAATGGTGCGCTCTTTTTGTATAATAGGCTGATAATATTATTTCATTTTACCGAATACTTACTTCCTCTTTTTTAAGTATTTCATTTACTATTGCTTGTACTTTATTATATTAATTCATATTTTTGCGGATGAATTAGAGGCTTAATAATATGGTTATCGCAGAATATATTAAAATAAGCGACCAGTTTCTTAGTGGTTTAGTTCCTGTTTTCAACATCATGGAACAAGTAAATAGTGCCAATACCACAGAAGAAATAATGATTGATTTTACACACGCTTCTTTTGTTACTCCTATCTTTGTACTTCCACTAATGATTTTTCTTAAAGATGAGAAACATAAAGTGACAACAAGTAATACTACGGAATATCTTTCGGTTATAAGATGGGAGAAAGGATTGATAGCGGATGAAATGAGATTATCGACTTTCAAGGCTCTCATTGAAGGGTTTTCTTCAAAAACTTATATACCAATAATTAATTTCCCTGCGACCAATGATTCAGAAGATATAAAGAATCACATACTTACAGCTGTCGAAAATCTATTGATCAGACAAGCAAAAATAGAGACAAACGTTGCAACGGGTATTAAATATATGATTGAAGAGTGTGTAGACAATATAACCCAACATTCTAAGTCGGAGCGGGGATATATATTTGCACAGGCATATCCCCATAAGCAATATTTAGATATTTGTGTTGCAGACAATGGGATAACTTTATTGGGAAGTTACCATGAAAATAACGATTTTGATATTGAAACTGATTTAGAGGCTATCCAAGCGGCCAATAGAGGTATTTCAACAAAAAATCTACCAAATGCAGAGAATCGAGGGTACGGCATTATCACTTCCAAAAGGATGCTTGTCAATGGCCTGAACGGTTCATTTGTCATGATTTCTGGTAAATCCATGTTTTTATATAATAAAGACATTAATAAATTTATAGATTTACCTAATGGATTAAAATGTCCAGGCACGATAGTTGCTATGCGAATACCTTATCAAAACGAGAATTTCAATTATATTAATTATGTAGAATAACGTGAATTATGAATAGTATAACTCTTGACATAACAGACATATTAAGCCAAGATTTAAAATCGAGGTCAACAGTAACCGATTTGAGAGTATTCATAGAACATCAGCAGGCTGAAAACGTAATGATTGATTTTTCTAAAGTACTCTTTGCCACCCGTAGCTTTATTGATGAATATTATAACCAGTTTATAAAGGATGGGGGTAATATTCCTCAAAAACATATTGAAACCATTCATGTGCCCGATGACATTCAATCAATAATCCATGCCGTAAGTCAGACACAAAAAGGAGAAAAAAAAGAAATGACTCCTAAAGGTACTGTTGCTTCTTTTTCCACCGTTAAAGAATTAAATGGTTTCCTTTCATCTTTGATGATGTAAGATTTCCAACGACGAAAATAAAAATATGGCATATTGTCCGTTCTTTATGATATTCCATAGAATGGTATTAATACACTCTAAATCAATGGGAGCAATCCGATAAAGTAATATAAAATCAATGGCAACATTTCCTATCATTGGAGATGTTGCCATTACTATATATAGTCATAGCTCATTATAACCGTTATTTCTCTACAATGACAATTGCAGAATAATTGAATTAATAAGTTTAGAGAAAGAGCGTATCCTTAGGATACGCTCTTTTTTTGCTTGTATATTGGATTACATAAAAGCTTTCATTTTAAAAAAGTAAGTATATGTAGTGTTATATATGATAATTTGTTTACCTTTGCGCTATAATAATAACGATATGTAATTAAGAGGTGAAAAATGGGATTTATGAAACTGCAGAAACAACTATTTATTAGCATTTTGCTTTCATTCATTTGTGTTTCACAAATGAATGCACAAGGTTTGAAAGCCTTTAAACTGAAGAATGGTATGTCGGTCTTTGTGTGGGAAGATTCTACCAAGACAGATGTGTTGGGGCAAGTGGTTGTAAGAACTGGTTCGGTGAATGACCCTGAACAATATACGGGGCTTGCACACTATTTGGAACATGTACTTTTTAAAGGTACACAGAAAATAGGTGCGCTCAATTGGGAGAAAGAAAAACCACTTTACGAACAAATCATTGCCAAATATGATGCAATGGCCGAAGAAACAGATCCTATCAAAAAGGAAGCCATTGGTAAAGAAATAAATGATTTGACGGTTGAAGCCGGAAAAGTGAGCCTCTCCAATGAATTCTCAGAACTGATAGAGGGAATGGGGGGGACAGGACTTAATGCCGGAACATCATGGGATTATACCGTTTATTATAATACATTCCCTCCTTATCAAATTAACAAATGGTTGGAAATATCTTCCGAGCGATTTGTCAAACCTGTATTCCGTGCTTTCCAAAGTGAACTGGAAACCGTATATGAAGAGTATAATCGAGGAAACGATAATCCAGGCACCCGATTGAACAATTTCTTATTTGAAAAAGCATTCCCGGGTCATCCGTATTCACGTTCCATTATAGGGTTGGGAGAACATTTGAAGAATCCTCGACTCAGTCAGCTGATTAAGTATTATGAAGACTGGTATACTCCGGAAAACATGGCACTTATTTTAGTTGGCAAGGTGGAAACACGGAAAATCATGGGACGTATTGCTGCGGCATTCGGTAAGTTGCAACCTAAAGCAACTCCTGAACGAAAAGTATATCAGGATGTGGTTATTGATGGAAGAAATCAGTATACAACCAAATTCTCACAATATCCTTCTGTGGTCATGCTTTATAACGGTGTGAAGGTAGGCCATCCGGATGAAACGGCGCTCGATATTTGTATGCGCTTGATAAGCAATTCCAGTTCTACGGGAACAATTGATAAATTAGTGGTGGATGGAGATTTGCAAGGAGGTGTAGCAGAAATGCTTTCACTTCGTGAACAAGGTCGTTGCTTGATACAGGCTATACCTTATTATGATGAAGCGCAACGTCGTTTTGAATCAAATAAAAGCGTGGAGAAAAAAATGTTGAAGGCTATTCAACAAGTAGCAGCAGGCGAGTTTGAACCTTGGGTGGTTGATGCAATCAAGATAAACTTATGTCGTGACTTCGACCTGCAAATGGAGTCGAACGATTTCAAGGCCCAGCTTTTGATGAATGCATTCATTAATGAAGAAGATTTGTCGAAAGTGCTCGATTATAAGAATGTGGTAATGAATGTTTCTGTAGATGATATCAAACGGGTGGCCAAGCAATATTTGACCGACGATTACATTATTCTATTTAATGAACAGGGTAAGCCTGATAAATTACCAAAGATGAAGAAACCGGGTTATAAACCCATTGAACCTCCGGTAGGACAATCTTCGCTTTATGCACAGCAATTCAAGAATATGGCTACAAGTAAGGTGGAGGAAAAATTTGCGGATTGGAGCAAGGTTCAGGAACGTCAATTGAACGATTATTCCCGAGTATATTATACACAGAATGTAGAAAATGATGTCTTTACATTGATATTGAAGTATGGCGCTGGAACAGATGTATTCCCTAAATTGGGATATGCGGCCAATCTGATGGGGAATGCAGGTATCTTGGGTAACCAAACACCGCAACAATTGAAGGAAGAATTGAGTAAATTGCATGCCACTTGTAATGTACAGGCTGACGAAAACTATTTGTATGTGACTTTGCGTGGGTATGAAAACACCTTGCAAGATGCTTGTTTGTTGCTGACCCGTCAGTTGCTGATGCCGGGATTGGATGAAAAGCAGATGAACAGCTTGATTGGTAGTGCGGCAGGTACACGATTGGTGCGCAAGGAAAATGTGAATCAATTGGCCAATGCGTTGAATCAATACATATTGTATGGTGACAATTCTTCTTATCGAAAAGAATTGACAGATAAAGAATTGGTATATATGAACATTTCGGAACTGACCGGTAATATTAATGAAGCCATTAAGTATGCGGCTGAAATACATTACTCGGGTACATTGCCTTTTGAAACCGTTTACCAGATTCTGAATAATTCGCTTCCGTTGGTAGCAGGTGAAAAACCAACCAAATCGCCGGTTGTGCGTGAAATGAAAGAATATAAGGAAAATACGGTCTTTTTCATCCCAAGTAATGATGCCCAACAGAGCCAGATATATTTCTATATACCGATGGGCGATTATCAGAAAGAACTGAATGTAAAACGTGATGCATTCAACCAATATATGAGTGGAGGATTTAGCGGATTGATTATGAATGAAATCCGTGAAAAGAATTCAATGGCATATACAGCATACGGATATGTGGTCTCTCAGGAATTGCCAGGCTCAAAGAGCTATTTTACAGGTTATGTAGGTACACAAAACGATAAGGCGGTAGATGCAGTGAAACTTTATATGAATTTGTTGACCAATATGCCTGAGCATGCCGATAGAATTGATAATATCAAGAGCTATTTACGTCAATCTGTATTGACCAACCAACCGGATGCACGTTCTCTGAGTGAACAGATAGCTTCATGGAAACGTCGCGGATATACAGATGACCCGGCAAAAGAAAATCTTCCAAAGATTGACCAATTGACCTTCCAGGATTTGATGGATTTCTATCATACTCAGTTAAAAGGTAAACCGGTTGTTATCGGTATCGTAGGTAATCCTAAGGATATTGATACCAAGCAATTGGAACAGTTTGGTAAGGTGGTTAAACTGAGCGAAAAGAAATTGTTCAATGAAACAAATGTATTGTTTTAAACTATAAAAAGAGAGCGCATTCCAACAAGATGCGCTCTTTTTTGTTATATTTGATGAAGTTTGATTAAGATTCTTTGAGTATCAAACCATTAAGAAGAACTTGCATGAGAATGGGCAATGAATAAGAAATTGCTAACTTGTTTTATTACACTATATTCCTCATGCTTTTCAAATAACTCTTTTCTAAGTGCAAAGATACGATTTTTTCTCCAATTATTAGTAAATACTGAGATAATCTTATCATATCTAATATAGAAAAGGCGGTCAATTGACCGCCTTTTCTACTCAACGATTTATAGCACCTCGTTGACAAATGCCACAATCAACTTCTCCTAGGAAGTTTCCTGCAATGTGTCCTGACATATTCCCATATGCCTCTTCGGAAACGAGTATAATCTCGTACACTCACAGGTTTTAATCGTGATTTACACTTACATCTAGCCATAATCAACAAGTTATTTATTAAATAAATATCACGATAATTCAAAAAGTAAAGATTATTAAGAAAAAATATATCATTATTCCGTAACCAGAGTTCACCAAACCACAGGCAAAGGTAACTCGTGTTCTGTTCGTCCAAGCAAGGTCAAGCCCTGCGGGTGTCGTGGAAAAATCATCCTCGCCCCGTGGGGCTTTCTGTATTTTTCCACACAACCTTGCCTGACGAGAACACGACCTTTTAGAGCCTGTAGTTTGGGAACTCCGGCCCCGAATAGCCGGACTAACAAGAAATATATAATGTTATGTCACAAGCAGTATTAAACAACAGTCAAGCAGTCGGTCATACCGACCTGCTATCAGG